>NZ_JBEOSP010000013.1:0-215112 GCF_040303105.1 Kitasatospora sp. NPDC096128 | reverse complement strand
CGCAGCCAGGTGTAGCGGTAGTCCCAGTTGCGCTCGCCGCCGATGTCCTCGGGCAGCGAGGTGGTGGGGGCGGCGACGATGCCGCCGGTGGGGGCATAGGTGAGGCCCTTGAGGGTGATCAGCGAGCGGACCACGGCCTCGCGGTAGGGGCCCTGGTAGGTGCACTGGTCGGCCCAGTCGTGCCAGAAGTCCGCGGTGGCGTCGAGCATCGCCTCGGCGTCCGGGACGGCCGGGGGCTCCAGGTGGGAGGCCTGCCAGGTGAGCGCGAAGGCGATCCGCTCGCCCGCCCGGACGGTGAGGTCGGCGTAGGTGGTGAGGTCGCGCCCGTAGGTCTCGGCCTCGCCGTCCAGCCAGACCGAGTCGGGCCCGGCGACGGCGACGGTGCGGTGGCCGCCGTCGGCCTGCTCGACCCGGTGCACCCAGGGGACGATCCGCCCGTACGAGAAGCGCATCCGCAGCGCCGAGCGCATCCGCACGGTGCCGGCCACGCCCTCGACGATCCGGATCATCTGGGGCACCGAGTCCTTGCCGGCCAGCGGGCGCGGCGGCATGAAGTCGATCACCCGGACGGTGCCGCCCTGGGCGTCCCACTCCTGCTCCAGGATCAGCGAGTCGCCCCGGTAGCGGCGCCGGTCGGCGGGCACGGCGGGGGCGGCGGCGGTGGGCGGGGGGACGCGCAGGGCGGCGGTGTCGGTGAAGCGGGGCAGGTCGGCCCGGGCGGGAGCGGCGGCGGGGGCGGGGAGCTCGGTCGCCACGGCCTCGGCCGGGCCGATCCGCCAGAAGCCGTGTTCATCGGTGCCCAGCAGGCCGGCGAACACCGCCGGCGAGTCGAAGCGGGGGAGGCAGAGCCAGTCCACCGCCCCGTCCCTGCTGACCAGGGCAGCGGTCTGCATGTCCCCGATGAGTGCGTAGTCCTCGATACGGCCGGCCACGTGGATCTCCAGTTCGCAATGTGGTCAGGGCATCGGCGAACCCGGGAGCGAGCGGTCTGCGGGGCCGGAGGTTCACCCCGGGACGTCCGGCCCGCCGGGGGGTGGTGGCGGGCCTTGCTGGAGTGTCCGCGCGAGGCTCGGGCGAGCCCCTGAGGGTGGGTGGGGAGGAGCTGGATAACGGGGAGGTCCGGTCGCGCATCGGGGACCGGGAGTGTCCTGACGCTCCCACGCCCTCCGCGTGCTCGTGCTGTCGCGATGCGTCCGTGCAGCTTACGACGGACGAAAGGGGCGAAGCACGCGGGCGCAGCTTCGTGTGGCGCCGCAATTCGGCGGAAATGCCGTGCATCGCGGGGGCGTGGCGCAGGATGGTCCGGAAGGATCAGCTCCGGGTGGCCGTAACGGAGGAGCCGCCATGGCCCGGTCGGAGCGCCCCGGCTGGCCCGGTCCGGCGGGTGGTGCGACCGGTGTGACGCGTGCGGCGGATGATGCGCCGGTGGTGCGCCCGGCGCACGCTCCCGGAGCACCGAGCGCGGGCCGAAAGGCGTCCCGGTCGGGTCACTGTTACCCTGGTATCCCGTGGACCGGCGGGATCAAACGCCCCGGACCAGCCGAACCGACGACCCTACGAGCCCCGCACAGCTGCGGGCCTCCGTCGCCCGGCGAGCCGCGAGCCTCCCGCCCACGTCACCTTCGACACGCGACCCACGGGAGCCCCCTCTTGGCACAGCCCCATTCCGGCAAGGCAGCGAACGGCCGCGCCGTGACGACCAAGCACCTCTTCGTCACCGGGGGTGTCGCCTCTTCGCTCGGCAAGGGGCTCACCGCCTCCAGCCTCGGCGCGCTGCTCAAGGCCCGCGGCCTGCGTGTGACCATGCAGAAGCTCGACCCGTACCTCAACGTGGACCCGGGCACCATGAACCCGTTCCAGCACGGTGAGGTCTTCGTCACCGACGACGGCGCCGAGACCGACCTGGACATCGGTCACTACGAGCGCTTCCTCGACACCAACCTGCACGGCTCGGCGAACGTCACCACCGGCCAGGTGTACTCGACGGTCATCGCCAAGGAGCGCCGCGGCGAGTACCTGGGCGACACCGTCCAGGTCATCCCGCACATCACCAACGAGATCAAGTCCCGGATCCGCCGGATGGCGACCGAGGACGTCGACGTCGTGATCACCGAGGTCGGCGGCACCGTCGGCGACATCGAGTCGCTGCCGTTCCTGGAGGCCGTCCGCCAGGTCCGGCACGAGGTCGGCCGGGACAACGTGTTCTTCGTGCACGTCTCCCTGCTGCCGTACATCGGCCCCTCCGGCGAGCTCAAGACCAAGCCCACCCAGCACTCCGTCGCCGCGCTGCGCAACATCGGCATCCAGCCGGACGCGATCGTGCTGCGCGCCGACCGCGAGGTCCCGCAGGCGATCAAGCGCAAGATCTCGCTGATGTGCGACGTGGACGAGGAGGCCGTGGTCGCGGCCATCGACGCCAAGTCGATCTACGACATCCCGAAGGTGCTGCACGGCGAGGGCCTGGACGCGTACGTGGTGCGCCGCCTGGACCTGCCGTTCCGCGACGTGGACTGGACCACCTGGGACGACCTGCTGCGCCGCGTCCACGAGCCCCAGCACATCGTCAAGGTCGCCCTGGTCGGCAAGTACATCGACCTGCCGGACGCCTACCTGTCGGTGACCGAGGCGCTGCGCGCCGGCGGCTTCGCCAACAACGCGCGGGTCGAGATCAAGTGGGTCACCTCGGACGACTGCGAGACCCCCGAGGGCGCCCGCGCCCAGCTCGGCGACGTCGACGCGATCTGCATCCCCGGCGGGTTCGGCGACCGCGGCGTCAACGGCAAGGTCGGCGCCATCACCTTCGCCCGCGAGAACAAGGTCCCGCTGCTGGGCCTGTGCCTGGGCCTGCAGTGCGTGGTCATCGAGGCCGCCCGCAACCTGGCCGGCCTGCCCGAGGCCAACTCCACCGAGTTCGACGCCGCCGCCAAGCACCCGGTCGTCTCCACCATGGCCGAGCAGCTGGCGATCGTCGACGGCAAGGGCGACCTGGGCGGCACCATGCGCCTGGGCCTGTACCCGGCCAAGCTCGCCGAGGGCTCGATCGTCCGCGAGGTCTACGGCGGCGAGCCGTACGTCGAGGAGCGCCACCGCCACCGCTACGAGGTCAACAACGCCTACCGCGCGGACCTGGAGAAGACCGGCCTGCAGTTCTCCGGCCTCTCGCCCAAGGGCGACCTGGTCGAGTACGTCGAGTACCCGCGCGAGGTGCACCCGTACCTGGTGGCCACCCAGGCCCACCCGGAGCTGAAGTCCCGCCCGACCCGCCCGCACCCGCTGTTCGCGGGCCTGGTCAAGGCCGCCATCGAGATCAAGACGGCCCCGGCCGCGGAGTAGTCGTACTCCTCCCGACCCAGGTCGTTCACCGGACGGCGGCCCCGCGATTCCCGCGGGGCCGCCGTCCGGCGTTAGATTGTGTCGTACTGACGAAAAGGGGAGAGCGATGGACGAGCAGAGCGACCTGGTGATCGCCGACACGGCCGAGGAGTGGGAGGTCCGGGCGAGCTCGACGCCGTTCCAGGGCCGGGTCACCGGCGTGCGCAGCGAGGAGGTCCGGATGCCCGACGGCAGCTGGTCCCGGCGCGACTACCAGACCCACCCCGGCTCGGTCTCCGTGCTCGCCCTGGACGACAAGCAGCGGGTGCTGGTGCTGCGCCAGTACCGCCACCCCGTGCGCCAGCGGCTCTGGGAGCTGCCGGCCGGCCTGCTCGACGTGCCCGGCGAGAACCCGTGGCACGCCGCCCGGCGCGAGCTGTACGAGGAGGCGCACTGCAAGGCCGACACCTGGCGGGTCCTCGCCGACTACTACACCTCCCCGGGCGGCACCGACGAGGCGCTGCGGATGTTCCTGGCGACCGACCTGTCGGCCGCCGAGGGCGAGCGCTACGAGGCCGAGGGCGAGGAGCAGGAGATCGAGGTCGCCTGGGTGCCGGTGCCCGAACTGATCCGGCTGATCCAGGCCGGGCGGCTGCACAACCCGACCCTGGTCACCGGCGTCCTCGCCGTGCACGCCGCGCTGACCTCCCCGGACGGCCTGGACGGGCTGCGCCACCCGGAGGCGCCCTGGCCGGCGCGCCCCTTCGAGGCCTGATCACCCGTCGAGGCGTGCGCGAACCGCCCGGGTTGATTCCTTGGGGTGATTTGCCGGTTCGTAGGACCGGATGTCACCTCGGATCAGCCGGACGGTCGAACTACGCTTCGTGGACAGGGCGCCCGTCCCGGGCCGCCTCCGCCGAGCGCCGGACGCCGACCAGTCGGGCGCCGGCCGCGGGACGACGTCGGGAGTGGCACGGGTGGCGAGGAAGACGGCGACGATGGACCCCGGCCCCGACGCGCCCGCCGGCGCCGTCCCGGGGCTCGACCGGCTGCCCCCCGGGCCCGCCCTGTTCGCCGGGCGGCGCACCGAACTGGCCGCGCTGCGGGCCGCCGCCGCCCGCCGGGTGAGCGGCCGCTGCCCGGTGCTCGTGCTGGCCGGCCGGCCCGGCTCGGGCCGGACGGCGCTCGCCACCCGCTTCGCCCGCACCGCCGCCGCCGACTACCCGGACGGCGTGCTGTTCGCCCGGCTGTCCGCCCCGGACGGCGGGCGGGTGCCGCCCGGCCGGGCCGCCCGGCTGCTGCTGGAGCAGCTCGACCCGCAGGCCGCCGTGCCGCTGCCCGGGGCCGTCGAGGACGGGCGGGACGAGCCGGGCAGCGTGGCGCTGCGAGAGGCACTGGCGGGGCTCAAGGTGCTGCTGGTGCTGGACGACGTCCGGGACGCCGGCCAGCTGTGGCCGCTGCTCGCCGACGAACCCGGCTGCCTGGTGCTCGCCACCACGGCCGGGCCGCTCACCGGGATCGAGGACATCGACCCGGTGATCCTCGGCGGACTGGACCGGCAGGCCTCCGGCGAGCTGCTGGCCGACCTGGTGGGCGGCACCCGGATCTCCTGCGACCCGGTCGGCGGGGCCGACCTCGCCGAGGCCTGCGCCGCCGGTCCGGCCGCGCTGCGGCTGATCGCGGGGTGGCTGCGCGGCAACCCGAAGGTCGCGGTCACGGACGCGGTGCGCGAGCTCGGCCGGGTGGTGGGGGAGGAGCCGGAGCCGCCGAAGCCGGCGGAGGGCGCGAAGGCCCCGAAGCCGGGCGAGGCGGCGAGGACCCCCGGGAGCGCGCGGACGGCGCAGGCCGCCGGGGCCGCGCGGCCCGCGACGGCCGGGGAGCAGCCGGGGCGGCCGAAGGCGCAGCAGAAGAAGGGGGAGGAGCGGGCCACCGGGTCCGGCTCCGCCGCGGGGTCCGGCTCCGCCACCGGGCCGGCGACGGCAGGGACGACGGCGGCCGACCCGACGGCGGCCGGGACGGCCGGGCGCCCGGCGGGCTGGGTGAAGCCCGGGCCGGAGCCCGCCGAGCCGGTGCCCGTCCCCGACAACGATCCGCTGCTGGGCGCCTTCACCCTGCTCTACCGCGGCCTGCCGGCCGCCCAGGCGCGGATGCTGCGCCTCCTCACCCTGGCCCCGGCGCAGACCGCCGACCCGCGCACCGCCTCCGCCCTGGTCGGCTGCCCGGCACCGGAGGCGGCCGCGACGCTGGCCGCGCTGGCCGAGCGGGAGCTGCTCGGGGAGGAGGCGCCGGCCGCCGACGGCACCCCGCGCTACCGGGTGCCCGGGCGGCTCTACCAGCGGCTGGTCCGGCTGCGGGAACAGGAGGACCGGCCGGCCGAGACCGAGCTCGCCCGGGCCCGGCTGCTGGAGCGGCTGGTCCGGCTGACCGAGTCGGCCCGGGCCCTGCTGGACCCGGCCGACGGCCCGGCCCCCGACCCGCTGCCCGCCGCGCTGCGGCTGAGCTCGGCCGCGCACGCCCGGGACTGGCTGCTCGGCGAGCGCGAACTGCTGCTCGGCGCGGTGGCCGACGCGATCGGGCAGGGCGACCTGGACGGCTCGGCCGGCCGGCTGGTCACCGCGCTGCTGCGGGCGCTGCCGCTGACCGGCGCGGCCGCCCCGGCCGACCTCTACCGGCTGCACGAGCTGGTGCTCACCGTCGCCGAGCGCAACGGCCGCCCCCGCCGGGCCTCGGCGGCGCTGCTCAACCTGGGCGACCTCCAGGTGTCGGCGGGTCGCTGGGAGCAGGCCGCCGGGCACTACCGGGCCGCCCTGGAGCACGCCCGTGCGGTCGGCGACGAACCGCTCTGCGCCCGGGCCCTGGAGGGCGCGGCGGGCTGCCACCGGGCGCTCGGCGACGCGGTGCGCGCCGCCGACTGGTACGGGCGGGCACTCGGGTTGCGGCAGTCGCTGGGCGACCACGCGGCGGAGGCCCGGCTGCTGGCCCGGGTGGCCGAGGCGCACACCGCGCAGCGCCGCTTCGACGAGGCCGACCGGGAGTACCGGGCCGCGCTGGCCGCGCTGCGCCGGATCGGCGACGAGCGCGGCCGGGAGGCCGTCGGCGCGGCCCTCGCGGACCTGCGGGAACGCGTCGACGGCGGGTGGTGAGGGCGGTTTCGGAGGTATCGTCGAAAGTGCCCTACTACGGCACCTATGACAGGTAAGTTCCAGTGGAAGCCTACGAACCTGCCAATGTCTTCGGCGAAATTATTCGATTTGGAAGGCTGACAGGCCGCCTGGGCTTCATTACACTCGAACTCAGTCGCGCAGCGATCCCCTGCCCCGGCATGCCCGGAGGCTTCCCCACGTGCGCGTCGCCCACCGGTCTTCTCCGGTCGGGACCCCCATGGCAAGAGGACGTGTTCAGTCGTGAAGGTCGGCATCCCCCGCGAGGTCAAGAACCACGAGTACCGCGTGGCCATCACGCCCGCCGGCGTGCATGAGCTGGTCCGCAACGGCCACGAGGTCTACATCGAGGACAACGCCGGTCTCGGCTCCTCGATCCCCAACGAGGAGTACGTGGCCGCCGGCGCCACCATCCTCCCCACCGCCGACGAGGTGTGGGCCACCGCCGACCTGCTGCTGAAGGTCAAGGAGCCCATCGCCTCCGAGTACCACCGGCTGCGGAAGGGCCAGACCCTCTTCACGTACCTGCACCTGGCGGCCGACCGGGCCGGCACCGACGCGCTGGTCGCCTCCGGCACCACCGCCATCGCGTACGAGACCGTGCAGCTGGGCAACGGCGCGCTGCCGCTGCTCGCCCCGATGTCCGAGGTCGCGGGCCGGCTGGCCCCGCAGGTCGGCTCGTACCACCTGATGCGCCCGGCCGGCGGCCGCGGCGTGCTGCCCGGCGGCGTGCCCGGCACCCACCCGGCCAAGGCCGTCGTCATCGGCGGTGGCGTCTCCGGCTGGCACGCGGCCACCATCGCCATCGGCATGGGCTACGACGTGACCCTGCTGGACCGCGACATCAACAAGCTGCGCGAGGCCGACCGGATCTTCGG
This sequence comes from Kitasatospora sp. NPDC096128, assembly GCF_040303105.1. Taxonomy (NCBI): domain Bacteria; kingdom Bacillati; phylum Actinomycetota; class Actinomycetes; order Kitasatosporales; family Streptomycetaceae; genus Kitasatospora; species Kitasatospora sp. NPDC096128. The sequence goes on along the minus strand of NZ_JBEOSP010000013.1, from coordinate 207,761 downwards.
CACCAAGATCAAGGCCATCATGTCCAACTCCTTCGAGCTGGAGAAGGCCGTCCTGGACGCCGACCTGGTCGTCGGCGCGGTGCTGATCCCGGGCGCCAAGGCCCCGAAGCTGGTCACCAACGAGCTGGTCTCCCGGATGAAGCCGGGCTCCGTGCTCGTCGACATCGCCATCGACCAGGGCGGCTGCTTCGAGGACTCGCACCCGACCACGCACGACGACCCGACCTTCCAGGTCCACAACTCGGTCTTCTACTGCGTGGCCAACATGCCGGGCGCCGTCCCGAACACCTCCACCTACGCGCTGACCAACGCCACCCTCCCGTACGTGCTGGAGCTGGCGAACCGCGGTTGGAAGGAGGCGCTGCGCCGTGACGCGGCGCTCGCCAAGGGCCTGAACGTCCACGAGGGCCAGATCACCTTCCCGGCCGTGGCCGACGCCTTCGGCCTGGAGTCGGTCACGCTGGAGACCGTGCTCGCCTGAACCCCCTGACCGCGTTGCGGTCGTTCGCCCCCGACCCGATCCGCTCGGGTCGGGGGCTTCACCATGCCCGTGAACAGCGGTTGGACCGGGCGGGTCGCTCTGTCGTCAATTTCCGTCGGTGACGTCACCCGACCCTCGGCCTCCCGCAGAAACGTTAGGGTCATGGGCCTGCTCATCCCTTGACAGCAGCCCGCCCGATAGTCGACACATCGTGCCCACTACCGTGGATTGTGTTGCTGCGAACGCCTTGAACGGCCTAGAGTCGCAAACCGTCGGCATGCTGCCACGCTGACGAATCGACATAGAGTCCTGGATCCCCAAGGAGGTAAGACGACTTGTGAATGAGTCGACAATTGCTCCCGGGGGTGGTCAGCCAGGACTGGCGGAGCTCACCGCCGGCCAGCCGAGTGAGGAGCCCGGGGCCCGGCAGGCCTCCGTGGGCTCGGCCGAGGTCGGCTCGGTCGCACTCCGTACCTTCGAAGCACGCCAGAACACAGCACAGGTGACCACGGTGACCGATCACGACGCCGACTTGGCGGCCTACGGCCTGGCCTACGGCGAGTTCGCCTACGGCGCCTACGACGACCCGGACGCCGAGTACGAGCCGGACCCGGAGTACGCCGCCACGCTGGCCCCCGACGCCGCGCGCCAGCGTCGCGAGCGGGTCGGCCCGACCGGCCGTCCGCTGCCGTACTTCCCGATCCCCGCGCCGGTGGCCGAGCACGGCCCCGCGCAGATCATCGCCATGTGCAACCAGAAGGGCGGTGTCGGCAAGACCACGTCGACCATCAACCTGGGCGCGGCGCTGGCCGAGTACGGCCGCCGGGTGCTGCTCGTCGACTTCGACCCGCAGGGCGCGCTCTCGGTCGGCCTCGGCGTCAACCCGATGGAACTCGACGTCACCGTCTACAACCTGCTCATGGAGCGGGGCCTGACGGCCGATGAGGTGCTGCTCAAGACCGCGGTCCCGGGCATGGACCTGCTGCCCTCCAACATCGACCTCTCGGCCGCCGAGGTGCAGCTGGTCAGCGAGGTGGCCCGGGAGTCCGCGCTGGCGCGCGCCCTCAAGCCGCTGCTGCCGGACTACGACTACGTCATCATCGACTGCCAGCCCTCGCTGGGCCTGCTGACGGTCAATGCGCTGACGGCCGCTCACAGCGTGATCGTCCCGCTGGAGTGCGAGTTCTTCGCGCTGCGCGGTGTCGCGCTGCTGACCGAGACCATCGAGAAGGTGTGCGAGCGGCTCAACCCCGAGCTGCGCCTGGACGGCATCCTCGCGACTATGTACGACTCGCGCACCGTGCACAGCCGCGAGGTGCTGGCGCGGGTCGTCGAGGCGTTCGGCGAGCACGTCTTCCACACCGTGATCGGGCGGACCGTGCGCTTCCCGGAGACCACCGTCGCCGGCGAGCCGATCACGACGTACGCCACCAACTCGGTCGGGGCCGCCGCCTACCGTCAGCTCGCCAGGGAGGTGCTCGACCGGTGCCGCCCCGCCGAGTGAGTCTCCCGGGTGCCGACGAGCTGTTCCGGACCACCGGCGGGATGGCGCTGTCGCCGTCCCTCGCCCCGCGTCCGGCCGCCGAGGCATCCAGACCGGAGACCGCGCGGACCGTCAACGGCACCGACGGCGCCGAGGGCACCGAGGCCGCCCCGGGGCCCCAGGACGACCGGCAGACGCCCCAGGAGCAGCAGTCGGGCGCCGCGGTGCCGCCGGCGGGGCAGCCTCCCCTCCAGCGGGCCGCCGGGGGCCAGGGCGCCGCCGCGCCGGCCGGCCGCGCCCACGCGGGCACGGCCGAGGAGCAGCCCGGCGCGGCCGGACGCGCCCGGCCGCGCGGCCGCGCGCCTCGCCGACCGAGCGGGCGCGAGCGGCACGACGAGAAGATCACCGTGTACGTGTCCGCCGAGGAGCTCATGGACCTGGAGCACACCCGGCTGGTGCTGCGCGGCGAGCACGGCCTGGCCGTGGACCGCGGGCGGATCGTCCGGGAGGCCATCGCGGTGGTCCTGGCCGACCTGGAGCAGCGCGGCGAGGCCTCGATCCTGGTCCGGCGGCTGCGCGGCCGCTAGGCCCGTCTGCGGGCGGCTCCGGCCCCGGGGCGCGCCCGGGCGCCCGTGGTGGCGCGCCGAGGGCCCGCGGCGGGCCGGTGGGCGGCGTGTCGGCGGCCGCCGGGCGGGACGGCCGGTGCGCGCGGGTGAAGATGGAACGTCATGCCGAGCACCGTCGAGCCAGCCGCCAGCGCCGTGAACGCCACCGAGGAGGAGTCCCGGGGCGGGTTCCGGGTGCGGCTGGACAACTTCGAGGGCCCCTTCGACCTGCTGCTCAGCCTGATCGCCAAGCACAAGCTGGACGTCACCGAGGTGGCCCTGGCCACCGTGACGGACGAGTTCCTGGCGCACATCCGGGCGATGGGCCCGGACTGGGACCTGGACGCGGCGACCGAGTTCCTGGTGGTGGCCGCCACCCTGCTCGATCTCAAGGCCGCCCGGCTGCTGCCGGTGGCCGAGGTCGAGGACGAGGCGGACCTGGCCCTGCTGGAGGCACGTGACCTGCTGTTCGCCCGGCTGTTGCAGTACCGGGCGTACAAGCGGGCGGCGGCGCTGTTCGGCGAGCGCTGGGCGGCCGAGCTGCTGCGGCGCCCCCGGACCGCCGGGCTGGAGCCCCGGCACGCGGAGCTGCTGCCCGAGGTGGTCATCGGCATCGGCCCGGAGGGGCTCGCCCGGCTGGCGGCCAAGGCCATGGAGCCGAAGCCGGCGCCGGTGGTGTACGTGGACCACATCCACACCCCGCCGGTGAGCGTGCGCGAGCAGGCCGCGCTGGTGGCGGCGCTGCTCACCGGGCTCGGCGAGGCCTCCTTCCAGCAGCTGGTCGCGGACGCGCCGGACACCCTGGTGGTGGTCGCCCGCTTCCTGGCGCTGCTGGAGCTCTACCGGGAGCGGGTGCTGGCCTTCGAGCAGCCGGAGGCGCTCGGGGAGCTGCGGGTGCGCTGGGTGGCCGAGGAGGGCCGGGGCCCGGTCGAGGTGACGGACGAGTTCGACCGGCCCGTCGGCGGGCCGGAGCGGGCCGAGGAGGAGGGCGGGCGGCGATGAACGGCGGGAACGACGGCGGGCGGCCGGTGCGGCGCCCGCTCGGGCTGCCGGGGCGGCCGCGGGCGGAGGAGTGGCTGGAGCCGGCCTTCGAACTGCTGCCGGAGCCGGTGGCGGCACCGGTGGCATCACCGGTGGCCGTCCCGGAGCCGGGGGAGGCCGAGCCGCGGGTGGTGCACCAGAAGTCGGCTCCGTCGACTTCCGGTGCGACTTCCGGTGCGCCGGAGCCGGTCGAATCCGAGCCGGTCGAATCTGAGCCGGCCGGGCCGGGGCTGCGGGCCGAGCTGGAGGCGATCCTGATGGTCGTCGACGAGCCGGTCGGCGAGGAGCGGCTGGCCGGGGTGCTGGAGCGGCCGCGGGCCGAGGTGGCCGCGGCGCTGCGCGCGCTGGCCGCCGAGTACGCGGCCCAGGGGCGCGGGTTCGACCTGCGCCTGGTGGCCGGCGGCTGGCGGTTCTACAGCCGGGAGACCTGCGCCGAGGCGGTCGACCGCTTCCTGCTGGACGGCCAGCAGGCCCGGCTGACCCAGGCAGCGCTGGAGACCCTGGCGGTGGTCGCGTACCGGCAGCCGGTGTCCAGATCGCGGGTTTCCGCCGTCCGCGGTGTGAACTGTGACGGCGTGATGCGTACCCTGGTACAGCGAGGACTGGTGGAAGAGGCCGGATCCGAGCCCGAAACAGGTGCGATCCTGTATCGGACGACGAAATACTTCCTGGAACGGATGGGGCTCCGCGGCTTGGACGAGCTGCCGGAGCTCGCTCCCTTCCTGCCCGAGGTCGACGACGTGGAAGCGGAGTCCCTGGAGGGCACGATGATCGCGGAGGCGGTCGCCACCGCTGCCGTGCAGGCCGCGGACGGCAGTGGCGAGGCCGATCGGGCAACGCCTGATCGGTAGGGGGAGGTGAGGTCGGCCGAAACGACCGCACATCCCAGACGGAAAACGACGTACGGACACTTTGATGCGTAGCAGTGGCAACGGCAGGAACGGCAGCGGCGGCGGCAGCGGCAGCGCTCGCGGCGGACAGGGCGGGGGCCGGGGCGGCTCCTACGGCGGCAGCAGCGGCGGCGGTCGCGGCGGCTCGGGGTCGGGCTCGCGCGGCGGTTCGTACGGCGGCGGTTCGTACGGTGGCGGCTCGGGCGGCGGTGGCTCGTACGGCGGCGGCTCGGGCTCGCGGGGCGGCTCCTACGGTGGCGGCTCGGGCGGCGGTGGCTCGTACGGCGGCGGCTCGGGCTCGCGCGGTGGCTCCTACGGCGGCGGCTCGGGCTCGGGTTCGGGCTCGCGCGGCGGCTCCTACGGGCGCGACGGCGGCCGCCGGGACGACCGGCGCGACGACCGCCGCTTCCCGGACCGCCCGCTGCGGCCCGAGGAGCGCAAGTACGACCGCCCCGAGTTCGGCGGCGGCCCGAACGCCACCCCGGCCCGCGGCGGCTTCACCGGCCGGCGCCCCGGCCCGGCCCCGCGCCCGCGCCGGGAGGGCCAGGGTGCCCCGGGCGACCCGCGCCGCCAGCCGCAGCGTTCGCGCGAGCTCCAGGCCAAGATCGAGGACGCCGTGCTGGCCCGGCACGACAAGCCGGCCGTCAAGCTGCCCAAGACCTTCGGCGAGCCCGAGGGCGAGCGCCTGCAGAAGGTGCTGGCCCGGGCCGGCATCGGCAGCCGGCGCGCCTGCGAGGAGCTGATCGAGCAGGGCCGGGTCGAGGTCAACGGCAAGCTGGTCACCGAGCAGGGCAAGCGGGTCGACCCGGAGAAGGACGAGATCAAGGTCGACGGCCTGACCGTCGCCACCCAGTCCTACCTGTTCTTCGCGCTCAACAAGCCGGCCGGCGTGGTCTCCACCATGGAGGACCCGGACGGGCGCCAGTGCCTGGGCGACTACGTGACCAACCGGGAGACCCGGCTGTTCCACGTCGGCCGGCTGGACACCGAGACCGAGGGCATCATCCTGCTCACCAACCACGGCGAGCTGGCCCACCGCCTCACCCACCCGAAGTACGGCGTGACCAAGACCTACCTGGCCGCCATCCAGGGCCCGATCCCGCGTGATCTGGGCAAGCAGCTCGCCAAGGGCGTGGAGCTGGAGGACGGCTACGCGCGGGCCGACAGCTTCAAGGTGATCTCCAACGTCGGCAAGAACTACCTGGTCGAGGTGACCCTGCACGAGGGCCGCAAGCACATCGTCCGCCGGATGCTGTCCGAGGTCGGCTTCCCGGTCGAGAAGCTGGTGCGCACCCACTTCGGTCCGATCGCCCTCGGCGACCAGAAGTCGGGCTGGCTGCGCCGCCTGACCAACCCCGAGGTCGGCCAGCTGATGCGCGAGGTCGGCCTGTAGGACCCCGGCCGTACGGCTGTTGTTCGTCGGAGGGTCTCCCGCCCGTGGTGGCGGGGGACCCTCCGACGTGTGTGTGAGCCGGGACGCAACCGCTGGTCACGGCCTTGTCAGCGCCATGATCCGTGGCAGAGGATGGCCACCGGACCACCGCCCCGCCGAGTGGCGGGACTGCGCCAGGAGCGGCGCCGGAGGGGTGTTCCGCGGCGAACAGGGGGAGACGGCGTCGTGTCCGATGCAGCACTGGGGCGGTCCGCCGGACACGCGCTCGGCCCGTTGGGGCTGGCCGAACCGGACGGGCGGGTGTACGCGGCGCTGGTCGCCAATCCGCAGTCCACGGCCGAGGAGTTGGCCGGGAGCTGCGGCCTGACGCTCCAGCAGGGCGTGCGCGCGCTGGACCGGTTGGCGCAGCAGGGGATGGCCACCCGGGCGCCGGTGGACCGGGAGCGCTACCTGGCGGTCGCCCCGGACGTGGCGATAGGGACCCTGATCGGCCACCGGGAGTCCGAGCTGCGCAGCGCCCGGGCCGAGATGCACCGGCTGATGGACGCCTTCCGGGAGGCCTCGCGGTACACCGACCCGGCGCACTCGGTGGAGGTGCTGACCGGTGGCGAGGCGATCGCCCAGCGGCTGGAGCACATCACCGGGACCAGCCAGTACCAGGTCCGCGGCTTCGACCGCCCGCCGTACATCCAGGACCCGGTGGCGGCGATGCCCTTGCAGCGGCGGCGGATGCGGGAGGGCCTGCGGTTCCGGACCGTCTACGACCGGGAGGCGGTGGCCTGGCCCGGCCGGCTGGAGAAGAACATCCTGGTCGGCGTCGCGGACGGCGAGGAGGCGCGGGTGCGGCCGACGCTGCCGATGAAGATGATCATCTCGGACGACCGGATGGCGATCATCCCGATCAGTGTCGGCGACAGCGTGCTGGACGCGGCCTACGTCATCCACCCCTCGGCGCTGCTGCAGGCGCTGGACACGCTGTTCGAGGCCGAGTGGGAGCGGGCCGTGCAGCTGCAGGCCGCGATCGGCACCGGGGAGGCGTCGGCGGAGCCGGACGCCGACCACCGCAAGCTGCTCGGACTGCTGGCCGCCGGGCTGACCGACGAGTCGATCGCCCGATCGCTGGGCTGGAGCGCTCGCACCACCCAGCGGCGGCTGCAGGCCCTGATGCGCTCGCTGGGCGCCACCACCCGCTTCCAGGCCGGGATGGCGGCCCGGGAGCGGGGGTGGCTGTGAGCGGGACGGCTGTTGACCGGGGTGGTCGTGAGCCGGGGGACGGGCTCCGGTCGGCTGCTCAGCTCCAGGGGCTGAGCGAGGCCCAGCGGCCGTCCGGGCCTCGCTCGACCTTCTCCAGGCCGACCACCGCGGAGCGGTTCAGCCGCCCGTAGATGTGCGGGAACAGGACGCCGGGGGTGGCGCCGGGCGGCGGGGCGCCGTGTGCGGCCTCCCACTTGACCATCGGCTCCACCAGTGCCTCCTCGATCAGCAGCACCATCAGCGGGTCCGGGGCGTCGGCGAAGAAGGAGTTGGCCACCGCGAGCGCCGTCTGCTCGTCCGCCGAGCAGTGGATGAACCCGTCGGTGAGCAGCGAGGCGGTGGCGTACGGGCGGCCGGGGTCGGACAGCCAGTCGTCCAGGGGTGCGAGATGGAGGATCATGTTCCTTTTGTACCCGCTTTCCGGTCCTGAGCGGTCGTCACGGGCCCTCCGGCGTCACAGCCCGGCCACCTTGGCGGCGGCCGAGACCTCGTACACCAGGGTGAGGCTGCGCCGGGCGCCCGGGCCGAGCGGGACGTCCCAGCGGACGATGCCCTCGGCGTCGAAGGAGTCCGGCGCCGGGGAGCACTCCTCCTTGCGCAGCCGCACCTCGACCGCGGCCACCTCGGAGACCGGCACCCGCTCGCGGACCGTGACCAGCTGCTCGTCGTGCTCCTCCGGGCCGGAGAAGCGGGACAGGTGCAGCCGGACGGTGCGGGTGGTGGTCTGGCGGCCGCTCAGGGCGGTGGTGCTGCGGCGCTCGTCGGTCTCCCGGACCACCCGGTAGCCGTCCGTACTGCCGAAGGACAGCTCGGCGTCGGCACCGGCGGCGGTGAAGCGCAGCTCGCCGCGGCCGGTGAAGCCGCTGCCGCGGACCAGCTCGACCGGGCCGGCCAGCAGCGGGTGCCCGGCCGCGTTGCGGAACCGGACCACCTGGGTGACCAGCGGGGACAGCTCCGGGGCGCAGGCGTACTCGCTGCTCGCCGGCCCGGTGAAGGCCCCCAGCGGGACCCGGTGCGCCCGGCCGTCCGAGGGGACGGTGGCCGGCGCGGGGGCGGGCAGCACCCGGACCTCGCCGCCGTCGTCCAGGCCGGGGACGGCGGCTCCCGGGCCCAGGGTGGTGACCTCCTCCTCACGCAGCTCGACCTCGACGGTGCGGCGCTCCTCGTCGGTGCGCTCGCGCAGGCTCAGCAGGTCCTCGGTGAGCGCGGGCGGGTCGGTGGCCAGGGCGGAACGGGCGGTGGAGAAGGTCAGCCGGGCGCCGGTCCAGTCCTCGCCGGTGCGCTGCCAGACCACCGCCTCCGATTCCAGGCGCAGCCCGGCGCCGTCCAGCACGGCCCGGTAGGAGGGGCGCCACAGCGCGCAGGGCACCAGGTGGTGGACGGTCAGCGCGGTCGGGCCGGGGCGCCCGGCCTCGACCGTGAGCTCCAGGTGGGCGTGCAGCTCGGCGGGCTCCTCCTCGGCCTCGTCCAGGGCCAGCAGGGCCTGGGAGCGCTCCTGGTCCAGCCGGCGCAGCCGGGAGCGGGCGGCGCGCAGCTCCTCGCCGTAGCGCTCGCGCTCGGCGTCCACCCGGTCCAGCTCGCGGGCCCAGCGGGTGCGCTCGATCTCGCCGACGCCGGCGCCCTCGCCGACCTCGCGCAGCAGGTCAGAGGAGAGCTGGGCGAGCAGGGCGAGCCGGGCCTCCAGACGGGCGCGGGTCTGGTCCGCGAGACGCGACTCGGCCTCCAGGGCGTGCAGCCGGTGACGCAGCGCGGAGTCCGCCGGGCCGGGCGGCAGCGGGGCGCGCGGGGACCAGGTGCGCACCAGTCGGGCCTCCAGCACCCGGGTGCCGGGGGCGGCGGACTCGGCGCGCAGGGTGCGGTCGACGGCGAGGGCGGTGAGCGGGCCCAGCCGCAGCCGCTGGACGCCCTCGGCGAGCTCGACGGTCACCGTGCGTTCGACCTGGGCGCGGTCCTCCAGGCAGGTGACGGCGGTGACGGGGAGGGGAACGGAGGGCGGGAGGGGGAGCGGGACGGGGAGGGGGTCTTGGCGGGGAACGGTCTCTTCGGTCATCTGTCAGTTCCTCCGGTTTCCGCCGACGATGGCCTTTCCGGCCGGGATCTTGATCTGGTAGCCGCCGTCCAGCTCGGTGCGGCCGCCCGGCGGCAGCTCCACCCGCCAGAGCCGGGTGCCGGCCGGGCACTCCGGGGTCGGGACGGTCGGGGCCTGCCAGTCGGCGCGCTCCTCGATCCGGATCTCGGCGTCGGAGGCGACCGGAACGCGTTCGCGGACCTCGACCGTGACGGGGCGGCCGAGCCGGTTCGCCAGCTGGACGTGCACCCGGTGGTCGAGCACGGTGCTGTTGCCCTTCAGCATGCCGGTGGCGGACTCGTGCAGCTCGGTGCGGCGCGCCACCTCGACGCTCTCCGTGACGCCGATGCCCAGGCTCCGGGTGCCGCCCGGGGCGAGGGTCGGCAGGGCGGCGGTGAGCAGGAACTCGTCGTCCACGGTGACCTCGACCGGGCCGGCCAGCACGGCGCGGTCGGTGCGGTTGACCAGCGCCAGGGTCGCGTACACCTTCTCCTCGACGGCGGGGACGGTGACGTACTCGGGGCTGACGGAGAGCGGGATCTCGTCCACCGTGACGGTGTGCCAGGTGCCGTCGGAGGGGACGTCGGCGCGGGCGGCGGCGTCGAAGCGGTGGTCGAAGGAGCCGGCCGACGCGCGGGGCGGGACGGCGTGGCGGGGGAGGATGAGGCCGGTCAGGCGGGTGCCCGGGTGGAACCTGTGCCGGGTGTCGTGCTCGGCCCGGGCCCGGTCCGGGCGCAGGGTGCCGCGGCGGTCGGCGGTGGCGTCGGGGCCGGCCAGCTGGAGGTCGGGGTAGTCGAGCAGGTCGGCCTCGGGGACGAAGCCGGCGGCGGGCGGCGGGGTCGCGCCGCGGCGGCCCCTGGAGCGGCGGGCCTCCTCCCGGGGGGCGCCGCCGAAGGCCTGGGCCATCGGGGGCCCGCCGGGGGCCGGGGGCACCGGGGCGGCGGCCGGGCTGACGGCCGGGGCGGGGGCGCTGGGCGCGGGCGGGCCGCCGTAGCCGGCGAAGCCGGGCGGTACGGGGACGGAGGGCGGCTCCGGGACGGCGAGCATTCCGCCGTCGGACGGGCCGGCGGGCGCCGCCTCGTCCGCGAGGAACTCGGCGCGGGGGCCGGCCGGGCGGGCGCCGCCGAGCCGGGCCGAGAAGCGGGGGCCGGGCTTGGGCGCGCCGGGTGGGACGGGGAGCGGGACGCCGGTGCGCTTGGTGCGGCGGGGGGTGGGGCGGTCGGCCGTGGCCGTGTCGTAGCCGGCGAAGAGGTCGGACAGGCCGGCCGGGGGCTCGCGCCAGCCGGAGGGCGGCGGGGCGGGCTGGCTGCGGCCGATCCGCAGCGAGGCGAGTCGGGGCAGGTCGGTGCGGCGCTCGAGGTCGGCGGTGGACAGGGCCAGCCGGACGCCCGTCCAGTCCTCGCCGGTGTGCTGGGCGACGGCGGCGCGCAGGACCAGGCGGGCGGTGTCGGTGCCGGTGCGGTGGCTGAGGCGGTAGGCGGGTACCCAGCGGGCGGTGGGGACGCCGTACTCCAGCTCCAGTTCGATCCGGGCGGGGGTTGGGGCGGGGGTGGTTTCGGTGGCGGGGGTGGTTTCGGGGTCGGGGGTGGTGCCGTCGGCGGTGGTCAGGGTGAGCAGGACGGTTTCGGTGGTGCCGACCGGCTCGGTGCGCTCGGCGGTGGATGCCCGGTCCAGCCGGTCGGCGGCCAACTGGCGCTCGTGGTCGGCGAGTTCGATCTCCCGGGTGAGCTGCTCGGCGCGCTCCTGGAGGCGGGCCAGCCGCTCGTCGACGAAGTCGGCGAGCTCCAGCCAGGCGTCCGCCGGGGTGCGGCGCAGCGGCTCCTCACCGCGGCGCTGCGGCGGGACGGCGCGCAGCGCGGCCGTCTCGGCGATCGCAGCCAGGACCAGCCGGTGGCGCTCGTTCAGTGCGCCCAGGCGTTCTTCGGTCTCATCCAACTCGCGCCGCAGCTCGGGGAGTTCTCCCGGTTCTCGGAGCTCGGCGAGCGCTTCGAGGCGGGCCTCGACGACCGCCGTGCCGGCCGGGCCGGAGAGCACCCGGGCCCGCAGCGAATCGGCCCGCAGCGAGTCGGGCAGGCCGGTCAGCCGCAGCCGTCCGCCGGGCGGGACCGGCACGGTGGCCCGGCGTCGGCACACCGCGCCCTCGGCGTACACCACGACGGAGTCCAGGACCGACGGGTGGGCCGGTACGGTCGGCCGTTTCGACGGCCCGGTGTGACTGCTGTGCTGATCGTCCATGCGTATCCCCTTCGTTCGCGTCCGGTCGCCCGGTGTGCCGCGGCTCGCCCCACCGTCCCCCGGGCGGCCAGTCTGCCCCGCCCGGGGCCGGGCGTCGCCGGATTTGCCGGGGCGCGGCGTGTGCACTGTGGGGGACGGGGCGCGGAGCGCGGTGGTTGCCGGGGTCGGGGGTCGGCGGGGGGCGTCGGGTGGGAGGATGGGGCGCGGGCGTTCCCGGTCGGGCCCGTTGGTCGAGCACCGCCTGTCGTCGAGCAGCGTCCGTCGTCGAGCACCGCCTGTCGTTCGAGCACCGCCGTGAGAACCGTCCAGTCGAGAACCGTGATCGAGGAGAGCCACCCGCCATGCGCACTGCCGTCGTCGTCGGCACCGGACTGATCGGCACCTCCGCAGCCCTGGCCCTGGCCGCACGCGGGCTGACCGTCCATCTGGAGGACGCGGACCCGGACGCCGCCCGCACCGCCGAGTCGCTCGGCGCCGGCATCACCGAACCGGCCGAGGGCCCGGTCGACCTGGCGATCATCGCCGTCCCGCCGGCCCTGGTCGGCAAGGTGCTCGCGGACTGCCAGCGCCGCAACCTGGCGCACTGGTACACCGACGTGGCCAGCGTGAAGTCCGGCCCGGGCAGCGAGATCGCCGCGCTCGGCCTCGACACCGTCCACTACATCGGCAGCCACCCGATGGCCGGCCGCGAGCGCTCCGGGCCGTTGGCCGCCCGTGCCGACCTGTTCGAGGGCCGGCCCTGGGTGCTCACCCCGACCGCCGACACCGACACCGACACGCTCAACGCCGCGCTGGAACTGGTCGCGATGTGCGGCGCGGTGCCGATCGTGATGGACGCCGCCGCGCACGACCGGGCCGTGGCCCTGGTCTCGCACGCCCCGCAGCTGGTCTCCTCGCTGGTCGCGGCCCGGCTGGAGCACGCCGACGAGACGGCCATAAGGCTCTCCGGCCAGGGCGTGCGCGACGTGACCCGGATCGCCGCCTCCAACCCCGGGATGTGGGTCGACATCCTGTCCGCCAACGCGGGCGCGGTGGCCGACGTGCTGGCGGAGGTCGCCAACGACCTGGGCGAGACCGTCACCGCGCTGCGCGCCCTGGCGGCCGAGGAGGAGGACGCGCGCCGGTCCGGCGCCGAGGGCATCGAGGCGGTGATGCGGCGCGGCAACACCGGGCAGGCCCGCATCCCCGGCAAGCACGGCGCCCCGCCCACCCGGTACGAGACCGTCGCGGTCGTCCTCGGCGACCAGCCGGGCGAGCTGGGCCGGCTGTTCGGGGAGGTCGGCGAGGCCGGGGTCAACATCGAGGACGTCCTGATCGAGCACTCGGACGGGCAGCAGGTCGGCTTCGTCCAGCTGTCGGTGGCGCCGATGGCGGTCAAGCGGCTCACGGCGGCGCTGCGCGCGGGCGGGTGGAGCGTCCGGGACTGACGGCTCCGGGGTGGTCGGTGAGGGGCGGCCGGTGAACGGCCGGTGGTGCGGGGCCGGGTGGTGAGGGGGAGCAGGCGTGATCATCGAGTTGCCGCTGGGGGAGACCCGGCACGGGTTCGCCGGTGAGCCGGTGGACCTCGGGAACGAGCGCTTCCTGCGGGCGGTGGTGGGCGGCGGCTTCCTGGTCCGCCACCGCAGCGTGGCGACGATGGTGGAGCGGCCCCGGCCGCGGCCCGCCCGGCCGGAGTTCTCCGCGCCGGAGCCCGCCGAGCCCGAGCCGACCTGGAGCCTGCTGCTGCGCGCTGCCCACACCGCCTTCGCGGAGCACCTGCCGCTCAGCCTGTCGCCCGACGTGCTCTGGTACGCGGTGGTGCACGAGGTCGCGGTGCACGTACGGATGTACCCGCCGCGCTACCGGGCGCTGTTCGGCGCGGCCGACCGCTCGCGGGTGCTCGTCGTGCGGGACGACACGCTGGTGGGCGGGGACGCCGACTGGGCGCGGTCGGTGCGGCTGGTCCGGGAACCGCTGACGGCGGCCCTGGGCGCGGAGCTGGTCGAGCTGTTCCGGCCGGGGTTCTCGACCACCACGCCGGACGACGAGGCCTCGGCGCTGGTCGCGCTGATGGACGTGGTCAGCCCCTACTACGACTTCCGCTGGGAGACCCGCTGCGGCATCCCGCGGATCCGGCTGGAGGGCACCCCCGAGGACTGGGCGCTGCTCGCGGACCGGGTGGACGCGCTGGCGGAGCGCTTCGACTGGTTGGTGCCGTGGTTCGCCGAGCTGCGCCCGGTGCTGGCGGAGATCGCGGCCACGGCGGCGGGCGGCCCGGTGGACGAGGGCTTCTGGCGCTCGCTGTACAAGTGGGAGTCGGTGTCCGGCGGCCCGCTGGTGACCGGCTGGCTCACCGCCTTCTTCGCCCACACCCAGACCCCGGACGGGCCCCGGCTGCGGCAGACCTTCTGCTGGCGCGAGGCCGCGGGTACCTCGTACCACCGGGACGCCTTCGCGGTGAACGACTTCCCCTCGCACCTGTCCACGGTGCCGTTCGTCTGGGACCTCCTGGGTGTCGAGCGGTCGATGGTGCTGGTCGGCGGGGTGCTCGGGATCGAGCGGGACGGCGAGTACGTACGGCCCCGACTCGGGCACGCGGTGCTGGAGGTGCAGCAGGAGGCCGTCGACCGGGAGGCCCAGCAGGCAGGGCAGGCGGAGCAGGCAGAGCAGGCGGAGCAGGCGGCCGCGCAGCTGCCGTAGGGGTGGACGGTCGAGCGGGTGCGGGAGGTCAGCGGGTCCGCGCCGACGGGACGTCCTGCCCGGGACGGGGTGGTGATCGGTCCGGGACGGGGTCCGGCCGCGGTCCATTAACCTTGAGGGAGACAATCCCCGGCCGTCCGCCCCAGCAGGCGTCCGGCTCCCATGTTCTCAGCATGCTCAGAGAGAGGTTCGCCCCCGTGGACACTGCCGACCGAGCGCACGCCCCGGTCGTCGTCGCCATCGACGGACCCTCCGGCTCCGGCAAGTCGACCGTCTCGCGGGCGGTCGCCGCCCGGCTGGGCCTGAGCTTCCTGGACACCGGCGCCATGTACCGGGCGATGACCTGGTGGATGCAGGCCAACGACGTGGACGTCGACGACCCGGAGGCGGTGGCCGTCGCGTGCGGCAAGCCCGTCATCGTGTCCGGCACGGACGCCGACGGGCCGACCATCACGGTGGACGGTCAGGACGTCTCCGGCCCGATCCGGGGCCCCGAGGTGACGGCGCAGGTCAGCGCGGTCGCCGCGGTGCCGGCCGTGCGGGCCCGGCTGGTGGAGCTGCAGCGCGGCTGCGCCGAGGTCGCCGAGCGCGGCATCGTCGCCGAGGGCCGGGACATGGGGACCGTGGTGTTCCCGCAGGCCACCGTCAAGGTGTTCCTGACCGCCTCCGAGGCAGCCCGGGCCGCGCGCCGGGCGGCCGAGCTGCGGGCCAAGGGCGTGGACGAGGCGACCATCACCGCGATGGCCGCCGACCTCGCGCGCCGCGACGCCGCCGACTCCTCCCGGGAGACGGCGCCGCTGGCCCAGGCCGCGGACGCGGTGCTGGTGGACACCAGCGAGCTCACCCTGGAGCAGGTGATCGGCCGGATCACCGCCCTGGTGGAGGAGCGCGCCGGGCTGTCGTCGGTCTGATCGGCAGACCCACCGGTCGGGCCGGCCGACCTTACGGTCCGCCGGCTTTCCGGCTCGGTCGACCGACCTGCCGGTCCGACCGGCTGACCATTTGGTCCGATCGGCCGACCGGCCGATCATTGAACGAACCGCGGGCCGTCAGGCGCCGCGGACGAAACCATCGCGCTGCCCCAGCGGGGCAGGTACGCACGGCACGCCCCTGGGAAGGGCCGGGCCGGGAAACGGAACAGACGAACATGACCGCAGAGCACTCCGCCGGCCCCGGCGAGCTGGACGCCGCCGACTACGCCGAGTACATGGCCCTGGCCGCCGAAGAGGGCTTCGACCTC
Source organism: Kitasatospora sp. NPDC096128 (assembly GCF_040303105.1). Classification (NCBI taxonomy): domain Bacteria; kingdom Bacillati; phylum Actinomycetota; class Actinomycetes; order Kitasatosporales; family Streptomycetaceae; genus Kitasatospora; species Kitasatospora sp. NPDC096128. Next base: position 192,392 of record NZ_JBEOSP010000013.1, on the reverse strand, counting down.
GACGGCTTCGACGGCGTGGACGGCGCCGAGCTCGTCCGGCTGCCGGTGCTGGCCGTCGTCGGCCGCCCGAACGTCGGCAAGTCGACCCTGGTGAACCGCATCATCGGCCGCCGCGAGGCCGTCGTCGAGGACAAGCCGGGCGTGACCCGCGACCGGGTCACCTACGAGGCCAGCTGGAACGGCCGCCGCTTCAAGGTGGTCGACACCGGCGGCTGGGAGATCGACGTCCTCGGCATCGACGCCATGGTCGCCGCGCAGGCCGAGCTGGGCATCGAGCAGGCCGACGCGGTCCTGTTCGTCGTGGACGCCACCGTCGGCGCCACCGACACCGACGAAGCCCTGATCAAGCTCATCCGCCGGGCGGGCAAGCCGACCGTGCTGTGCGCCAACAAGGTCGACGGCCCGTCCACCGAGGCCGAGGCCGCCTACCTGTGGTCGCTGGGCCTGGGCGAGCCGTTCCCCGTCTCCGCCCTGCACGGCCGCGGCTCCGGTGACCTGCTGGACGCCGTCATGGACGCGCTGCCCGAAGCCCCGCCGCAGACCTTCGGCGGCGCCGCCCCCGGCGGCCCGCGCCGGATCGCGCTGATCGGCCGACCCAACGTCGGCAAGTCCAGCCTGCTGAACAAGGTCGCCGGCGAGGAGCGGGTGGTCGTCAACGAGCTGGCCGGCACCACCCGCGACCCGGTCGACGAGATGATCGAACTCGGCGGCAAGACCTGGAAGTTCGTGGACACCGCCGGTATCCGCCGCCGGGTCCACCTGACCGCCGGCGCCGACTTCTACGCCTCCCTGCGCACCTCCGCCGCGCTGGAGAAGGCCGAGGTCGCGGTCGTCCTGATCGACGCCAGCGAGACCCTCGCCGAGCAGGACACCCGGATCATCACGATGGCCGTCGAGGCCGGGCGCGCCGTCGTCGTCGCCTACAACAAGTGGGACCAGCTCGACGAGGAGCGCCGCTACTACCTGGAGCGCGAGATCGAGCGCGACCTCGTCCAGGTGCAGTGGGCCCCGCGCGTCAACGTCTCGGCCAAGACCGGCCGACACATGGAGAAGCTCGTCCCGGCGATCGAGACCGCGCTGGAGGGCTGGGAGACCCGCATCACCACCGCGCGTCTGAACGCCTTCCTCGGCGAGCTGGTCGCCGCCCACCCGCACCCGATCCGCGGCGGCAAGCAGCCGCGCATCCTGTTCGGCACCCAGGCGGGCATCCGTCCGCCGCGCTTCGTGCTGTTCGCCTCGGGCTTCCTGGAGGCGGGCTACCGGCGCTTCATCGAGCGTCGTCTGCGCGAGGAGTTCGGCTTCGTCGGGACGCCGATCTCGATCTCGGTGCGGGTCCGGGAGAAGCGCAAGAAGAAGTAGGCAGTAGGAGCAGTACGAGCAGTACGAGCTGGAGGGCTCCGTCACCGGTGGTGGCGGGGCCCTCCGGTCGTTCCGGGACCTGCTGAGCCGGGGTCGTCGGTGCCGTGCGGGCCCGTCAGCGGTGGTCGCCGGTGCGGCCCGGGGGGAGCGAGAGCATCTGGCGGTGGCGGCCGCCGGTGGGGGGCGGGGCGGTGGCGAGGCCGGTGGCGGTGCCCAGGACCGGGGACGGGGCGGGCGGCGGGGCGGGCACCGTGTGCTGCGGGGCCGCGCCCAGGTAGCCGGCGGCCACCCAGCCCTGGCCGTGACCGCCGCTGGTGGCGGAGGCGGTCGTGGCGGCGACGGGCTCGGGGTGGGGGTGGGCTTGGGGCTGGGGGTGCGGGTGGGCGTGGCTGTGGCCGTGGTTGTGGGACTGGGCGTGCGCCGGGTGCTGGTTGTGGGGTTGGTGCTGGGCGTGGGGTTGGGCGTGGGGTTGGTGCTGGTGCTGGTGCGGGGAGTGGTGCTGGGTGTGGGGTTGGTGCGACTGCGCCGGCATGAACGGGGGGAGGCCGGACGGCTGGCCCGGGTAGGTGGGGAAGGCCTGGTGCTGCGCCGACGGGTACGGGCGCTGCTCGCCGAACAGCGGGTAGCCGTCGCGGATCGCGAAGCCGGTGAACCTCAGGTCCTCCTCGCCCGAGCGGTCGCCGGGCAGGGCGCGGAACAGCCGTCGGTACTCGGAGTACAGCTCGTCGTAGATCGGGGTCGTCGAGTGCGGGTGCTCCGCGTCGTACGACGGGCGCATGCCCGGGATCGAGCGGGGGGCGGTGGTCGACCGTCCGGCGGGTGCGGAGACGTCGTAGCTGTACACGTAGGGGCCAACGAGTGAGAGGCGGCGGGGATGCGGGGGCGTTAGGCGTACGGAGGGGCGGGCGGGAGGCCGTAGCCGGGCCGAGGCCGCCCGCCCGTCGTACCGGGCCGGCGGATCAGGTGCCGGCGAGCGGGAGGGAGGCGGCGACCACCTGGCCCAGTGCGACCGCCCGCTCCAGCGCCTGACGCAGCAGGTCCTCGCGGGGCTGGCGGCCGACCATGCCGGCCGGGACGGCGTACATGGTCACCTCGGAGAGCTGGCTGGCGGCCATCCGCCAGGCGTCGGTGACCTGGAGCGGCTGATGGGCCTGCCACCAGCCGGTGCTGCCGCCGGCCGCGGCGGGCTGCAGGATCGCGTGCAGCTTGCCCATGGCGACCAGGACCGACCAGCCGGGCAGCTGCTCCGGGGTCTCGTCGAGGTCGGCGACCGGCTGGAAGCCCGCGTCCTGGAGCAGGTCGAGGAACTCGTCCTCGCCGGAGGTGCTGCCGGGACGGCCGACCGGGCCGGTGGGCTCGACCACGAGGGAGGCGTGGCCGACCTTGCCGTGCAGCACGAGCCCGCAGGTGATGCCGAGGATGGCGGCCTGGCCCGGGGCGGTCGGCTGGGTCACGGGACCGCCGGGCGCGGTCGGCGCCGGGGCGGTGAGGTCCGGGCCGGTGAGGTCCGGGGTGGTGAGGTCCGGGGTGGTGAGGTCCGGGGTGGTGAGGTCCGGGGCGGTGAGGTCCGGGGCGGGGACGGTGAGGCCAGGAGCGGCGGGCTGCGTCTGGTTGATGCTGCGGACGGCGCCGACCAGCTGCTCCTCGGCGACCGGAACCACCTGCGAGGGGATGCAGCGGGCGTGGGCGAAGGCCAGGACCGCTGTCTCGTCACCCACGAACAGCACGGTGCTGGTGGCCTCCACGTGGCTGTCGCCGGGGGTGCGGCAGGAGGTGCATTCGTAGCTGTCGGGGGCGCGGTCGCCGCCGAGCAGGCGGTCGGCCTCGTCGTCGCCGATCTCGGACCGGACCTCGTCGCTGACGTCGAGCATGCGCGGCACGGGTTCTCCTCGGATGGGTGCGGGTGGGGTCAGGGGGGCGGACACGGGGAGGTCGCCATGCCCAACGGGCCCTTGTGTCAGGCGTCACGGGTGCCTGACGAGGCTGACGGGAATTGCCCCGGATCCGACCGCGCCGCGTGTTCTCGTGGTCGCAATCTGTCGATGTCGGTGACAGGACTGCCGGATTGAAACGGTGAGGTGAGTCACGCCGACTCGATGTTTGATCTAGGAATCAATGGCCAAAGTGGACATTTCGGGCATGATTGTGCGCCTATTACCGCCGGTAACCATTCGCTGAGCTGGGAAGACCGGTGGGGTTTTGGTTTCCCCACCGACCGGCACCTAGCTTTCTTGGCGGCGCAACGAGCGCCACCCGGGTTCACCCCCGACGCACTGCTCCCCGGTTCCGACCGGGCGCGGCAGGTGCCCGCCGACGCGATCGCTCGAACAGGTCGCCGGCGAGCGGCTGGGTGGCCAGGGCGGCAGAGGCACGTCCGACACGTGCACGGCCGTCCGACGGACGCGGCAAGTGAACGAGGCCCTTTCCAGGGCCTGGTTCCGCATGCCCGCCCGGGGCTGTCGAGAGGAACCCCATGACCTTCCGTAACGAGAACGCCGCTGCCACCACCACCGCCGCCACCAAGCGCAACCGCGTTCGGATGGCCGTCGTGGCGGGCGCCGCTGTCGCGGCCCTGCCGGTGGCCGGCCTCGTCACGGCCACTTCGGCCTCTGCCGCCCCCGTCTCCACCTGGGACGCTGTCGCCCAGTGCGAGAGCGGCGGCAACTGGGCCATCAACACCGGCAACGGTTTCTACGGCGGCCTGCAGTTCACCTCCAGCACCTGGTCCGCCTTCGGCGGCACCGCGTACGCCGCCCAGGCCAACCAGGCCACCAAGGCGCAGCAGATCTCCGTCGCCGAGAAGGTCCTCGCCTCCCAGGGCCCCGGCGCCTGGCCGGTCTGCTCCGTCAAGGCGGGCCTGACCAAGGGCGGCGCCCCGGCCGCGGTCGACACCACGGCCGGCACCTCCGCCGCCAAGCCGGCGCAGACCCCCGCGCCGAAGACCGCCACCCCGAAGGCCGCGGCCGCCCCCAAGACCGCCGCGCCGAAGGCCGCTGCCCCGAAGGCCGAGGCCGCCCCGAAGGCCGCTGCGCCGAAGGCGGACGCCGCGCCGAAGAAGGACGCCGCCAAGTCCTGGACCGGCTCCAACGACGCCAAGCCGGCCAAGGGCGACTACACCGTCAAGTCCGGTGACACCCTGAGCTCCATCGCCGCCGCGCAGGGCCTGGACTGGCACGAGCTGTACAAGAACAACGCCAAGGTCGTCGGTGGCAACCCCGACCTGATCTTCCCGGGTCAGACCCTGAGCATCTGAGGCAGGCTGAGCTGACCCCTGGTCGCTCGCCGGTCCGTCACGGCCGCTCCTCCGCCACGCGGGGGAGCGGCCGTCGGCGTTCCCGGCGTGTCGGGGCGGTGCGGCGGCCGACCTCCCTAGGGTCGGCTGCCGTGCCGCATTCGTGTGACGATCAGACAGCTCAGGCTGTGTTCCGGGCGGTGCTCCGGGTGGGTGCCGCTGTGGTGGTGGCCGCTGTGGCGGTGGTGCTGGTCGCGCGGGTGGGCGGCGTACGGGCCGGTGCGGCCGTGCGGGCCGGTGCGGCCGTGCGGGTCGCGGACCTCATCTGGGACGAGCTCGCCGACTGCGAGAGTGGCGGCGACTGGCGGGCCGACACCGGCAACGGGTTCTACGGCGGTCTGCAGATCCGGCCGACCACCTGGGCGGAGGCCGGCGGGCTGCGCTTCGCCGACCGGCCCGACCACGCGGGCCGGCGGGAGCAGACCACCGTCGGGGAGGAGATCCTGCGGCAGCAGGGGTGGGAGGCCTGGCCGGCCTGCGCGCGGGAGCTGGGGATGATCGGGCCGGGGGAGGGGGCGCGGCTCGTGCGGGAGGATGGAGGGGTGATCCAGGGCGAGCTGTTCGGTGACCAGTTCCTTGAGCCGTCGGGTGGCCGGTCGGGTGCCCCGGACGGCCACCGGTCGGGTGAGCCGTCGGGTGAGCGGACCGCCCGGGTGCGGTCCGAGCCGGCTCCCGGGGCCGTGTTGCTGCCCGGTTGGCTGGACCGGGCCGCGCAGCTACGACTGGTCGCCGCCTGCCGGGAGTGGGCCCGTCCGCCGGCCGGGCTGCACAGTGTGCGGATGCCCACCGGCGGGGTGATGTCGGTGCGGATGGTGAGCCTCGGCTGGCACTGGTACCCCTACGGGTACGCGCGGACCGCCGAGGACGGCGCCCCGGTCAAGCCGTTCCCGCCCCTGCTCGGGGAGCTCGCCCGGCGGGCGGTGGCGGAGGCGTACGGCGACGCGGCCGGGGAGGTGGCGGGCGCGGCGGCCTACGAACCGGACACCGCGATCGTCAACCACTACCCGCACGGCGCGAAGATGGGCCTCCACCAGGACCGCGACGAGCGCGCGGACGCCCCGGTGGTCTCGTTCTCGCTGGGCGACACCTGCGTCTTCCGGCTCGGCAACACCGAGACCAGGACCCGGCCGTGGACGGACCTGGAGCTGCGCAGCGGGGACCTGCTGGTGTTCGGCGGGCCGGCCCGGTTCGCGTACCACGGGGTGGTGCGGACGCTGCCGGGGACGGCGGATCCGGGGCTGGGGCTGGACCTGGTCGGGCGGCTCAACGTCACGGTGCGGCAGTCCGGGCTGGGGGCGTAGGCGTAGCCCGGGGGCGTCCGCTCGTTTCGCCCGCCCATCGAATCGTTTACTCGTTCGAGTGAATCGGCCGTTGGGAGTCGGAGGGCGGGAATGTCCCGGGTCGCTGGAGAATTCGAGTGAGCTGGAGAACTCGATCGGAATCACGAGAGGGAGCGCGCGCATGGGTACCCCCGTCGACGACCTCGTCGATCTGCTCGACCTGGAGCAGATCGAACTGAACATCTTCCGCGGGCGCAGTCCCGAGGAGGCTCTGCAACGCACCTTCGGTGGCCAGGTCGCCGGGCAGGCGCTGGTCGCGGCGGGGCGCACGATCGATGACGCGCGCCCTGTCCACTCGCTGCACGCGTACTTCCTGCGTCCCGGGGTCCCCGGCGTGCCGATCGTCTACCAGGTCGACCGGATCCGCGACGGCCGTTCCTTCAGCACCCGCCGGGTGCTCGCCATCCAGGGCGGTCGGTCGATCTTCGCGCTCACCGCCGACTTCCACAGACCGGAGGAAGGCAGCATCGAGCACCAGTACCCGATGCCGGAGGTCCCGGCGCCCGAGGGCCTGCCCAGCGCCCTGGACGAGGTGGGCTCCCGGCTCGGCGAGCTGCCCCCGTTCATCAGCCGGCGCCAGCCCTTCGACATCCGCTACGTCGAGCGCCTGCGCTGGAACAAGAAGGACCTGGTCGACGTCGAGGCGCGCAGCGGGGTGTGGCTGCGCACCAACGGCCCGCTGCCGGACGACCCGCTGATCCACGTCTGTGCTCTCACCTACGCCAGCGACATGACGCTGCTGGACGCTGTGCGCGCCCCCGTCGAGCCGCTCTGGGGCACCCGGCACTTCGACATGGCCTCGCTCGACCACGCCATGTGGTTCCACCGGCCGTTCCGGGCCGACGACTGGCTGCTCTACCAGCAGGAGTCCCCGATCGCGCACGGCGCGCGCGGCCTGGCCCGCGGCCAGATCTACGACCGGACGGGGCAGCTGGTGGTGTCGGTGGTGCAGGAGGGACTGTTCCGGCCGTTGAAGGACTGACCGTCGCTGTCCCGGCCCGGGCCGGGTGCTCCGGCTGCCGTCTGTTGCCGCCGCATTGCAGTCTCCTTTCGGGTGCGGCTGCCTGCCCGGTCCGTGGAACTATCCGCACCGGCGGGCGGTGTTGTGCAGGATGACCGATACGGACGGCCCGAACGGCGGGCCGTCCGCGGACCGGACCGGGAGGGTTGACCGATGACGGCGACGGCCGCGGAGGACTGGAAGCACTGGAGTGACGGGCGGGCGGCGTCGGTGAGCGCGCTGCACGGCCAGCTCGCACTCACCGGCACGCACTGGCTGGGGCCCGAGCCGGTCGAGGTCCCGGGCCTGCCCGGGCTCTGGTGGGCCGACGCCGAGGGCGTCCGGGTACGGGCGGCGGCCGGCGACGGCATCACCGTCGACGGCGCCGACGGGCCGGTGGACGGCGAGGTGCTGCTGCGCCCGGACACCGACCCGGCCGCCGACACCGCCACCCTGGGCGACCTGCTGCTCGTCCCGATCGAGCGGGAGGGCGAAATCGCCCTGCGGGTCTTCGACCCGTCCGCGCCGGGCCGGACCGGCTTCGCGGGCATCTCCGCCTACTCCTACGCGCCCGAGTGGGCCGTCCCCGCCGTCTACACCCCCTTCGAGGAGGAGGGGCAGTCGGTGCTGGTCCCGAACGCGGACGGCAAGGACCGGCCGCTGGCGATCACGGGCCGGATCGAGTTCACTGTCGCCGGTGAGCACCGCACCCTGACGGTCGGCCGCTCCGGACAGCACCTCACCGGCGTCATCGCCGACGCCACCAGCGGCATCGACACCTACCGCTTCCGGTTCATCACCCTGCCGGCGCCGGACGACGAGGGGCGGACGGTCCTCGACTTCAACCGGGCCTACCTGCCGCCCTGCGCCTTCGCGGACCACTTCATCTGCCCGTTCCCGCCGCCGGGCAACCGGCTGGACTTCGCGGTGGAGGCGGGGGAGAAGCAGGTGCTCACCAGGTAGCCCGCGGGGGGTTCGGTCCGTCGAGCTCGGCCTGTTGGTGCTCGGTCCGTCGTGCTCGGTCCGTCGCGGCGGGCCGAGCGCGGGTGGGGGCGTGCCGTCCTGCCGATCGAGGTGTGCAGGGCGGGACCCGGTGTCGGGCGCGGCGGGGGCCGGGGCAACCATGGACTGTTGTGACCAGCAACCAACCTCCTGATACCCCGACCGCCGACGCCGCCTCTGCCCCCGCGCCTGTCACCGCCCCCTCATCCGTTCCTTCCTCCCGCCCTTCCTCCCGCCCTTCCTCCGCTCCGGACGTCCCCTGGTACCGGCGGGCCTTCGCGGACCTCAGCCCGCTGCGCGAGAACGCCGACTACCGCCGGGTCTGGTCCGGGCAGGCGGTGTCCTCCATAGGCCAGCAGATGACCGCGGTGGCCGTCTCCGTCCAGGTCTACGACCTGACGGGCTCCGCCTTCGCGACCGGCCTGGTGGGCCTGTTCTCGCTCGTCCCGCTGGTCGCCTTCGGCCTGTACGGCGGCGCGATCGCCGACACCGTCGACCGCCGCAAACTGGGCCTGATCGGCTCGGCCGGCCTGGCCGCCGTCTCCGCCCTGCTCGCCGCCCAGGCCCTCGCCGGGCTCAGCCTGGTGGCGCTCCTCTACGCCGCCGTCGCTCTCCAAGCCGGGTTCTTCGCGCTCAGCTCGCCCGCCCGCTCGGCGATGATCCCCCGGCTGGTCCCCGCCCACCAGCTCCCGGCGGCGAACGCCCTGAACACCGTCAGCATGAACCTCGGCCTCACCGTCGGCCCGATGCTCGGCGGCGTCCTGATCGGCGCCTTCGGCGCCCAGACCGCCTACCTCGTCGACACCGTCGCCTTCACCGGCACCCTCTACGCCGTGTGGCGCCTGCCCGCCATGCGGCCGGAGGGCGAACGCAAGGGCCGCGCCTCCGTCCTCGACGGCCTGCGCTTCCTGCGCGAGCAGCCCAACCTGCGCACCAGCTTCCTCGCCGACCTCGCCGCGATGATCTTCGGCATGCCCCGCGCCCTCTTCCCGGCGATCGCCGTCACCTTCTACGCCGGGGACGCCCGCACCGTCGGCCTGCTCGTCTCCGCCCCGGCCGTCGGAGCCCTGATCGGCGCGCTCTTCTCCGGCTGGGTCGGCCGGGTCCGCCGCCAAGGCGTCGCGATCCTCGCCGCCGTCTCCGCCTGGGGCCTCGCCATCGCCGCCTTCGGCGCCCTCCACAACCTCTGGCTCGGCCTCCTCCTGCTCGCGGTGGCCGGCTGCGCGGACACCGTCAGCATGATCTTCCGCAACACGATGATGCAGACCGCGGCCCCCGACGAGATGCGCGGCCGCCTCCAGGGCATCTTCATCGTCGTCGTGGCCGGCGGCCCCCGCCTCGGCGACTTCGAATCCGGCGCCGTCGCCGCCCTCAGCAACCCCGCCACCTCCGTCATCACCGGCGGCCTCGCCTGCGTCGCCTGCGTCCTCCTCCTCGCCGCCCGCCGCCCCGCCTTCCTCACCTACGACGCCCGCCACCCCACCCCCTGACCCCCCACTCCGCCCCACCCCCGAAACCTGGCAGCGAGCACCCCCCGACGTGCTGTATTGTTTTCCACGTCGCCGGGACAACAACCGGAGACAAGGTCGAGAAGCCAACCGGAAAGGCCCCCCAGGCCCCACCGCAAGGCATCCAGACCACGGGACGTGGCGCAGCTTGGTAGCGCACTTGACTGGGGGTCAAGGGGTCGCAGGTTCAAATCCTGTCGTCCCGACTTGCAAAACTGCAGGTCGTAGGCCGTTTCCGCTTCTGGCGGGAGCGGCCTTTCTGGCGTTTGGGCAGCTGGTGGTCGCATGGTGGTCGCGCCAGTTACAGCGGGATGGGGGCCTGAGCTGCGTGTTCGCGGCGGGTCCTGCGCCGGCGGTTCGTGAGGTGGTCGCGGAACTGGTCGATCAGGTTCCGTGGCCGGTCTGCGCGTTGGGTGGCGTAGAGGGCGAGTTCGGCGCTGTCGAGGAGGCGGGCGATGGCGTCGACGGCTCCGCGGGCTGCCTGGCGGGTGAGGTGGCTGTAGATGTTCGCCGGGGTCGACAGGGTGCGGTGGCGCAGCGTCCTGGACACGATCGGGGGAGGCGCCTTCGCGGCTGAGGAGGACGGCCTGTCGGGCGCGGCCGGTGAGGCCGCCGAGTTCGGCGTTCTCCACGGCGGCGAGCTCGGCGCCGACTTCGGCGAGGACGGCGTCGGTGAGGTCCGCGTTGCCGATGGCGTGCAGGGCGCGGCCGGCGCGGTGGGCGGATTCGACCAGGGCAGCGCGATACGGGTGGCGAGATCGCCCTCGCCCGTTCCCCAGGTCGCGATCAGCGCGTGCCGTTCGGGGTCGACGCTGTAGCGGGTCATTGGTACTGCACCTCCGGTCGCTGCCCGGCACCGCGCCCGGCACCGCGCCCGGCTGCGCGCCCGGCTGCGCGCCATCCTGACGCATCGTCGGGAACGGTGATTCCACGCTCTCGGTTCCCCTCCGGGGCCGGGTGGTCTCCAAGAACGGCAGGGACACCATCACGCCGAAGCAGAAGCTCCCCGCGGGAGTCATCCTGGGTGAGGCCACGGAGTTGTCCGACGGCGACGTCGCCACGGTCGAGGCCATGTACAAGTAGCCGGGCGCGCAGCGGGCCTGGGTCTCGATCGGAAACCTGGCCCGGCATTGCGGCAGGTGCTCGGGAGCCGGGTGAGGTCGGTGGGTCCATGGAGGCCGAGGGCGTCCATGGCCATCCCCCGGTGAAGTCGGGCATTCCAGGCTGCGGCCGGGTTCACGCAAAGGTCCCGTCAACCTGTTGCGCTGGAATGCACTCGTACGGGCAATTGCCATGTTCCTGCCCTTCTGACTTGCTGGAATCAACCGACAGTCACCTGAGATGAGCAACAGGCGGCCAGTGAACGGCGAAGGGATCACGATGAGCACCGCCCCGCAAGCAACGACAGGCAGTGAGAGTCCCGCCCCTCCGATCAGCACGATCGCGGGGACCGGGTCCGCGGGCCGCAAGGGGGACAACGGCCCTGCAATCTCTGCTGAGTTGAACCGTCCGTTCGGGATCGTGGTGGACCACACCGGCACCCTCTACCTCGCCGACCGCGACAACCACCGGGTCCGGAAGATCACGACAGACGGGCGGATCAGTACGGTCGCTGGGACGGGCACGGCGGGCTTCGGCGGCGACGGCGGCCCGACGGCCAAGGCCCAACTGAACTACCCGCGCGGGGTGGCGGTGGATGGAGCGGGCACCCTCTACATCGCCGACGCCGGCAACCACCGAATCCGAAAGGTTACGGCCGATGGGACGATCAGCACGGTCGCCGGCACCGGAACCGCGGGCTTTGGTGGTGACGGCGGTCCGGCGATCAAGGCCCAACTGGACAGTCCGTTCTGGGTGGTGGTGGACGGCGCCGGTGTCCTCTACATCGCCGACTACAGCAACGACCGGGTCCGGAAGGTCGCGGCGGACGGGACGATCAGCACCGTCGCCGGCACCGGCGCGGCGGGTTTCGGCGGTGACGGCGGTCCGGCGGTCGAGGCCCAACTGAACCGCCCGCACGGGCTGGCGCTGGACGGCGCGGGCACCTTCTACATTGCCGACAGCCTCAACCACCGGGTCCGGAAGGTCACCGCGGACGGGACGATCAGCACCGTCGCCGGCACCGGAACCGCGGGCTTCGCCGGTGATGGCGGCCCGGCGGCCGAGGCCCAACTGAACGTCCCGACGGGGGTGGTGGTGGATGGTGCCGGTGTCCTCCACATCGCCGAGTACAGCAACCACCGGGTCCGGAAGGTTACGGTCGACGGGACGATCAGCACTCTCGCCGGCACCGGCACCGAGGGTTCCACCGGCGATGGCGGCCCTGGGGACAAGGCCGAGCTGAACAACCCCGTGGGACTCGCTGTGGACTGCGTCGACACCCTCTACATCACCGAGTACAGCGGACAACGGATCCGTAGGATCGCCTCGCCGACCACGGCCGGGCTGCCCGAGTCGGGCACGGTGGTCTCCTGGGCTAACGTCCGCAGCAGGCTGCGGATGGGCGCCCTGCGGGAGTCCACCAAGGACGGGGCCGAGATCCACCAGGTCCTCGCCGCGCCCAGGGAACACCAGCGCTGGCGCCTGGTGGTGGCGGGCCAGGAGGGCGGCGAGGTGCTCTACACGTTCGAGAACCTGCGCAGCGGCAAGGTACTGGAGGTTCCCGAAGCGCTCAAGGTGCACGGGACGGTGGTCGCGCAGCGCGCCTACGCGGGCACCGACGCGCACCACCAGCAGTGGCGGCTGATCCCCATGGGCCCGGCGACCGACAGCCCCCGGGTGTACGAGATCGCCAACCGGCACAGCGGCCTGCTCCTGCGCGTCGACGCCACCACGCCTGCGGCCGTCACGCAGCAAGGCGCGGACGGCGACCATCGCAACCGGCAGTGGCAGCTGCTCCCCGTATGACGCACCAGGAGCAACCGCTCACCCTCGACGACCGGGCACCACGAGCGAAGGAACGACGATGACCACTCCCGACAAGACGACGACTCCGGGCCAGCAGACCGCCCCTCCGATCACCACGGTCGCGGGGACCGGGCCGGCGGCGTTCGCCGGGGACAACGGACCTGCCGTCGCGGCACAGCTCAACCGCCCGATCGGGCTGGCGATGGACGGCGCCGGTACGCTCCTCATCGCCGACTGCAACAACCACCGGGTCCGGAAGGTCACCACGGACGGCAGGATCGGCACCCTCGCCGGTACCGGCGCCGCGGGATTCAGCGGTGACAACGGCCTCGCCGTGCTGGCGCAGTTGAACCAGGTGCGCGGGCTGGCGGTGGACAGCGCGGGCACCCTCTACATCGCCGATGCCGCAAACCACCGGATCCGCAGGATCACCAAGGACGGCAGGATCACCACCCTCGCCGGCACGGGCGTCGCGGGTTTCAGCGGCAACGGCGCCGCGGCGGCCTCGGCACAACTGAACTACCCGTTGGCGGTGGCGGTGGACAGCGCCGGCGTCGTCTACTTCTCCGACTACAACAACAACCGGATCCGGAAGATCACGACCGACGGGCGGATCAGCACCGTCGCCGGCACCGGTGCGGTCGGCTTCGGGGGCGACGGCGGCCCGGCCGACAAGGCCCAACTGAACTACCCGCGCGGACTCGCGGTGGACGCCGCAGGCACCCTCTACTTCGCCGACGGCGGCAACAACCGGGTCCGGAAGGTCGCGGCGGACGGGCGGATCAGCACCGTCGCCGGCACCGGTGTGGCCGGCTTCGGGGGCGACGGCGGCCCGGCCGACAAGGCCCAACTGAACCTCGCCATGGGGATGGCGGTGGACAGCACCGGCGCCGTCTACTTCGCCGACTACTACAACAACCGGGTCCGGAAGATCGCCACGGACGGCCGGATCAGCACCGTCGCCGGCGTCGGCACCGCGGGCTTCAGCGGCGACAACGGCCAGCCCGTGAAGGCCCAGTTGAACAATCCGGCCGCGGTCGCGGTGGACTCCGTGGACACCCTCTACATCGCCGACCACATCAACAACCGGATCCGGCGGATCGCCTCACCGTTGATGGCCGGCCTTCCGAAGTCCGGCACGGTCGTCTCCTGGGCCAACGTCCGCAGCGGGCTGCGGATGGGCGTGCAGCGGGAGTCCACCAAGGACGGGGCCGAGATCCACCAGTCCCTCGCCGTTCCCCGGGAGCACCAGCGGTGGCGGCTGGTCGTGGCGGGCCAGAGCGGAGGCGAGGTCCTCTACACGATCGAGAACCTGCGCAGCGGCAAGGTACTGGAGATCGTCGACGGGGAGGAGGCGGCCGGGGCGGTGGCGGCGCAACGCGCCTACCAGGGCAGTGACGCGCACCACCAGCAGTGGCGGCTGATCCCGGTGGGCCCCGCGACCGACAGCCCGCGGACGTACGAGATCGCCAACCGGCACAGCGGCCTGCTCCTGCGCGTCGACGCCACCGCCCCCGCGGCGGTGAAGCAGCAGGAGTCGGACGGCGACCAGCGCAACCGGCAGTGGCAGCTGCTCCCCGTCTGAGGCACGGAGAAGTCCGAGACACGGAGAAGGGGGGGCAGGGACGGCAGCGTCCCTGACCCCCCTTCGCCAAGTGTTCGCCGCTACGAGCGCGGCGGTGTGTCGGTGGTCGGTTTGTCGGCAGTCGGCTTGGCGGCCTCGGGCGCCGCGGGGGCGTCGGGGGCCTCCACGGTCGGCTTGGCCGGCTTGGGCGGCTTGGTGTAGTCGCTCTTCCTCGGCCTGCTCTCCAGGTCCGGGTCCTTCTGGAGACCGCTGTGCTCCGCCACCGTCGGGCTGGACGCCCGCATGCCGCCGGCCGCCGCCGTGGAGACCGAGCCGGGGTCCTGGGAGTACTGCGCCTGCGTCCCGGCCGACGCCTGTGTGGTCCGGACGAAGGAGCCGAGGAAGCCGAGGATCGCCCGTGCCTCGGGCGACTGCTCCTGCACGATCTTCGCGCGGTTGTTGGCCCCGTGGATCCCGCTGGTGTACAGGCTCGTGGTCGTGTCGTCGTACGTGTCGTCGTCGGAGTCCTCGAAGTCGACGTCCGCCCCCGGCACGGGCTTTCCGTCGCCGGTGATCACCGAGAACAGCCCCGCGCCCTTGCCCGCGGAGTCGAAGATGTTGCCGAACACCATGGTTGTCACCTCTGGTCGTCGTGGTGGCGCCGCCCGCCCGGTTTCAGGGCTTCTTGAACAGCTCTCGTTCGCTGTCGGTCAGGCTCTCGCCGTCGAACATCGTGTGCTGGACCTCCAGGGCGGAGACCACCTCGGCCAGCCCCTTCATCCGGAAGCCGCCGCCCGCCAGGTCGAGGTCGGCGATGTCGCGCGCCACCAGCCGGTCGAGGCCGGGGTAGTCCCCGGCCTGCGGCGGCGACAGCACCGCCACCGGCACGTCGTACTGCACCGCGAGCAGCCCGGAGAAGGTCACCGGGATCTCGTAGGAGTACTGCTTGCGGGTGCGCCGCTGGCTGACCAGGGTCGCCATCCGGGTGGTCGGCGGGACCGTGCCGGAGATCTGCGAGGTGGACTTCCAGCTGGTGGTCAGGGTGCCGCCGACGGAGGCGGTGATGCCCTGCATCAACTGGGCGTTGAGCTGCGCGCTCCCGGTGGCGCTGCCCGTGGTCGTGAACGCCACCGAGTCCGTGATCGAGGATGTCGCGGAGGCTGTGGCGGAGGCCTGCGCCGTATTGGACATCGTGTTGGTCACGCCGTTCTCGGTGGCGTTCGCGTTGTCCACCCCGATGTTGTCCTTGCTGTTCTTGTTGGTCACCGTGGTGGTGCACTTGTTGGCCGTGGCGTTCTGCAGCTGGGCACTGAGCTGGTCCTGGAGTTGTCCCTGGAGTTGTCCCTGGAGGCTCAGTTGGAGCTGGTTCTGCAACTGCAACTGGAGTTGCGCGCTGACGTTGCCGCCGAAGGTCAGCTGGGACGACCCCTGGAGCGACCAGGTGACGGCGTTCGAGACGGTGAAGTCGACCGTGTCGGTGAAGCTCATGTCGGACGTCAGGCTGCGGTTGACGTAGTTGCGCGAGGAGAACATGTCGGGCGGTGGCTGCTGGATGTCGCGCCGCTCCTCGATCAGCGGCTCGCCGAGGTTCATGTAGGCAAGCCAGCCGAGTTGGTGGGCCGTACCGGGGAAGGTGCCGAAGCTCGCCTTGTTGACGGAGAAGCCGACGGGTTTGTGCTGCACGCCGTACTCGTCGACGTAGACCAGGCTGGGGTGCTCCAGGATGGCTTGCCAGGTCTGCTCGATGCCCAGTTCCCGCAGGTTCTTCTTGGTCAGCGGCTGGCGCTTGGCCCGATCCAGGTTGTACGCGTTGGAAGGCATTCCCCGTCCTCGGATGATGTCCTCGAATTGATGCGGCCGAACCGCGCTCGGATGAATTCGGCGAATTCGGTGGGTTGGGAACGGAATTCTGTGCACGTTCCGGCGATGGAAGCTATCACGGCCCCAACTCCCCGGAGTGGCCGTTGCGGGCATGACACTCGATCGGGTGAAGCAAGTACCGTACTCTGCGCATGAGTTGGAGAGTGTGGCACCCTGGCAACTCGGCAATTCCGGGCCATGCCCGTGAACTGGGTGCCCGACGCATTGTTCTCCCTATCCCAGAACACTCCCGCTTCAGAACAGGTGATGTTTCCGCTATGTACACCCAAGAACGCACCGCGATGGCGAATTTGGTGGTCGGCGGCCCGGTGTCGGTGAACAGCTACGACAACGCGATCGTGGCGGCGCTGGTCGAGAACCGGCCGGTCATGCTCGTGCACGCTTTCAACGGCGGCTACCTGCGGCCCGTCGACCTGAAGGACTCGGTCCACGACAAGGGGGTCAAGCTGGCCACCACGCTCGACCCGGACACCAAGGAGGCCAAGGGCCACCTCTGGTACATCACCCCCGGCGGCTTCTTCGGGCAGCGGCCGCTCTACTTCCTGGAGAGCGCCGCCGGCCAGGTGACCCCCAAGCCCGTCGACCCGGCCGGCACCGCCGTCGGCCGCGGTGACGACGGCACCCCGAAGCCCCAGCGCCGGCGCATCAGCGTCCACCAGGACGCCCCGAAGGCCGCGACCGCCGACACCGTGCAGGTGGGCCTGCCCGACAAAGTCGGCGACAAGTGGCGCGGCAGGAACGGCGCGCCCGAGGACACCCAGCTCTGGGTCGTCACGGTGACGCCGTGGGGCGGGATCACCTTCGTGCCGATCACCCACCCCGATGCCATCCTCGGCTTCAAGGACTACGCGGTGACGCCCGAGAACGAGGCACGCCTCACCTACAACTGGGGCGGGGACTTCACCGGGACGATCATCAACACCTTCTACCCGCGGCTGCCCAACGAGTGGAACGTGCCCTACCACCACGTCTTCACGTGAGTCGCGACCACCGCCGCGCCGCCCCCGTCCCGGGCTAACGCCCGAACCGTCCGGAAGAGTTGGAAGAGGCACCACGATGCCCGTGCCCACGCAAGAACTGAAACTGGAGATCGTCAACGCCGCCACGGGGAAGACCCTCGGCACCCCCCTGGTCCCGAACACGGACGGGACGCTGGTCGTCCGCGACCTCGCCAAGGACGGCCCGAGCCGGGAACAGTGGCAGCTCGCCCCTGTGAAGACCGCGCAGGGCGGGTTCGAACAGGACGACCAGGGCTATGTGATCCGCAACGCGGTCGGCGGCAAGGTGCTCGACGACCCCGGCGGCAAGGACCGGGCCCTGCGCCAAGCGGCCGCCGCCGCGGGCAAGAAGAACCAGCAGTGGCACGTCGTCCCCATCGAGGGCGAGGCGGGCCTCTACTTCATCGAGAGCGCGACCGACGGCGTCGTCCTCGACCTCCCCGACCGCGACGAGGACGACGAGCCGGAAGCCGAGACCCGGGTCGTCCTGCGCGCGTACGACGACGGCTCGAAGACCCAGCGCTGGCGGTTCGTCACCGCCGGACCCGAGCGCACCAGCGACCTCGTGCTGCGCTTCGCCCACCGGGACCACTGGAACGGCCGCCGGTCCTGGCCGCTGGTCCGGTCGACCGCACTGCGGACGGCACCCGGTGCGACGCCCTCGTTCAGCGACATGCTGCTGGTCCTGGAGCAGTTCGGCAGCGGCAAGGCCGCCGGGGAGTGGACCGGCGGGGGACTCAACCGCGTTCCCGGGCAGCCGGGTTGGTGGGCCGGGCCCGGTGCGCGGTTCCTCGCCGACCTCACGGGGGCGGGGCGGCACGACATCGTGGGGCTCAAGCCCGCCAAGGGAGCCGTGACCTCGTCCAGCCGGGGCGACGGCACCTTCGACGACGAGCAGCCCCTGCTCAAGACCGGCCCCGCTCTGGCACCCGCCGACCTGTGGACCCTCGCGGACACCACGGGCAGCGGCAAGCCCGACATCGTGGTGCTGGCCGCCGACGGCGTCCGGGTGTCCCGCCAGGGCGAGGAGGGCAAGTTCGCGCCCGCCACCGGGAAGCTGGTCCTCAAGGCCTTCGGGAGCGACCTGAAGGCCGGCGGTTGGCTCGCCGACCGGCACCCCCGGTTCCTCGTCGACACCACCGGTGACGGCCGGCTCGACCTCGTCGGCTGCCATGACGGCGGCGTCTGGGTTTCCCACCAGGACGAGGACGGCAAGTTCGCCGAACTCCCCGACGCGCCGGTGCTCAAGGCCTTCGGCTGTGGCGTGGAGGCGGGTGGCTGGCTCCTCGATAAGCATCCCCGGTTCCTCGTCGACACCACCGGTGACGGCCGGCTCGACCTCGTCGGCTGTCACGACGAGGGCGTCTGGATCTCCCGCCAGGCCGGAGAGGGCGCGTCCGGCACGTCCGGTACGTTCGGCGAACCCGAGCTTGTCCTCGGCGACTTCGGGACCGCGCAGGGCTGGAAGTCGGTCGCGAAGCATCCCCGGTTCCTGGTCAGGACCACCGCCGACGGTCACGTGGACCTGGTCGGCTTCGGCCCGCAGGGCGTCGCGGTGGCCCGCGGGCGCGGCGACGGCACCTTCGAGCCCGCGAAGCTCGTCCTGAACGACTTCGGGACGGCGCAGGGCTGGACGCCCAGGAAGCACCTCCGCTTCCTCGCGGACGTCACCGGCAACGGCGTCCCGGACATCGTCGGCTTCGGCGACGAGGGCGTCTGGGTGTCCCACGGCCTCGGTGAAGGCCGTTTCGAGCAGGCCCAGTTGGTGTGCCGCGGCTTCGGGTACAACGACGACTCGGGCGCCTGGCGGGTCGATCGGCACCCCCGCTTCGTCGCCGACATCACCGGCGACGGGCGCGTCGACCTCGTCGGCTTCGGCGGCCCGGGGGTGTACGTGGCCCGGAACCTCCACCGCCGCTTCCGGACCCGCTAGCGCCGCCGCGGACCTGGGAGGAGCCGTCGACGCGGCCGGACCGGGCCGGAGGATCGAGTGGGTGGTCGGCTTCCCTGCTGACCTGCAAGCCACGCCGTCCCCGGTCCGGTCCGGGACCCGCGCGACTTCGGCCGCGTGGTGCTCCCGGAGGCGGCGCCTGGACGGCGACGACGCTCACCCCGGCGCCGTCACGTTTGACCGCGGCGGCGTCCAGGCCGTCGTCGCGCAAGTTCGGCCCACCCCGGCGGAGTTCGAACGGTGGACGTTGCTTGCCGTCGTTCTGTCGGGTCGGCTAGGCTCCTGGTGTGGCCGCCGTAGCGATTTCTCGCCGATTTACCGGCCCCCTGGCCCCCGAAGGGTGCCGCAGGGGTCGGCCTTCGCCACGTCTCCAGAACTGAGCCGGCTGACCGATCCCACCGTGCGGCCAGGCCCAGGGGCTGGGGGGTTTCCGAAACCCCGACACTGCTCCTGGCCAGGAGGCCGACATGCCCGC
Organism: Kitasatospora sp. NPDC096128; assembly: GCF_040303105.1. NCBI lineage: Bacteria > Bacillati > Actinomycetota > Actinomycetes > Kitasatosporales > Streptomycetaceae > Kitasatospora > Kitasatospora sp. NPDC096128. Next base: position 173,115 of record NZ_JBEOSP010000013.1, on the reverse strand, counting down.
GCACCTTTCCGCCGACCAGCTCGCCCGTGACCTGTCCGTCCGGGACCTCAGCGACCCCGCCGCTGGACCACACGCTCTCCAACTCGTCCTCAACCATGCCGTCGAGGCGCTGGCGGAACACTGGGGCTGCGAGGTCCGCTGGTACCGCGGCGAGCGCACGGTCACCGTCGAGGACAACTACGACAACCTCGGCTACCGCGTTGACGACATTACCCGTGACGCCCGCTACACCCGCTACGTCGACGACCAGCACATGCTGCGCAGTCACTCCAGCGCACTGATCCCGGCCGCACTGCGTGCGCTGGCCGCGGACCCGGACCCGGCCGACGACGTGTTGCTGGTCTGTCCTGGAGTGGTCTACCGCCGGGACAGCATCGACCGGCTGCACACCGGCACTCCCCACCAGCTGGACCTGTGGCGTGTCACCCGCCGCCCGGTTCCCGTGACGACCGCCGATCTGGACGACATGGTCACCACGCTGGTGGCCGGGATCCTCCCCGAAGCGACGCACCGTCACGAGGACCGGATCCACCCCTACACGCTCTCCGGCCGCCAGGTGGACGTGGACCGCGACGGTGAATGGATCGAGGTGGCGGAGTGCGGCCTGGCGCACCCGCGGGTGCTGGAGCGGGCCGGCCTCGACGGCTCGTGGAGCGGCCTCGCGCTCGGCATGGGCCTCGACCGCGTGCTGATGCTGCTCAAGGGCATCCCGGACATCCGCATCCTGCGCTCGGCCGAGCCTTCCATCGCCGCCCAGTTGACCGACCTGGCCCCGTACCGGGCGGTGTCCGCGATGCCCGTCGTCCGCCGCGACCTGTCCGTCGCCGTCGACCGCGACGACCTCGCCGAGGATCTCGGCGACCGGGTCCGCGAGGCCCTCGGTTCCGACGCCGACTGCGTGGAATCCGTCGAGATCCTCAGCCAGACGCCGTGCACGGACCTCCCTCCGCGGGCCCTGGAGCGGCTCGGAGCCCGCCCGGAGCAGAAGAACGTCCTCCTCAAGGTGATCCTGCGACACCTGGACCGCACCCTCACCGACCACGACGCCAATCTGCTCCGTGACCGCGTCTACGTCGCCATCCACCGGGGCAGCGCCCACCAGTGGGCGGCGACCGGCTGACCCGGGCCCCGGCCGGCGCCCTCCCCACGGAGGCGCCGGCCGCCGCTGCGGTCTCCCCGCTCGCGCTGCACGCCTTCGGCCGCCTTTACGGCACGGCGGCGTTCGACGCGCTTGAGCGTGACGAGCCGCTGGAGGCGGTGCACGCAGCCCGTGCAGCAGCAGGCGGCCGCCGCCCGGTACGGCGATTGCCCCAGCTGCACCGCGCTGCTCCACCCGGTCGCGGCCGAGGCGTTCGCGGCACTCGGCGACACCCCGGCCGCCGCAGAGCACGCGCGCGCGGCCGAGCGCGTCGCGCGGCTGTGCCAGAGCTCCGCGTGGAGCGCCATGGCCGAATCCGCGGCCGGCTCACTGGCCGCCGCACGGGGCGACGTCCGGCCGGCCCGGCGCCACCACCTGGCGGCAGCCTCCCTGTATGAGCGTGCCCGACAGTCGTACTGGGCGGCCCGTTCGAAGGTCCGGGCCGCACTCGTGGGCACGCCGGACCGGACCCTGCTCGCCGAGGCATCGGCGGCCTTCGACACCCTGGGCGCCCTCCGGCCGTCGGGATCGCCCGGCGGCACTTGCTGAAGGGTCGACAGGTCTCGGTCACCGGCAGTAGCCGCGGCGGAGTGGTCAGCCCGGGGACCATTTTGGGACCACACCCGATGAGCACTCATGAACGCTGATGGGTGAAAACGGACACTTTTGCGCGAAGTAGACACTGAGCCACCGTCAGCACCCCGTGGTGGCCGCTTCCGCTGAGAGCTTCCAACTCGCCTGTACCTCATGGCAGTTGAGCAAGAGAGAGAGCCGGGGCCTTGGGGTCCCGGCTGCCGACAATAGTTGAACCCCTTGACTTGGGGGTCAAGGGGTCGCAGGTTCAAATCCTGTCGTCCCGACGTAAAGTCGCAGTTCAGAGGATGTTCTTCTCTGGCAGTGTGTCAGCGTCGATGGTAACTTCTCGCAACTTCTCGCAATGGCCTGCACGTGATCTTGTCAAGTGCAGGCCATTGTGGTTCTGTCATTCTCGGCTTCGGCTTCGACTGGGGCGGGTGGGAGGAAGCCCAGCGGCAATTCAGGGGTGGGCCACCCAGGTTCTGAATTGATTTCCGAAGCCGAAGACTGGGCGTTGTGGGTACCGAAAGGTGTATCCATCCATGCGGTTCGAGCTGCATGTCATCCGGTAGGGCATCACCGGCTTCACGCTGCGCGGCGGCCGGTAGCAGCCGCCCCGCATCGGGGACGTTCAGCCGGTCGAGCAGGTTCGCGATCTGCGCGCCGCGGTTCGCCAGATCGGCGATGAAGTGCTCGATGTACTCGACCAGGCGGTCCTTTGGGGTAGGTTGCGGAACTTCGGCTCTGGGGTGTTGGGGGGCAGGAGCCGTCTACGGGTTCCGGGTGTCGTCACTGTGGGTGACTGAAGTGGTGGCTGGGTTCGGGAGCCGCCGGACTGCCCTCCGGTGGGCCGTTCCGGGGGCGACTTGGTCGGCGGCGGTGTGTCCGAGTGTGAGGCCGCCTGCGGTGGCCAGGCCGATGGCCGCGGCTTGGCCGATGGTCAGGAGCCCAGGGGCGAGCTGGCCGTGGCTGAGGTGGAGCATGCCCTGGTAGATGGTGTAGCCGGGAGCGAGCGGTGCGATGCCGGCGATGGTGTGCAGGAGTGCAGTGCTGTTGGTGCGGTGCGCGAGGGTCTGGGTGGCGAGGCCGACGAGAGTGGCCGCGACCGCTGCGGCCAGTGGCGGCGGGAGGCGGAATTCCTGCCAGAGCACGAGGTGGACGGTCCAGGCCATCGCGCCGGCCAGGCCGGCCGTGAGCAGGTTCCACCGAGTCCCCTGGAGGCAGAAGGCCAGGCAGGCGCAGACCATCGTGGCGGCCAGGATCTCCAGGGGGAGTGCGGTCCAGCCGTGCAGGGCGAAGCCCTCCGGCTGGACCTGCGGGGCCCGTAGCCCGGAGTGCGCCGCAGCGTAGAGGGCTGCTCCCACTCCGGCGACGATCGCGGCGACGGTCATCGCCACTTCCAGGGCGCGCGCCGCGGCGGTGACCAGGTACCCCGCTATGGCGTCCTGTACTCCGCTGACGAAGGCCAGGCCCGGCAGCAGCATCGCGATTCCGCCCGCGACGACGAGCGGTGCCTGGGTGGTCGTGCCGGTGAGGAAGAGCCCCGTCGCGGTGGCGGTGGCGACCGCTCCCCCCAGGACCACCTGGTGGAAGCCGGGCACGCCGCGCTGCGACAGGTGGTGGTTGGCGCGGTCGATGAAGGCGGCCACCGCGGCGGCGGAGGCGAACACCGTCGGCCCGCCGCCCAGCATCACGGTGAAGAAGCCGCCCAGGCCGGCCCAGGACAGGGTGACCTGCCAGGCGGGGTGGGCCGGTCGGGCGGCCTCGATCTGCGCCAGGCGGTACCGTGCCGTGCGGACGTCCAGGCGACGCCGCGCGACCTGTTCGACGAGGCGGTGGACGGCGTCGATGCGCGAGCAGTCCAGGGTGGTGGTGCGCACGACCCGGATCTCGGTCATGGGCACCGCTTGCGGCCCGCTGCGGTAGGACAGTGAGAGGGCGCCGGCGGTGACGTCCGCGGTGCAGCCGTGGAGTCCCAGGCCCGCCGCCATCGCGGTCGTCGTCGCCACGACGTCGGCGGCCGGCGCGCCATTGGCCAGCAGTAGTTCACCGGTGCGCAGGGCGAGCAGCAGGAGCTCACCGGCGTACTCGTGCGCAGGGGGAGTGAGGCGGGTGAACTGTCGGACGGCCACTGGCCGTTGTGCGATGGTCATCGGGCCGCACTCTCGTCGGGCAGCCGCCGGAGGTGGTCATCGCGGCCGACGTGAGGGCCCTGGGACGGCTCGTCCGCTCCCGTGCCGTCGGGGTGAGTCCGCAAGCAGACCTCAGCCATGGGGAAGTGACGGAGCGCCTCAAAATTCCCGGGCAAGTCGATGTGGCCTTCGACCGTACGTCCGGGACGTTCGGCGACGAGGCCACCTGCGTGGGCGGGGTGGCCCGCCGGAGACTCCGTGGTCCGCAGGGGCACGTAAGGGCCCTGCAGTACATCGCCGTCACCGACGAGGCCGCCTCGGATCCGGGCCAGAAGTGCCGTGGCAGCGTCCGACAGCGCCTGTGCATCCGACCGGTCGGCAGCCGTACGCCCTGTCGCTCGCTTCCCGCCCGAGGCGTCCGGACTCGTGGTCCGTGTGTTCCGGCAAGGCCGACGGACCAGTCCGAACGGTTTCCTGAGGGGCGTGATGACAGTGCTTTCTTCCACAGACTGCCTTACGACGAGTTCCAGCCGAAGGTTCAGCATGACCGTGGTCACATGCAGTCATGTTCGGCGCTTCCTCGCATTCACCGGCCTTGGCCCGCCGTGGCAGGAGCGGACCGGCCATCATCGTGGTGGCCAGCGCCATCACCACCATGACCGTGAACATCCGGCCGTCCAGTACGCCGAGTTCCACGCCGACCTTGAGGATGACGAGTTCGGTGAGCCCGCGGGTGTTCATCAGCACTGCCACCAGACGCGCATCCCGCCAGTCCAGGCCGGTCAGCTTCGCCGGGACGGCCGCCCCGAACAGTTTGCCGACGCACGCCACGGCGACGACGGCCAGCAGTTCCACCGATCCTCCGGCGCCCAGCTGCCTCAGATCCACCGACAGGCCGGTGACGACGAAGAACACCGGCAACAGCAGCGAGCCGGCTTTCTCCAGGGGCTCCTTCAACTGCCTTATCAGATAGGCCTGGGGCTGCCTGGGCGTGATGACCCCGAAGGCGAAGGCGCCGAAGATGGCGTCGATCCCGATCCACGAGGTGGCATAGCCGCTGAGCAGGATCCCCGCGCAGATGACGGCCAGCAGTGCGGGCGCCGGTCGGTCCCCTGCGGTGCCGCGTGCCATCCACCGGCACAGCAGCGGGCGCACCACCAGGCCCAGGAGGGCCAGGAAGACGGCGGATCCTCCCACCGCGGACAGCAGACCTCGCGACTCGTTCGTGGTGGCGACGGTCGTGACCACCGCGAGCATCGACCAGGCCAGCACATCGCCGACCGCTGCGCTGGCCATGGCCAGTTGGCCGGGGGCAGTGAACTGCAACCGGTGCTCCACCAGGATGCGGGCCAGCACCGGAAAGGCGGTGATGGACATCGCCGTCCCGATGAACAGCACGAACGGCAGCCGGTCGACCCGATGCCCGTGCACCTGGCTGTGCCCGCCGTACAGTGCCACCGCCAGGGCCGACCCGAGCAGGAACGGCACGGCCATCGACGACAGCGACACCGCGGCGACCGAGCTGCGCCGGCCTCGAAGCGAGGGGAGGTCCAGCTCCCAGCCGACCAGGAACATGAACAGCAGCAGGCCCACTTCGGCGATCGCCGACAGCAGCGGGCGTCCCACCGCAGGGAAGATTCGCTGGGGAAGGTCGCCGGGCAGCAGCCCGAGCACGCTCGGGCCGAGGGTGATCCCCGCCGCGATCTCCGCGACCACCGGCGGCTGGCGCAGGCGGCGCAGCGGCCGGGCCAGGAGCAGCCCGGCCGCCAGGACGAGAGCGATGTCCGCCATGACGACGGCGAGTTGGAAATCGGGTGCATGCGTCACCATGGCGCTCCGCCTCTCAGAGATGCCGTCAGCGCGGGTCCCGCACGTCGAGCGTGCAGCACTTCACGCTGCCACCGCCCTTGAGCAGCTCGGACAGGTCCACCCCGATCGGCTCGAAGCCGCGTCCCCGCAGCTGCTCCGCCAGGCCGACGGCGGCCTGCGGCAGCACCACGTGGCGGCCGTCGCTGACCGCGTTGAGGCCGAAGACCTCGGCGTCGGCCTCGTCGGCGAGGACGGCGGTCGGGAAGAGCCGCTCCAGGACGGCTCGGCTGCCCGGTGAGAACGCCGCCGGATGGTACATGACCTCGTCGTCGTCGAGAACGGCCAGGGCTGTGTCCAGGTGGTAGTAGCGGGGATCGACCAGCTCCAGGCTGATCAGCGGGCGGCCGAAGAACTCCTGGGCCTCGGCGTGCCCTTGGGGGCTGCTGCGGAATCCGGTGCCGGCCAGTATCCAGCTGCCGGTGACCAGGAAGTCGCCTTCGCCCTCGTTGACGTGGCGCGGTTCGAGGACGTCGGTGTAGCCGTGGGCGCGGAACCATTCCCGGTAGGCGGGTCCTTCGGCGGCGCGTTCCTGGTTGCGGAACCGTGCACCGAGGACCTTTCCGTCGATCACGGTGGCGCCGTTGGCGGCGTAGACCATGTCGGGCAGGCCGGGCAGTGACTCGATCAGGTCGACCTGGTGGCCGAGGTCCAGGTAGAGCCGGCGCAGTTGCTCCCACTGGGCGACGGCGAGTTCGGGATCCACCGGCTTGGCCGGGTCCATCCACGGGTTGATGCTGTAGCTGACCTCGAAGTACGTCGGGCGACACATGAGGTAGCGGCGAGGACGTGCTCGGCGGGAGGGTGTGCGGTCCGGATCCGGGGCGGTGGCAAGTGGGGGCACGATGTCTCCGTTGCGGGTGACGGGCAGAGTCGGTGCGGGTTGTCAGACGGTGGTGCCGCGCAGGGCGGGGTGTGTGGGCTGCAGTTGGGGCAGCGGCGCGGAGAGCACCTTGCCGTTGCGCAGCGTGCGCTTGCGCCAGTCGGAGGCGTCCAGGGGCAGGAGGGCGTGGCGCTTGCGCCGGGAGGCGTCGATGCCGTGGGCCCGGTCGCTGACGTCGATGCCGCTGGCCGCGGTGATCTGCCGGATGCGCTCCGCGCCGAAGTTGATCGGTACGGCCTGGCTGTACTCCTGGGCGCTGACGTCCAGCCAGGCCTGGGTGTCTTCCTTGATGCGGTCCGCGAGCCAGCGGATCGCCTCGGCCGGGGTGGTACCGATCTCTCGGGACTGCCAGTACTGGAGGATGCGGGCGCTGTGGCCGATCATGCCGGTCATGGCACCACCGCTGGTCAGGAAGTGTCCGTTGCCGAAGGAGTCGCCGGCGACCACGCCGTTGGCGGCGATCAGCGCGTCGTCGCCCATCCGCTCGATCAGGCTGAACAGCTTCGGACCGTAGGCCATCTGCACCTTCGTCAGCTCGGCCACGGGGATCTCGAGGACCTCGGCTGCCTGTCCGATGTAGAAGTCGAAGATCAGGTGCTGGTAGGCGGCGTAGTACTCGGGCGACTCCGGGTCGGTCCCGGCGGGGATCAGCCCCGCTTCGATGGGATCGAAGGACATGTGGTCGGGGACCTGGACCAGGACCCAGCCCACCTCCGGGTCGTTCTCGTGGCCTACCGCGATCTGGCGGACCCAGTACTCCCTGCCGTCGGCGTCGAACGTCGAGGCGATCCGGCGGCGCAGTCGCCCGCCGATCAGACACTCCATCAACCCGGCCACGAAGTCCGCCTGGGCCACCACCGGCCCGCGGCCGTCCTGGTGGTCCACCTCCACGTCGTGCTGCCGGAAGCCCAGCCGCTCCGCGTCGCTGCTGTGGAAGCCCTGGGCGATCACGAACAGCTCGGGTACGCCGATCTCGATGGTTTGGCTGCCCGGTTCGCGCACCCGGACGAACTTGCCCTTGAAGTCGTACTCCTGGAGCGGTTCGATGCGGATCCGCAGCCTGCCGTCGGGGAGCCGGACGAAGCCGTCGCCCTCGGTGGTGACGACGCGGTGGCGGGAGAAGAGCCGGACCCGGGGTTCGCTGCCGTGGGCCAGGTCCTGTTCCTCGATGCGTTCCAGGTACCGGCGCATCAGGGTCAGGGTCGCCGCGGCCTCCGCCTGGAAGGTGGAGGCGCCGTTGAGCATGTCGGCGACATCGCCGCGGATCATGGCGCTGTCGGGCTGCTCCGGCGGCTGCGGCGGTGAGAGCAGCGTGATCTCGCGGTTCGGGCGGCCGTCCTTGAACCGGTCGTCGATGAACTCGACGTGGTGGATGCTGCCGGAGATGTGCTGGTCCTCGTCGAAGCCGTCGATGATCTCGTCCGCGACGATGTCCCCGGCGCAGGTGTCCGCGCTGCGGAAGCACTCGGCGAGGCGGAAGAGGCGGCCGTTGGCGCGGCGTGGCACGCGGTCCTCGCCGTAGCGCTCCAGCATCAGCTGGTCGATCAGGCCGAACTGGTGGTAGAGGTCCTCGCGGATGTTCCAGTGCACGCCGAGGAACGGGTCACCGCGCATCTCGACGCCCACCGAGCGTCGGCCCATGGCAACGCTCCACAGCATCGCCATCATGTTGGTGCCGCCGAGGCCCAGGGCCAGGAAGTCGGGGTCTATGACGCCCGGCAGGTCGGTTTCGTTTCGGGGGGAGGGCGTGGTCACCGTGTCCTCCGGCTGGGCGTCAGGAGCGTGAAGCATGGTCGTTTCCTTCGGGGTTGCGCGGGTGGGACGCCGTCACGGGCGGAGCTCGCCGAGGAGGCGGCGGCACACCTCGATGCCGCGGACGGTCGCGTTCGAGCAGGTGCGGGCCTGCGGGTACTCCTCGGCGTGACTGCTGCACAGCTCGTGGCTCAGCCGCAGCGCCACCAGGCATGCCGCGAGTTGGGCGCGCAGCAGGTCGGGGTCGGGGTCCGTGCGTCGGGTCAGCACCCGCCGGGTCACGGCCAGGACGTCGGCGCAGTCCATGTCCCGGCACACCTCGGAGAGCTGCTCGATCGGCTCGGGCTCGTCGAAGACGGCGGAGGCGCAGCCGGTCACGGCCTCCTCGCAGTGCTGCAGGACGGCCGCCGCGGTGACGAGGGTGTCCCGGTTCGGCAGGGCGAAGGTGGTGGTGTGGTCGGGGATGTCGATGGTCGGGTTCACGACAGGTGTCTCCTCACGTATGGTCAGTTGGCTTTCGGTTCGACCGGGTTGGTGCGCTGCGCCTCCTCCTCGGCCGCTCCGGCCGCGATCACGGAGTCGACCAGTGCACGCACGTCGGCCTCCGTGGTCCTCGGGTTGAGGGTGGTGAACTTCAGCCGGATCCCGCCTGGTCCGCCGGTCAGGTCGGTGCGGCCGATGACCGCGGTGCCGCTGCGCAGGAGTCGGCGGCGCAGGCCGGCGTTGATCCGGTCCGAGTTCGCCGGATCGTCCTGGGTCGGCCGGTAGCGGAAGACCACTGTGGACAGGGTCGGTTCGGCGACGAGTTCCAGCCGTGGCTCGGCCTGAACGCGGTCGGCGGCGTACCGGGCACGGTCGCAACAGGTCTCGACCAGGGCGCCGAGCCCGGAGCGTCCCAGCGCCCGCAGGGTCACCGCGATCTTGAACACGTCGCCGCGGCGGGTGGTGAGCAGCGAGCGGCCGAGGTGGCTGGTGTAGCCGGCGTCCTCGTCATCCTCCGGATTGAGGTAGGCCGCCCGGACCGCCAGCGGGTCGAAGGTCTCCGCCCGCCTGGCGAGGAACACCCCCGCGCCGACCGACTGCCAGCCGAACTTGTGCAGGTCGAGCGAGAGGCTGTCGACGCTGTGGATGTGGTCCAGCAGGCCGGACAGCCGGTCGGAGAACAGCACGCCACCGCCGTACGCGGCGTCCACGTGGACGGACGCGCCGTGGGCGCGGGCGATCGGCACGATCTCGCGCAGCGGGTCTATCGAGCCGAAGTCTGTGGTGCCCGCGGTGGCGACCACGAGGAGGGGCACGTCTCCGGCGGCCGCGCTCCGGTTCATCGCCGCGCGCAGCGCCTGGGGATCCATCCGGTAGCGCTCGTCCACGTCGACCGGCACCACGGCGGAGGCGCCGAGGCCGAGCAGGGCGGCGTTTCGCTGGATGGAGAAGTGGGCCACCCGTGAGGTGAAGATCCTCAGCCGCCCGCTGCCTGGACCGAGAGCGCTCGCCGCACCCGCGTACCGCGGCCGCACCGCGTCGCGCGCCAGCAGCAGTCCCATGAAGTTGGACTCGGTGCCGCCCGAGGTGACGACGCCGGCCGCGGCGGTGGGGTCGAAGCCGACCAACTCGGCCAGGGCGGCCATGATCTCGCCTTCGAGCACGATCCCGGCCGGCGTCTGGTCCCAGGAGGCCAGGTCGGCGTTGAGAGCCGTGGCCGCCACGTCGGCGGCGACCGAGAGGGCCAACGGCGGGCAGAGCAGGTGCGCCGACCAGGCGGGGTCGGCCAGGTCGGCGGCGCCCCGCGCGAACATCCGGGCCATCGGTCCGAGTACGCCCGGCCCGGCCCCCTCGTCCGGCAGCACCTCGCCGAGCGTGCTCCGCACCTCGCGCCTCAACTCGGACGGATCGCCGGGCGGCAGGGGTCCGCCGCGTGCGGCGCCGCCGTCGACCAGCGCGGTCAGCACGATGTCGAGGAGCCTGCGCAACTCGGCCGGTCCGTCCGGCCCGCCGGCCAGCTGCGGTCCGGAGTACCGTTCGGGTGTGGTCGGCCGTGCGGCCCGTTCAACCAGCTCGGTCATGGGAATCCTGCCTTTGCTCTGCTGACTTCGTTCTTCTGGCGGTCAGTGGACGGTTCGGTCGTCGGTCGAAATCCTTGAGTCACGTGACCGGCGCAGATCACGTGTGATGTTGACGCGCTTCAGCCAGCGGTCGCGGCCGTCGTAATTGGCGGTGAACGGCTGCCGTCCGTGGACGGCCCGAAAATTGTCGACGAACAATAGGTCGCCGGGTTCCAGGACGACGTCGTTCAACTGCTGGTCCAGAGCTGTCAGGAGATGATCGAGCGCTGCCATGGCGTCGAGGTCGTCGGTTCGTTCCACCTCGGCGGAATCGAGCCTGAGATAGGGCGAGGCCGGATCGCCGAAGAGAACGGCGACTTTCTGCGGATGGCTCAGCATCCGCTCGATGCGGGCGTGGCCGCGTGCCATCGCCTCGGAGTGCCTCGGACTCGTCGGCCGGTTCGGGGTGCCGTTCTTCGGCAGGTGGGCCTCGTCCGGACGGAGGACGAACCGCGGCTCGAAGAGGATCCCCGCGGTCTCCCGGTCGAGTTCGACGTCCGCGATGCACGCCACCGTGGTCTCGGCCCGCTGAGGGTTGCGCAGGCACATCAGTCCGACATAGTCGGCCCGATAGGGGTGGAACGCGTCCTCCGTGTGCCACAACAGGGTCGAACTGCTCGCGGAGTTGATCTGCAGCCCTTCGTGTCCCGGGATCGGAACGACCTCGTGCACCAGTCGGCCCGCCTGCTGGCTCGCCCAGCCGAACACGTCACCGAGCAGCGAGGAGCACAGGACGAGGAAGAACTCCTCGCGGAGGGTCGGGCCGGGCCGACCGGCGGTGTCGGCCCAGTGGCGGGGCGTCTCGCCGATCCGGTCGTCATGCACCGGGAACCCGGAGATCCGGCACGCGCCGGCCGGCTCGGTCAGCCGGAACCGGTTGAGTGAGGTGCGGAGCGTTTCCGGAAGGCGCTGTGCGAAGACCGTGGATTCCTTGAGGAATTCGGCGTCGTCGGCTGACGGGTACCGCCCTGCGATGGTCGACACGAGTTCATCGACCGCCTCGATATCGGATCGGCTGAGCTGGATGTGGAACATTTCTGGAATCCCCCTTCGGAGATGGGAGCTTGTGTGCGCGAAGGGATTCGTAAGCCATGGGCTTTTCGGCGGCACCGGTATTCGACACACATCACGGGAGCAGATGCGGCGGGTTTCAATCCCCCACCCGAATGTGATGCGCGTCACGCCGTGGAATCTGCGGAGCGCGTCGCCCTCTGTTGCGGGGTGGGCGGCGGACGGAGAGGGCACCGGTCACGCGCAGGGCCTCCGTGCGGTCCAGCCGCTCCCGCCGGCTGGGCCGCCTCGCGGCCGGGCAGGCTTGGACGTCGAACGGCGTGCTGTCAGGCGTGAGCGCGGCGGGCAGGCGACTGTCGAGAGGCATGACCGACTCCGGCGCCGGGTCGCTCAGTCGGCGTTGTGCAGGGCAGCCATCAGGGCCAGCTGGTCGCGGTCGCGGACCGTGCTCAGCTGGTCGTGGGTCCGGTCGCCGTAGGCCTCGCGTACCTGGGCGTTCAGGGTGGCGATGGTGGCCTCGTCGAAGGACGGCGCGCCGAGCAGCTGCCACAGCAGCTCCATACCGGGGCCGAGGTGCTTCAGGAAGTGCTCCAGGCCGCCGGGGCCGCCGCCGAGGTTGAAGGTGAGGAACGGGCCACCGGCCGCCCAGCGCGGGCCGATCGAGCTGGTGACGATGGTGTCCAGGTCCTTGAGGCTGACGACCCCGGTGGTGACCAGGTGGACGGCCTCGCGGAACAGCGCGGACTGCAGGCGGTTGGCGACGAAGCCTGGAATCTCCCGACGCAGGATCAGCGGCTGCTTGCCGACCTGGCGGTAGAACGCGGCGGCGTCCTCCAGGGTGCCGGCCTCGGTCCGCTCGCCGGGCACGATCTCGACCAGCGGGATCAGGTGCGGCGGGTTGAACGGGTGGCCGACCGCGACTCGGCCGGGCGCGGCCATCCGCGCGGTGAAGTCGGTGGCGCGGATGCCGGAGGTGGAGGAGAGCAGAAGGGTGCCGGGGCGGGTGGCCGCCCCGAGCCGGGCGAACAGCTCCTGCTTGAGGTCCAGGTCGTCCGGGCCGCTCTCCTGGACCACGTCGGCGTCGGCCACGGCCTTCTCCAACTCCGGCTCGAAGACGAGTCGTGCGGTGAAGTCCTCGGTCGGCAGGCCGAGCGCGGCCAGCGTCGGGGTGAATGCGACGAGTTGGGCGGTGACGTACTCCTCCAGGTCCGGGCGCGGGTCGCTGACCGTGACGTGCAGGCCGTGGGCGAGGAAGAGGGCGGTCCAGGAGGCGCCGATGGTGCCGGCGCCGACGACGGCGACGCGGGAGTAGGTTTCCGAGGTGCTCATGAGACTGCCTTTCGCGGCGGGGAGGGAGAGTGCGGGCGGGGAAGCCGTCGGCCCGCTTCACGGGTGATCGCGGTGCCCGGTTCAGTCGCGTTCGGACCGGGTTCCGCCGCTGTCGAGGGAGGCACCGCCCCGAGCAGCCCTGGAGAGGCGGTCGAGGGCGGGTGGCTTCCGTGAGCGGGGTGTGATGCGGGTCACGCGCGTTGATCGGGGAGAGGTTGAGGAGTTCACCGGCGCGGTCCGTCAAGGGGGTCGGACGGCTGGCGGAGAAACGGGCAGCCGGTGGAACCATCTGGGGAATCGACATGATCCGAGCACGCACCGCGATACTCTCGGCCGCCCTGGCCACGGGGCTGGCGGCATTGACGGGTTGCTCTCCGAGCGGCACGGAGGCGGAGCCCAAGCCCTCCGAGAGCACGACGGCGTCCTCGCCCGTCAGTTATGTGCCCGGCACGGCACAGGAGCACAACGCGCCTGCCGACACCGGGGACTTCGCCGCCGGTGGGACGAACACTCAGGCCGCGATGAAGTGGGTGCAGCTCAGCGTGGGCGCGGCTGGTCCGCTCAATCCGGTCGTCCGCAACGCCGCCGGGTTCACGCTGTACCGGTTCGACAAGGACACGGCGAAGCCGTCGAAGTCCACCTGCAATGACGCCTGTGCCACGACGTGGCCGCCGGTCCTGGTCCAGCCCGGCTCGCGGATCTTCCTGGACGGCGTGGCCCAGGCCGACGTGGGTGTCCTCAAGCGCGACGACGGAACGCTCCAGGCGACCATCGGCGGCTGGCCGGTCTACCGGTTCAGCAAGGACACCGCCCCGGGGCAGGACAACGGCCAAGGCGTGGGCGGCACTTGGTTTGCCGTGACACCGGAGGGCGGCAAGGCCGGCCAGTCCCAGCAGGGTACGGACGCCGGTACCGGCCTGGACTACAAGAACGGCACCGCGAAGGAGAACAATGCGCCGCCGAACACCGGCGACCAGTACTCGGGACCGCGCAACAGCCCGGAGGCGATGAAGTGGGTGCAACTGACGGCGGGTTCGGCCGGCGGCCTGACCCCGATCGTGCACGACGGCGCCGGGTTCACGCTGTACCGGTTCGACAAGGACACGGCGAAGCCGTCGAAGTCCACCTGCAATGACGCCTGTGCCACGACGTGGCCGCCGGTCCTGGTCCAGCCCGGCTCGCGGATCTTCGTCGCCGGTGTGCCGACCTCGGAGATCGGCATCGTGACCCGGGCCGACGGCACGCGTCAGGTCACCGTCGGCGGCTGGCCGGTGTACCGCTTCAGCAAGGACACCGCCCCGGGGCAGACGAACGGTGAGGGAGTGGGCGGCACCTGGTTCGCAGTGTCACCGCACGGCGGGAGGGTGCTGCGCCCGGCCGCCGGGAGCGGTGCACCCATCGCGTCCGCCGCGTCCGCCGCGTCCGCCGCGCCGACGGCCTCGGCCACCGCCACCGCGCCGAGCGCACCCGCTTCGCCGAGCGCGTCCGTCGCCGCGCCGGGCACAACCGGGACCCCGGTGGCCCCCGGCAGCGGGGTGGTCACGATCGACACCGGCGTCAAGTTCAGCGAGCCGAACGGTTCGGAGGCCGTCAGCGGTCCCGGCTGCAAGAACGTCCAGAAGGGGAGCCAGGCCGCCTCGCTGGACCTCAGCGGCGGGCCGGTCAAGATCTGGACGGGCCCCGACTGCACCGGCACCTCGGCGGTGGTGACCGCCGGCATCCCGGATCTCACTGTGATCGGCTTCGACATGAAGATCGCCTCCATCCGCTTCGGGGACTGAGCGGTCCCGAGCACCCGGGCCCCGGCGGGCCGATCGAGCGGGACCCCGGCAACGGGCCTGGTGGCCCGGCCGGGGTCCCGCTCGGCTTTGCGGGGACCGATCGCCGGGCGGCACTGATCCCCGGCGGGCAGAAGGCCGGCGAGGTCCGATCTCCGACGTGAGCGCACCGAAGCCCGTCGGTTCTCCCCGAGAACCGACGGGCGCTCCGCCTGGGCACGGGCCGAGCGGCAGTGGGCGAACGCGGACGACCGCCCGGCGTGGTGCCGGGCGGTCGGTGCAGGGGAGTCGTGGGCCGGTCAGGAGACGTGGATGACGATCTTCCCCTTGGCGCGCTTCGAGGCGCTGTGGCGCAGGGCGTCGGCGGTCTCGTCGAGGCTGTACGCACGGTCGATGAAGGGCCGGACCGTGCCGGCGTCGACGAGGCGCGCGAGCGTCTCCAACTGCTCGCCGCTGGGGTGCATGAAGAACGGCTCGACCCGGATGCCGTGGCGCTCGGCCGCCTCCTGTGCTGCGGGGACCCACACGGTGGAGACCAGGACGCCGCCGGGCTTCAGCACGCCGTAGGAGCGCTCCTGCACCTCACCGCCCAGGGTGTCCAGCACCACGTCGAAGTCGCCGTCGACGTCCTCGAACCTCTCGGTCCGGTAGTCCACGACCTGGTGGGCGCCGTGCTCACGGGCCTGTGCCGCGCCGTCGGCGGACACTGTGGTGGTGATGTGCGCTCCCAGATGCCGCGCCAGCTGGATGGCGATGGAGCCCACTCCGCCCGAGCCGGCGTGGATCAGCACCTTCTGGCCCTGGCTCAGGCCCGCGCGTTCCACCAGGCCCTGCCAGGCGGTCAGGGCGACCAGCGGGAGCGACGCGGCGGCGTCGAAGCCGATGGTCGCGGGCTTCAACGCGACGAGGTCCTGATCGACCGCGACGTAGTCGGCGAACGCCCCGGAGGTGGCCGGGTCGACCCGGGTGTAGACCTCGTCGCCGACCTTGAACCGGGTCACCGCCGTGCCCTTCCCGACGACGACCCCGGCCGCGTCGTTGCCCAGCGTCAGGGGCAGCGCGACCGGGTGCACCGCCTGCAGGGCCCCGGTCGCCACGATGTGGTCGATCGGATTCACGCTCGCGCTACGGACCCGGATGACCACCTCGGTGGCGCGGATGGCCGGGTCCGGCCGGACGCCGACCCGCACGACGTCCTCAATGGCACCGAACGCCTCGATGTACGCTGCGCGCACGGTTCTCTCCTTCTGTTGGCGCGGTTTCCGACGCAGCGTCTTACGCGCGGCTCGGATGCAGGGTTCAACGTGCGGTGCTGGGGAGTTCCGGGAACCGGCCGTCGCGCCACTTGTGTTCGGACCCCGCCGTCTGCTGTGTACTGCACGGTCCGGAGGTGGCCGTCCGGGCCGAGTGCACCGCTTCCTGACGGGTTCCGGTCGGCACGCTGGGACAGATGAATCACGACCGAGCCGGACCTCGCCTCGCGGGCCCGGCTCGCGGTCCGGGTGGTCCGCCGGGACTGGCTGACCACGTGGTCCGGTGGGTACGTGCCGGGATGTGGGAGGGTCGTCCTCCAGCGGAGAATGAGGTCCGGGAAACCGGATCGCACCTGACGACCGATGGCGCGCCGGACCGACCACCGTACCGCTGAGGAGTACCGCTTGGATGCCGTCTTCACCGCCTCGGGGCGCCGGCCTGGCAGCGCGGCCGACGTCGCCGCCCTGTTCGGTCGGGAGCACGAGACGGCCGGTCTGCGGGACCGGCTGACCCGGGCCCGGAACGGTGCCGGCGGAGGAGTGCTCGTGACCGGCGAGGCCGGCGCGGGGGTGACCGGTCTGGTGGAGCACTGCCTGGCCGGGCCGGTCCGGGCCGGCCTGCAGGTCTGGCGCGGCGAGGCGGACGAGCTCGGTCGGCGGCTGCCGCTGCTGCCTTTCCTGGAGTGCCGTACGTCGAGCGGCCAGGCGCTCTACCGCTCCAGCCCGGACCTGGCCGAGCTGGCCCGCAGCGCGGGAGGCGCGGTGTCGGTGGCCGCGACCAGCGGGCTGCTGCTGGAAGCGGTCGAGGAGCAGTGCGCCCAAGGGCCGCTCGTCCTGGTGATCGACCACGCGCAGTGGCTGGACGACGCCTCGGTCGCGCTCTGGCGCCGGCTGGCCCGGGCGGCCGTGGACCTGCCGCTGCTACTGCTGGCGTGCGTGCGGTACGGGCAGTGGTCCCGGCCGGTGGAGTCCCTGGTGGTGGCGGGCCGGCTGGACGACGACGTGATCGAACTCGGCCCGCTCGCGCCGGACGCCACCCTGGCGCTGGCCCGTCACCGGCTGGGTGCCCCCTCCGGCGAGAGCCTCGTACGGCTGCTGTCGCAGGTCGGCGGCAACCCCCGCTATCTGCTGGAACTCCTCGACGTGCTGGACCGGCAGGGCCTGCTGCGCCGCACCGACTGCGCGGTCGAGGTCGCCGAGGGCGCGGCCGAGCCGGCCTTCACCGAGCTGGCCGAACTTCGGCTCGCGGAGCTGTCGCCGGGCGCCGCGCAGGCCGTCCGGGAGGCGGCGCTGCTCGGGCAGCGTTTCCGGGTCCCGGACCTCGCGACCGTCACCGGGCAGCCGGCCACCGCCCTGCTGGCCGGCGTACGGGAGGCCGTCTCGACCGGGCTGCTGGCGGAGACCGGGACCGGTCTGGGCTTCTGTCACCCGGTGCTCTGGCGCGGCATCCGGGAAAGCGTCCCGGCGGTGCTTCGCTGGTCGATGCACGCCGACGCGGCGCACCGGCTGGCGGAGTCCGGCGCCGACGCCGTCCAGGTCGCCGAACACCTGGAGCAGGCCGGGCCGGTGCTGAGCCGGTGGGCCGTCGGCTGGGTCCGGCAGCAGGCGTCCGCGCTGGTCGAGCAGGCGCCGCAGCTCGCCGTACCGGTGCTTCGCGCGGCGGCCGGCGGGGAGAAGCTCGACGGCCGGGACAAGGCGTTGCAGGCCGCGCTGGCCCGGGCCATGCTGCGCACCCGGCGCTACACCCAGGCGCTGGAGCTGGCCCGGAACATCCTCGCCTCGACCGACGACCCGGTGCTGACCTCCGAGCTGGCCTGGGACCTCGCCCGCAGTCTCCACCTGGTCGGCGGCCACACCGAAGCGGGCCGCCTGTGCGAGGAGCAGCTCGCCAGGGAGGGCGTTCCGCTCGCACTGCGTGCCCGACTCGGGGCCTGCCTGGTCTACGCGCTGGTGGTGCTCGGTGAGCCCGTCCGGGCCCGGCTCGCCACGATCGAAGCCGCTGCCGAGGCTGCGGCGCGCGACTCCGGCGACCAGTGGGCGCTGGCCGGGCTGGCGCTGTGCCGGGCCGTCGCGGCCCGGGCGGGCGGTGCGGCCGAGCGTGCCCTGGCGCTGCTGGACGAGGCCGGCGACCTACTGGGTGGCATCGGGGACGGCCGGCCCGAGCTGCACGCGGTGGTGCTCTCCGAACTGGCCGACCTGCTGGGCGAGCTGGACCGGCGGCCCGACTCGGACGCAGCCCAGGCTC
This sequence comes from Kitasatospora sp. NPDC096128, assembly GCF_040303105.1. NCBI lineage: Bacteria > Bacillati > Actinomycetota > Actinomycetes > Kitasatosporales > Streptomycetaceae > Kitasatospora > Kitasatospora sp. NPDC096128. The sequence continues at coordinate 155,050 of NZ_JBEOSP010000013.1, read as the reverse complement.
GCGCCAGGGCCTCGGCGGCCCGCTCACGCACCCATGACGGGCGGTGGACGGCGGTGGCAGGCTTCGCCCTCCACCTGCGCAACGGCGACTGGTCCCTCGGCGGGGACGAGCTCGCCGAGCTGTGCCGCCCGGACGAGCCGCAGCCGATGCTCAGCGCGCACTGCGCCTTTGCCGTCCAGCAGGCCGTCTGTGCCGAGCCGGAGGCCGCGGCCGAGCAGCTGCGCCGGGCCCAGCAGCTCGCCGGCGGCCGGGCCGTCGGCCGGGCCTCGACGCTGCTCCGGGTGGCAGAGGCGATGGCGGCCGAGCGCACGGGCGAACCCGACCGGGCACTGCGGGCGCTGGAGGGTGAGCTGACCGCAGGGCGTGTCCAGGGGGCGGCGTACCGGCTGATCTGGTGCCCCCGGGCGGTACGGCTCGCGCTCGACTGCGGCCATCGCGAACTCGCCGAGCGGTTCGTCGAGTTCGCCCGGCAGGCGGCGTCCGTACAGCCGGTGCCGCACCGGGCCCGGGTGCTGGCCTGGTGCGAGGCACTGCTCGCGGCGGACGCGACCGGGCTGGGCGCCGTCGCGAAGTACTTCCGGTCGGTGGAGCGGCGCACCCAACTGGCCTGGGTGCTGGAGGATCTGGCGGCAGCTGAGGCGGCCGCCGGACGGATGGCCGAGGCGCGGCCGGTCCTGGCCGAGGCACTGGAGCAGTACCGGGGGATGGGCGCCCTGGCCGAGGCCCGGCGGACGGAGCAGCGGCTGCGCGCGGCGGGCGTCGACGCGGTCGTCCGGCGCCGTGCCGGCCGCCGGCGGGCCGCGAGCGGCTGGGAGGCGCTGACGCCCGCCGAGCTGACGGTGGCCCGGCTGGTCGGCCAGGGGCTGTCCAACCCGGAGACCGCGGCCCGGCTGGGCGTCTCCGTGCGGACGGTGCAGACCCACGTGTCCAGCATCCTGGCGAAGCTCGGCGCCACCTCCCGGGTCGCCATCGCTCAGGAACTCGCCCGCCGGTCCGAGGATCCGGGCGCCGGCTGACTACCGGGCGTCGGCCGGGACGTGCAACGGGATCTCCACCCGCGAGCGCAGCTGGAGCTTGGCGAGGATCCGCGAGACGTGGGTCTGGACGGTCCGGCGCGGCAGGTTGAGCTCCGCCGCGATCTGCGGGTTCGACCTGGCCTGCGCGGCCAGCCGGGCGATCCGCTGCTCGGTGGCGGTCAGGGACTCCCAGCCGCGGTCGGGCTGCTGCGCCGGGGCGTCCGCGCCGCCCGGGATGCCGAGCCGGTGGCAGGCGGCGACCGCCTGGGCCGCGGCGGCCTCGGCCGCCTGGTGGTCGCCGGCGGCCGCGAACGCGCGCGCCGCGTCGTGCAGGGTCTGGGCGTGCTCCAACGGCCTTTCGGTGCGCTGGTAGTACGCCGCCACGTCGAGCAGGGCGGCCGCGTCGTCGGCGAGCATGGCTTCGCAGTGCGCGGCGGCCTGCTGCCAGTGCGTGACCGGGCGGGGCTCCGCCTGGGCCCGGCACAGCCGGGCGGCGTCGGCGGCGGTGGCCCGGTCTCCGGCGGCCAGCGCGAACCGCACCAGGTAGGGCAGCAGCTGGAAGCGCATCCGCTGACGGTCCATCAGTTCGGGGTGGTGGAACTCCAGCAGGGCGGCCACCGCCCGGCCGGGCTCCCCGGCCCGGTCCGCCGCCACCGCCCGCGCCAGCCTCGTCCACTGCCCGAAGTCGAGCAGGTAGCCCTCCTCCTGCGGCATGTCCGCGCACTTGTCGAGGTGCCGGCGCAGCGCCGCCTCGTCGCCGCGGTGGGCCGCGACCACGGCCAGCATCCCGTGCAGCGTGTAGAGCTGCCAGTTCTCGGCCGGGCTCTGCTCGGTCAGGTGCTCGGTGTCCGCCTGGATTTCGTCCCAGCGGCCTTGGTGGTAGCGGAGTTCGGCCAGGACCATGGTGGTGACGAACGGTGCGACGCCGCCGTTGGCGCCGATCAGGCGGTGCATCGAGTCGACGGTGTCGGCGAGATCGGCGGTGCGGTCGAGCTGGTGGAGCACACTGAGCCGGCCGCCCAGCGCGATGGTCAGCATGAACCGCTGCGACGGGTCACGGCGCAGCGCGTCGACGGCTTCGTCGTACCGGCGCAGCGCCAGGTGCGGGTCGGCCGATGCCGCGAACTGCGCGCTGTACCAGCCGCCGAGGCCGACGGCGAACCAGGCCTCGCAGGACCGGCCCAGCGAGATCGCCAGCTCGGCGTGGCGCTCCGCCGCCTCCTGGTGGCCCACGTTGTCCTCGGTCGTGCTGCGGACGGCGTGAAGCGCCGCGCGCCACTTCGGCGGGAGGTCGCTGCGGGCGAAGAGCCGGTCGGTGAGGTCGTTCGCCTCGGCGAACCGCGCCCCGCGCTGAAGGCAGACCGCGAGCTGGTAGCCGGCCTGGCCGATCATCTCGGGGTCGGTACCGGAGTCCAGCAGCCGCCGACAGTGCGCCTCCACCTCGTTGTGCCGCTGGAGCCGTTGCAGCGCCGTGAGGACCGCCAGGTGCACGGTGCCGCCGGGTGCCGCCGGATCGACCAGCGGCGACAGCAGCTCGACGGCGACCGCGGGAGTGCGGTTGACCAGCGCCTCGGTGTGCTCGTGCAGCCAGCCGTGGGCCCAACTGCCCTGCGGGGCGAAGGAGTCCGATCCGGCGGCGGCCTTGGTGAGCTGTTGCAGCACGCGGTCGAGCGGGGCGCCGGCCGCCTCCAGCCGCTCGGCCGCCCGGGTGTGCAGGGTGGCCCGCAGCTGGAGCGGGATCTCCTCGTACAGTTGCTCCTGGAGCAGCGGGTTGCGGAACGCGGTCACCGTGCCGTGCTGGGCGAGCAGGCCGACGGCCTGCGTCTCGGCGAACAGCGGGGCCAGCTCGCGGGCCGAGCCGTCCAGCACGGCCAGCGCCTGCTCGGTGCCGAACTCCGGGCCGAGCACGCTGAGGGTCTGCAGGAACTCGCGCTGCTCCGGGCTGAGATGGCTGATCCGGTTGCGGACCGCGCCGGCCAGGGTGGCGCCGACCAACTCCTTGGCGAGGTCGAGGGCCTGGCCGTCCACGGCCGACTGGAGCAGACCCTCCCGCCCGACGTGGGCGAGGAACTCGACCGCGCACAGCGGGCTGCCGCCCGTGCTGAGCAGCAGCTGGGAGAGCCTCGGGCCGGGGACGGCACCCAGCCGGTGGGCGGCGAGTGCGGCCAGCGCGGCCGGGTCGAGGGGGCTCAGACGCAGCGTCGGGCTCTGGCGCCTGGCGTGGCTGCGGCGCAGCACGTCCACGGCGGGGGAGCCGCCCAGGGTGCGCACCGCGCCGATCAGCAGCAGGGGCAGCTCGTCGGCACAGCGCGCGAGCCGCTGCCACCAGACGGCGGTGGTGTCGTCGGCCCACTGGAGGTCGTCGACCGTGAGCACCACCGGCCCGGCGGCGCAGGCGGTCTCCACCAGGTCGAGCAGCCGCTCGATCAGCGCGGGGATGGCGTCCTGGTTCGCTCCCGCGCCCAGGCGAAGCAACTGGCGGATCTCCGCATGGGCGTCGTCCTCGCTGCGGCGGTGTACGCCCAGCGCGTCGAGTACCGGCAGCAGCGGGAACCCGCTGGCGGCCTCGTCGCAGCAGCCGCGCAGCACCGTGCAGCCGGCCGCCAGCGCCTGCGCTTCCAGCGCTCCCACCAGCGAGGTCTTGCCGCTCCCGGGCTCGCCCTCGACCAGCACGGCCGCGCCGTAGCCCCGGCGGGTCTCGGACAGCAGGTCCGCCAGGCGGACCAACTCCGCGTCACGGCCGAACAGCGGCTCGTCGGTCGCCGTCATCGTCTTCTGCCCGCTGTCCGTCATCTGCCCGTTTCGCCCCCGCTGACCAGGAAAGGAGCCGATCAGCCGATCGCTCCCGATTCCGGTCAGGAGGCTACCCGATGGCCGGTCCGGACTCTCGGGCTGTGGTGTGGATCACGCTGAACCTGTGGGTCGCTCCGTCCGTGGAGTGGGGGAGCCGAGGCGGGGAGATCGTGGGTTGACGAAGCGTGTGCAGGAGCGGCTGGCGCGTGAGCTGTACGCGCGGCACGCAGCCGGGGTGTATCCGCATGCCCTCACCCTCGCGGGCGGCGACCGGACGCGGGCTCATGCCTTGCTCCGCACCGCGCTGCTGAACGCCGTCCGCCGGCCGGCCGGTCCGGTCGGTGCCGACCTGACGGGTTGGCTGGCCGACGAGCTGCGCCGACTGTCGGTCAGGCGTCCGCGTTTGGGCCTGCGGCGTCGGTGGCGCGGCGTCGCGGCCGCACCGGTGCCCAGCCGGCCGCCGGCCCGGCCCGGCAACGAGCTGCCCATCGCCGATACGCTGGCCGGACTGCCGCCCGAGCACCGGGCGGCGCTGGTCGAAACCTTCCTGAAGGGCCGGACGGTTCAGCAGGCGGCCGAGGTCCTCGGTCTTCCGCCCGAGGCGGTGAAGTCCCGTCTCTACTACGGGCTGCACCGCCTGGCCCTCGCCATCGAAGAACAGGAATCGGCCTGGTGAACCGTAGCCCCGACTGTGCCGACCTCGGCGCCTACGTGCTCGGCGGACTGGACGGTCCGGAGTCCGACCGGTTCGAGGAGCACCTGCTCGAATGCGACCAATGCCTGAGCGAGATCGGTTCCTTCCAGTCGGTCCGCGAGCTGCTGCTCCCGCTCGTGGGGGAGCCGCCGGAGGCAGATGACGTCCGCTCCACCGCCGGAGCGGACGACGAACTGCTGGACCAACTGCTACGGGACGTGGCCCGGGACCGGCACCGCCGCACCTGGCGGACGGCGGCGGCGCTGACCGCTGCCGCCGCGCTGCTGGTGGCCGCGCCCTTCGTCTCGCTGCGTCTGGGCTCAGGCCGGGCGGTGGCGAGCAGGCCCGCCGGCCCCACGCCGAGTCCGGCCGCCATGCTGATGATGACCGGTGAGCAGCACGGCGCCACCGACCCGGTGACCGGCGTGGCCGGGGTGGTCGGGCTGGAGGACAAGGCCTGGGGCACGCATGTCGCGCTCCAGCTCGGTGGTGTCGACGGGCCGCTGGTCTGCTCGCTGGTGGCGGTCTCCAGGAGCGGGCAACGGGAGTCGGTGACCAGTTGGTCCGTGCCGGCCGCCGGGTACGGCATGCCCCGGCACCCGGATCCGCTGCTGGTGCACGGCGGCACCTCGCTGTCCCGGCAGCAGCTCGACCACTTCGAGGTGCGCACCGCGGACGGGCGGGAGCTGGTTTCGGTACCCGTCTGATCACCTCCGACCTCGCGGAAGGGGACGGCCCGGTCATGCTGACCGGGCCGTTTCCGTCTTTCTCGGCCCGCCGTTCGGCGCAGTGCGGCCGGCCGCCCGTCCGCGCTGTCACGAACACCCGCCAACTGGCGAGAACCCGCAGGTCAGCGGCGTGGCGGTGGATCGGTGGCGGGTCGGAGACGGTCACCGTTCGACCGTTCGACCGGTGAATTCGACCGTTCGTCGCACCTTCCGCCGCCGGCGGTGCGGCCTCGGCACGACGAATGGCCCGGTTGCCGGCGGGCAGTGCCGGATCCGCGCAGGTCCGGAGCCAGTTGGCGGATGCCCGTGACCTGGCCGGCCGAGAGGCTCGGATCACCTCGTCAGAGCAGCGACGCCTTCACCCGACCAGAGGACCCTCATGACCGAGCACGGCCAGGACTTCGTCACCCAGACCCCATCCGCCCCCGCCGACCGGCCGCGGATGGCCGACGCAGAGTTCCGGAGCCTGCTCACCACACACCGCCGGGCCGTGCACGGCTATCTCGCCAAGCGCACCCTTGGCGACGCCCAGCTCGCGGAGGATCTCACCCAGGAGACCTTCGTGCGTGCCTGGCACCACCCGGAGATCCTCTCCGCCCAGCAGGGTACGCCGCTGCGCTGGCTCTACCGCGTCGCCCGCAACCTGCTGATCGACCATCTGCGGGCGCGCGGCAGCCGGCCCACCGAGGTGGGCTCACCCGACCTCACGGTCTTCGCCGAGGAGCCCGCGCTCGGCAACGAGATCGATCGGCTGCTCAACAACTGGTCGGTGCGCCAGGCACTGTCCTCGCTGACCGAGGCGCACCGGGCGGTGCTCACCGAGATCTACTTCAACCACCGCTCGCTCTCCGAGACCGCCGAACTGCTCGGCGTGCCCGAAGGAACCGTCAAGTCCCGCTGCTTCTACGCCATCCGCGGGCTGCGCCTGGCGCTGCGCGAGCACGGCCTGGTGCCCTGAGGCCTGACCGCGGTCGCGACTTCGGAGCAGGAATTTCCGAGCCGGATTGAATCCCGGAGCCATCCCGGCCGTAAGCAGGGCCCCTGGCGGGCGGACCGACCCCGGTACCGCTGGAACCCGCTGAGCACCTCGGTGTGGACCCCGGCCGGCGCGCGGACCGGGCCGCCGACCGGTGGCGTCGGATGCCTGGGGAACTGCCGCGCGCCGCCTGACGGCACGGGCGGGCTTTGGCACCCGCTCCGTGAATCAGGGCGTGCGCCCGAGGGCGTGACGACAGCCTGATCGACGGGAGCCTCACCGTGACAGCAGCCATGAAGGCCGCGGCAGCTGCCGCCGTGGCCCTGCTGCTCGACGGTACCCCGCTGCTGCGCCGTACGCGTCGGCCGGGTCGCTACGGTCGACAGCGCACCCGGCGGATGCCCGTCGGCCCGCCCGCGTGGCCGGTCCGGACGGCCTGGCTAGACTCCTTCGCCATGCTGCGCGTACTGGCGGTGGACGACGAGCCGCCGGCCCTGGAGGAACTGCTGTACCTGCTCCGCTTCGACCCCGGGGTGGAGCGGGCCGAGGGTGCCGCCGACGCGACCGAGGCGCTGCGGCGGATCGGCCGGGCGCTGGAGGCCGGGCCGGACGGCGAGGACCGGCTCGACGTGGTGTTCCTGGACATCGACATGCCCGGGCTCAGCGGTCTGGACACGGCCCGCCTGCTGGCCGGGTTCGCCAGACCGCCGGCCGTGGTCTTCGTCACCGCGCACGAGGGCTTCGCCGTTCAGGCGTTCGACCTGCGGGCGGTCGACTACGTACTCAAGCCGGTGCGCCGGGAGCGCCTGGCGGAGGCCGTCCGGCGGGTCCGCGCGCTGGTCGAGGCGGAGCGGGTGAGCCGAACCGCGCCGCCGGCCGGATCCGCCGAGGCGCCGGAGCGCTCGCCCTCGGGCCGGGACGCCGTGCCGGTCGACACCGGGGGAGCGGTCCGTTTCCTCGGGGCGGACCAGGTCACCCATGTCGAGGCGCAGGGCGACTACGCCCGCCTGCACACCGTCGGCGGAGCGGACCACCTGGTCCGGATCCCGATCTCCGCACTGGAGGAGCGTTGGCAGGACCGGGGTTTCGTGCGGATCCACCGCCGGTACCTGGTCGCCCTCGGCGCCGTCGAGGAGCTCCGGCTGGACGCGGGCGCGCTGAGCGTCCGGGTCGGCGGGGAGCTGCTCGCCGTGAGCCGGCGCAACGCGCGCGAGGTACGGGACCTGCTGGTGCGGCAGGCCATGGACCACGCCCGCGGGACCACCGGATAACCCGTTCGGCCCGATCTCCGTAGACTGCCCCGCGAACAGCTGTCCGGGCCGCCGCGGGGGTGCCCGGTGAGGTCGGAGAGAGGGGCACGGTGACGACGACACGGCCCCGGCCACGCCGCGAGGTGGTCACCGGCGAGCCGCGCACCCGGCCGACGCGTCCGGCGCCCCCCGTCCCGCCCGTGCCGCTCGATCCCGAGGCCGCCGGGCTGATCCGCCGCCAGCTGTCCGTGGCGCTGCGCGCCGCGGGAGCGCTGGTGCTGCTGATCGGCACGCTGCCGCTGGTCATGGCCTTCGTGCCCGGCGCGGCGACGGCCCGGATCGGCGGTCTCGGTCTGGCCTGGCTGCTGCTCGGCGTGGCGGCGTACCCCGTGATGTGGCTGATCGGCCGTTGGTACATACGTCAGGTCGAACGGAACGAGGCGCGGCTCCCGATGCCCGGAGAGCGGCCGTGAGCCACCCGTACGCGATCGGCGCGGTGATCGTGGTGGCGCTGGCGACCGTACTGATCGGCGCGCTCGGCCTGCGGATCTCCCGGACCACCTCGGACTTCTACGTCGCTTCACGGACCGTCAACGCCCGACTGAACGGCGCGGCGATCAGTGGCGAGTACCTGTCCGCCGCCTCCTTCCTCGGCATCGCCGGGCTGATCCTGGCGCACGGCGTGGACATGCTCTGGTACCCGCTGGGATACACCGCCGGGTTCCTGGTCCTGCTGCTCTTCGTCGCGGCTCCGCTGCGCCGCTCGGGGGCGTACACCGTGCCGGACTTCGCCGAGGCCCGGCTGGAGTCCCTGGCCGTGCGCCGGACCGCCGGCGCGCTGGTGGCCGGCATCGGCTGGCTCTATCTGCTGCCCCAGCTCCAGGGCGCCGGGCTGACCCTGCAGACCGTCACCGGCGCGCCGCGCTGGGTCGGCGGCGTGGTGGTCGCCCTGGTGGTCACCGCCAACGTCACGGCGGGCGGCATGCGCAGCATCACCTTCGTGCAGGCGTTCCAGTACTGGCTGAAGCTGACCGCGCTGCTCGTCCCGCTGCTCTTCCTCGGGTTCGCCTGGCATTCGGACGGCTCGCCCGGCGCCGATGCCGCGCGCCCGGTCTTCCACCGCTCGACCGTCGTGCGGACCGACACCGCGGTCCGCATCGCCATCGGCACTCCCGAGCGGGTCACCGTGAGCGGTACGGTCGACGGCCGTACGTACGCGGCGGCGCCGCTCGCGCTCGCCCCGGGCATCCACGCGCTCGACACCGCCACCACGCTGGACTTCCCGCCCGGCGCGGAGGTCCCGGCGAAGGCGGACGACCCGACGGGCTCGGCCTGGGGCCGCCCGCTGTCCGACCGCACCCAGCCTCATCCGCTCTACACCGTGTACGGGCTGATCCTGGCCACCTTCCTCGGCGCGATGGGCCTGCCGCACGTGGTGGTCCGGTTCTACACCAGTCCGCAGGGCCGCGCCGCCCGCCGGACCACGCTGGTGGTGCTCGGCCTGCTCGGCGTCTTCTACCTGCTCCCGTCGCTGTACGGCGCGCTCGCCCGGATCTACGCCCCCGACCTGGTGCTCACCGGCGACACCGACGTGGCCGTGCTGGTGCTGCCCGAGCGGCTGGTCGGTGGCACGGGAGGCGCCCTGCTCGGGGCGCTGCTGGCGGGCGGCGCGTTCGCCGCCTTCCTCTCCACCTGTTCCGGCCTGGCCGTCTCGGTGGCCGGCGTGCTGCACCAGGACGTGCTCCCCCCGATGGGCATCCGCGGCTTCCGCCGAGCCGCCGTGCTGGCGGTCGCCACGCCGACCGTCTGCACCCTGGTGGCCGTCGGCCTGCCGGTGGCGGACGCGGTGGGGCTGGCCTTCGCCGTGGCGGCCTCCTCGCTCTGCCCGCTGCTGGTGCTGGGCATCTGGTGGCCCCGGCTCACCCCGCCCGGCGCCATCGCCGGGGCGCTCACCGGTGGTGGTACCGCGTTGGCCGCCGCCCTGCTCACCATGGCCGACGTCTTCCCGAACGGCTGGCCGCACGTCCTGCTCGCCTGGCCGGCCGTCTGGAGCGTGCCGCTCGGCTTCCTGGTGATGGTCGCGGTCTCGCTCGCGACACCCGGCCGGATACCGCCCGGTACGGCCGTCGTCCTGGCCCGGCTGCACCTGCCGGAGACCGTCGCCGCGACCCCCGCCCGAGGAGATGTCGGCTGATGGTGCAACTCCTCACCCTCCTCGCCGGTGTGCCGCTCGGCGCGGGAGCACACTGGGTGCTGGCACGCCGCTCGCGCCGGGAGCGCAACCGGGGTACGGACGTCGAACTGGCCACCTTCCGGACCCTGCACACCGCCTCGCTGGCCGCCCCGCCGCTGCGCGCCGGGCTCACCGAGGACACCGCCCGCAAGGCCGTCCGCCGACTGCGCCCGCTGCTCGGTACCCCGGCGATGTGTCTCACCGACGAGCACACCATGCTCGCCTGGGACGGCGCGGGCGAGCACCACCGGCCCGAGGTGATGAGCAAGGCGGCCCAGGTGCTGGCGAGCGGCCGCCCGCAGCTCGTCGAGGTCGGCTGCCCGGATCCCTCCTGCCCGGTCCGCTGGGCCGCCGTCGCACCGCTGAAGGTCGACGGCCGGGTGCTCGGCACGCTGGCGGCCTACGGACCGGAGGACTCGCCGGTGCTGGTGCGGGCCACCGGCGAGGTCGCGCGCTGGGCGGCCGTGCAGCTGGAGCTGGCCGAGCTCGACCGCTCGCGCCGGGACCTGATCGAGGCGGAGATCCGCACCCTGCGGGCACAGATCTCCCCGCACTTCGTCTTCAACTCGCTGGCCGCCATCGCCTCCTTCGTCCGCACCGACCCCGACCGGGCCCGTGAACTGCTTCTGGAGTTCGCCGAGTTCACCCGGTACTCGTTCCGCCGGCACGGCGACTTCACCACCCTTGCCGACGAACTGCGCTCCATCGACCAGTACCTCAACCTGGTCCGGGCCCGGTTCGGCGACCGGCTGGAGGTCGCCCTGCGGGTGGCACCCGAGGTGCTGCCGGTCGCGCTGCCCTTCCTCTGCCTCCAGCCGCTGGTGGAGAACGCGGTCAAGCACGGCATCGAAGGACGCCCGGAACGCGGCCGGATCACCATCGGGGCCGACGACGCGGGCGCGGAGGCGCGGGTGGTGATCGAGGACGACGGCGTGGGCATGGAGGCGGACCGGCTGCGGGCGATCCTGCGCGGCGAGGGCGGACCGTCCCACGGCATCGGCCTGGGCAACGTGGACGAGCGCCTGCGCCGTGTCTACGGGGACGAATACGGCCTGGTGATCGAGACCGGGGTGGAGGCCGGCATGAAGATCACCGTGCGGATCCCCAAGTACCACCCGGGTGTGCGGATTTCGCCACCACCCGCCCCACGCGCCTGAGCTCGTCCGGGCGTTCTCCGCCCGGTTCGAGGGGCGGCGCCGAACGGTGCCACCCCTTTCGGCTGCCCGCAGGCGTCAGCTCGCAGCGGTCAGCGCCGGGACCGGCGCGGGCTCGGGGGCGTCCGCCGCTGTCCCGGCCTCGACGCGGTAGTCCTCCGGGCTGGTCTCGTCCTTGCCCTGCGGGGCACCGAGGGCTCGCAGCAGCACGGTGAGGGCGAGCGCGACGAGCAGGTTGAGGGCGAAGGCGGTCAGCCCGATGTAGCCGGTCTCGCCGATGAACGGGACCACCGCGGTGCTGCCGCCGAAGTGCCTGGTGGCCGGGGTGGCGATTCCGTACGCCTGCCAGGTGCCGTACGCCATGCCCACGGCCCAGCCGGCCAGCAGCGCCCACCGGTGGAACCAACGGGTGAACAGGCCCGCCGCGACGGTCGGCAGGGTCTGCAGGATCCACAGGCCGCCGAGCAGCTGCAGGTTGATCGCGAACTGCTTGTCCATACCGACGACGAACGCCAGGGCGCCGAACTTGACCAGCAGGGAGGCGAGTTTGGCGACCTTGGTCTGCTGCTCCGGCGTGGCGTCCGGCTTCAGGAACTCCTTGTAGACGTTGCGGGTGAAGAGGTTGGCCGCTCCGATGGACATGATCGCGGCCGGGACGAGCGCACCGATGCCGATGGCCGCGAAGGCCACGCCGGCGAACCAGCCGGGGAAGAATTGGGCGAACAACTGGGGGACGGCCAGTTGGGCGTTGTAGCCCTTGACGCCCTGGCCGACACCGGCGCTGACGGCCATGAAGCCGAGCAGCGCCAGCAGGCCGAGCATCAGCGTGTAGGCCGGCAGGATGGCCATGTTGCGTCGCACCGTCCTCCGGGACTTCGCGGCGAGCACGCCGGTGAGGGTGTGCGGGTACATGAACAGGCCGAGGGCCGAGCCGAGTGCCAGCGTGGCGTACGCCCACTGGGCCTTGGGGCCGGGCACCAGTGAGCCGGTCGGCTGGTGGGTGGCGGGGTTCACCGCCTGGAACTTGGCCGCGGCACTGTCGAAGACGTGCCCGTAGCCGCCCAGCCGCATCGGGAGGTAGACCACCGCGACGATGATGACGATATAGACCAGGGCGTCCTTGACGAAGGCGATCACTGCCGGCGCCCGCAGGCCGGAGGAGTAGGTGTACGCGGCCAGCACCGCGAAGGCGATCAGAAGCGGCAGGTCCCGGACCAGTGGGTTGGCGGCCTGGCCGCCGCCGATCCCCAGGACGGTCAACACCGTTTCCAGGCCGACCAGTTGCAGGGCGATGTAGGGCATGGTGGCGAGGATGCCGGTGAGCGCCATGGCCAGGCTCAGTGCCCGGGACCCATAGCGGCCGCGCACGAAGTCGGCCGGGGTGACGTAGCCGTGCACCCGGGCCACCGACCACAGCCTGGGCAGCAGCAGGAACACCAGCGGGTAGACCACGGCCGCGTACGGAATGGACCAGAAGCCGGCCGACCCGGTGGCGTACACGGCCGCCGGCACCGCGATGAAGGTGTAGGCGGTGTACACGTCGCCGCCGAGCAGGAACCAGGTCACCCAGGTGCCGAACGAACGGCCGCCGAGGCCCCATTCGTGCAGGTCGAGCGCGTTGTCCGCCTGTCGCCAGCGTGCGGCGAGGAACCCGAGCACGGTCACCAGGGCGAGCAGCAGCAGGAACACGGTGAGCGCGGGGGCGTTCACTCCGTCGGCGAGGCGCGTCATCGGGCGTCACCGCCGTTCAGTGCCGCGCGGTGCTTCTCGTCGCGGGAGAGCAGCAGATGAGCCGCACCGGTGAAGACCGCCGCCAGCGGCACCCACATCAGCTGGTACCAGTAGAAGAACGGCACCCCGCCGAGCGCCGGGGCCGACTTGCTGTACGAGGGGACCCACAGCAACGCGACCACGGGTACGGCCAGCGCGAGGCCTGCCAGGAAGCGCTCCGGCGTGAGCGGAGGCACCGGTTGCGAGCCCGACTCCCTGTCCGTCCAAGGGACTTCTGACGACATGCGGACAGCCTCCGGGCAGTTCTGGTCGGATTCGGTCCGGCCGCCGAGCGGTTCGGCAGCCGGGTGGTCGGTCCGGCCGGGATCCTCACCGTGGGATCCGGCCGGACCGACCGCGTTTACGGCTGACCGCTCGCTGAGGTTCAACCCGGCGTCAGCGACTTTCGGGCCGTCCGCAGCAGACCTCGCAGCCCGGTTCGTCCGCCGTCTGTGGTCGGGGAGACCGACGGGCCGCGCCCGCCGGGAAAGTACGACTCGGACGTGAACCAACCCGTCGCGGAGGCCGTAAGGGGGCACAGGATCAGGAAGCGGCGACCTTGGAAGCGGGCCCGAGCGCCGCGCCCTGCTCAAGCAGGTGAAGGCGTTCCGGAGCCTGCCCGTCGGCATGCCGGTCCGGCTCCGGCACGGCGAGCGGGCCGACCTGAGGCCGGGGGACCTGCCCGCCGTCGCGGCGGTGCTGCTGCGCTCTGGCCGGAACGAACCACGGATCCGCCGCACCCTCGGCATCGACCCGAGCGCACGCTGATCTGGATGGCGGGCAATCTGGGAGGAGTACTGCTGGCGACGGCAGTCGGACTGTTCGTCACCCGCCCTGCGATCGCATTCGCGGCCCTGCCGGCCGCCACCATGCTCGCTCTCCCGGCCCTTCACCGGTTCAGGAAGCTCGAGCACCTCATCGACCCCGTGCTGTGAGTTCAGCTCGAACCGGTGGCGACGATGTCAGGCGCGATGTCCAGCACGAGGAGCGCCGCCGCCACGTGGGTGGGGTTGTCCTCCACCTTGACCGCGGAGAGCTGGTTCGCGCGCGAGACCCGCCGCTCGACGGTGTTCCGGTGCGCGTAGAGGTTGGCGGCCGCCCGGGTGGTGTTGAAGCCGCACTGCACGTAGGTGAGGAGTGCCTGCCGTAGCGCCGTGTCGGCGTCGACCAGCGGACCGAGGGTGTTGATGACGAAGCGGCGTGCGCCGGCACGATCCTTGGTGAGCGCGTCGATCAGATCGACGTCGGCGTAGGCGATGAACTGCCGGTCGGACCCCAGCCGGATGGCCAGCGCCTGCGCCGCGAGAGCGTCCTGATGGCTGGACCTGAACCCTTCGAGCCCACGTCCGGGCCTTCCTACCGCCCCTCGAACGCCGCCAGCCGTCGCCATGACCTTCTCCACATGGTGAAGGTCCGGGACAGCTGCCCCCGAGAGCCAGATCCAACGCGACGTGGCGCTGGCACGCGCCACCAGCGCGCTTCGACCCGCAGCGGCGGAGTGCACGGCCGCGATGGCTTCGTCCAGGGCGTCGACCTGCCGGGGGTCATCAATCCACAGCACCAGGCCGATGTGCCAGCGCGCCATCCGGTAGTGCAGGTGCCCCTCGGCGAGATCCTCCGCCATCGGCGCCCCGCTGGCGATCAGCTGGATCAGTGCGATCGCCTCAGCGTCCGCGTTGCCCATCGCAGCGGCGAGGCCGGCTTCGCGCAGGGCCAGAACCGAGTCGAGGGCGTACTGCACCAGCGACTTCGCCGACACGTCCAGGACGCCCACCAGGAGGTCACGGTCGGTGCAGTGCGCCGCGCACTCCTCCAGCCACCGCCGCCATCCGATCCCCAGTGCCACACGCCAGGCTCCGGCGAAGTCGGGCGCGATGCCACGGGAGACGAGATCGTTGATGTACGCCGTAGCCCTCGGGCCGACGTAGGGCTCCACCCGCCGCCCCGGCTGCTGGATGTTCGCTGTCAGCCATTGGACGAGATCGGAGCGGTTGAGCTCGCGGTCCTCCTCGACCAGGGATGCGTCCGCGAGGAGGGCAGGATCGTTCTGGGCCACCAGAGAGGGCCTTGCGACGGCGTCGACCATGGCGTCCGTCTCCGTCAACAGGCGCTGGCACAAGGACCTGATCGCGTCGGCGACCTCAAGGGAGGGCGGGGGCCACAGCTCGTCCATATCTGAAGCACTCCCGTGGGCGTGGGGACCCGGTGGTTGTGGCGGGTGTTCAGTGGCAGTAAACGTCGCAAACCTCTATCACGCCGGTGAGGCCGCCACAAGGGCCGCGGCGCGGCCGACCGCTTCGGAGAGGTCCCCGGTTGCCCGGCCGCTCGACGAGCCGGCGAGACCGTGGCCGTGGGCCCCGCGGCCGTCGACGACCGCCCCGATCGGCGCTGCCGGGCCGGCTTGTGCACGGTGCACCTGGCCCGGTGCAAAGCGGGTGCGCGCTGTCGTTCCCGCCCACGGCCGTGGCTGGCGACAGTGAGGTCACCACCCCGGGAACAGCGAGGAAACGCCATGACAACTGAGGTGCTTGACGCCGTCGAGGAGTTCGACGTGGTCATCATCGGAGCGGGCATCTCCGGAATCGGTGCGGCGAGCCATCTCAGCCGTGAACTCCCCGGCAAGTCCCTGCTCGTGCTCGAGGGGCGCGACAACATCGGCGGCACCTGGGACCTCTTCCGCTACCCGGGCATCCGCTTGGACTCGGACCTCCACACCTTCGGCTACGAGTTCAAGCCGTGGCGCCACGAAGCCGCGATCGCCGACGCGCCGCTGATCCGGGACTACCTCCGGGAGACGGTCGAGGAGAACCGGCTGGAGCCCCTGATCAGGCTGCGCCACCGGGTCGTCCGGGCCGAATGGTCCTCGGACGACGGGCGGTGGACCCTCACGGTCGAGACGGCCGGCCCCGCCGGCGGAGGGACCGGGACCAGCACCATCCGTGCCGGCTGGGTGTTCGCCGCCACCGGCTACTACCGGTACGACGAGGGCTTCTCTCCCCGTTTCCCCGGGCAGGAGGACTTCGGATACCCGACGCGACCTGGTCGTCCGGCAACTCGTCGACCTCTACGGTCCGCAGGCCAGCACCCCGATCGACTACCTGGACCACCGCTGGGGAGCGGAGCCGTTCGCCCCGGGCGGCCCCCACCCGGTCGCCGGCCCCCACACGACCGTGAGCTACGGCCGGGCGCTCACCGAGCCCCACGGGCGCATCCACTGGGCCGGCACCGAAACCGCCGGTGAGTGGGCCGGCACCATGAACGGCGCGGTTCTGACGGGTTGGCGCACCGCCGAGAACGTCGCCGCGCTCCTGTCCCGCGACGTGCGAGAGGGGGCGTCGAGATGAAGGTGGCGCTGTTCCTGCTGGCCGACCTGTGGATGATCTTCGCCGGCTACTTCTACGGCTGGACGTTCATCCGCCGGTACGGCAACTACCTCCTCGGTCTCGAGACGATGGTGGTCGCGACGTCGGGCAGCAACTTCCTGGTCTGGTCGCTGCTGGGCGCCGACCCGGGCAGCGTCCTGTACGACGTGGCCTACTTCTTCGACGCCTTCTCCAGGTCCGTCGGCATCACGGTCATCCTGATCATGGGTCTGATGATGGTCACCCATCGCTACAGACCGAGCCGAGGCGTCGACATCGCCGTGTTCCGGAGCCGCGGTCGTGGCCGGCCTGTTCCTCCGGCCGTTCCACGGCGCGGACCTCCACACCGACCGCACCGCGTTCTCGGTCGCCGTGTTCTACGTCGCCGTCAATCTCCTCACGGCGGTCTTCCTCGGGTACTTCGTCAAGCGGCTCTGGCAGGCAGGCGCGAGGTGGCCGGCGGCCGCGACGGCACTGGTCACGGCCGCCGGTGCCGCCATCGCGTTGACCTACGACTTCTTCCCCCCGCCGTTCGACGACGCGAACCGCACGGTCTTCTACACCGCCGCGCTGGCCACGTGGGGCACCCAGATATTCGTCTACTTCCGCGCCTACCGCGTGCTGCACGACCGCACCGCCGCCTTGGACGCAAACCCGGCCCGCGCAGTCGGAGCCCCCGCATGAACCCCGAACACGACGAAGGAGTCAGGATGGCGAAGAGGCGCGTGTACGCGGTGGTGGACCCCGCCGACGGCACGGTGGTCAAGGAGTACCCCACCGCGACGGACGAGGCCGTCGACGGGGCGCTCGACGCGGCGGCGAAGGCCTACCCGCACTGGTCGGGGCAGACCTCCGTCGCCCAGCGCGCCTGGCTGTTGAGCACCGTCGCCGACCTGCACGAGGAGCGCAGCGCGCAGCTCGCCGGGATCATCCACCGGGAGATGGGCAAGCCGCTGGACCAGGCCGTCGCGGAGGTCGAGTTCAGCGCCTCCATCTACCGGTACTGCGCCGAGAACGCGGAGGAGTTCCTCGCCGACGAGCCGATCGAGCTCCTCGGGGGAGAGGGCACCGCTCTCGTCCGCCGCCGACCGATCGGCGTGTTGCACGCCGGAACCTTCAACGCCAACCCGATCGCACCGGCAGCCGTCGAGGCGACGATGCGCGTCCTGGCCGATCCCGCGGTCTACGAGCAGCTCGAACAGACCTCGTCCGAGTTCGAAGCCCTCGTCGGTGGCGCTCTCGGCTCCCGTCCCGACTTCGGCCGGTTCAACCGGGTCGGCTCGCTCCTCCAGTACGTCCCTGCCGGCGGGGCCACCGGGCTCCACGGAACCGGGGGGCTCTGGACCGTGATCCTCGAAGGGATGCTGCGTCAAGGCTTCCTGTTCATGCCGTCCGGCAAGGTCTTCCTCAGCACGGCGCACACGACCGCCGACGGCCGAGGCCCTCGACCAGCTCCTGAGAAGGTTCTGACGTCCGGCTCGGCCGGCTTCGACTCCTGGACTTTCGGGGCCACGCCGTCCGGCAGCCTATTATCACTTCCTGGGCCCGTGGACCTGATCCCGGGCTCACCAGGTACGGAGAGGCATCACCCGGCCTGCTGCCGATGCGTACCGGAGGAAACACGTGAGCACCGAACAGTCCGTCCCCGTCCTGCAGGTCCTTCGTGAGGCCGGCCGCCGACGGACCTTCGCCGTGATCAGCCATCCGGACGCGGGCAAGTCCACGCTCACCGAGGCGCTGGCGCTGCACGCGCGGGCGATCACTTCTGCCGGTGCGGTGCACGCCAAGGGTGACCGACGCGGCGTGACCAGCGACTGGATGGAGTTGGAACGCGAGCGCGGCATCTCGGTGACCTCGGCCGCCCTGCAGTTCGGCCATCGCGGCCACGTGATGAACCTGGTCGACACCCCCGGCCACGCCGACTTCTCCGAGGACACCTACCGGGTGCTGGCCGCCGTCGACTGCGCGATCATGCTGGTCGACGCGGCCAAGGGCCTGGAGGAGCAGACCCGCAAGCTCTTCGCGGTCTGCCGCCATCGCGGCGTCCCCGTGATCACCTTCATCAACAAGTGGGACCGGCGTGGCCGGGATGCACTCACCCTGCTCGAGGACATCGAGACGCACCTCGGGATCACCCCCGTCCCGGTCGTCTGGCCCGTCGGCAACGCGGGCAACCTGCGCGGCCTGGTCGAAGCGGGGAACACCGAGCAGATGCTGCGCTACACCAAGGTGCCGGCCGGCACGCACGCCGCCCTCGAGGAGCAGCTCACCTCCGAGGAGGCTGCCGAGCAGGAGGGCGAAGCCTGGACGACCGCGCTGGAGGAGCTCGAGCTGGTGCTCTCCTCCGGCCCCGGCTACGACCAGGAGGCCTTCGAGGCCGGCAAGATCAGCCCGGTCTTCTTCGGCGCCGCGCTGACCAACATCGGTGTGAAGCTCCTGCTGGACGCCGTGGTCGACCTCGCTCCGGCTCCCGGGCCCCGCCCGCTGGCCAAGGGCGGCAGCCGCGAGCTCGGCGAGGAGTTCTCCGGCCTGGTGTTCAAGATCCAGGCGAACATGGACCCGGCCCATCGCGACCGGATCGCCTTCGTCCGGGTCTGCTCCGGCGTCTTCGAGCGCGGCATGCACGTCACCCGGGCGGCCAGCGGCCGCTCGTTCGCCACCAAGTACGCCCACACCGTGTTCGGAGCCGAGCGCACCGTGGTCGACACCGCGTACCCCGGCGACGTGGTCGGCCTGATCAACGCGAGCGCGCTGAGGGTCGGCGACACCCTCTTCGCCGGCAAGAAGACCGAGTTTCCCCCGCTGCCCGCCTTCGCCCCCGAGTACTTCGCGGTGGCACGGCCCAAGGACATCAGCCGTTCCAAGCAGTTCCGCAAGGGGGTCTCCCAACTCGATGAGGAAGGCGTGATCCAGGTGCTGGTCTCCGACCGGCGTGGCGACCAGGCTCCGGTCATGGCTGCGGTCGGCCCGATGCAGTTCGACGTGATCCTGCACCGGATGGAGCACGAGTTCTCCTCCCCGATCGCCCTCGACCAGCTCTCCTACCGCTTGGCCCGGATCACCGACGCCGACGGCGCCGCAGCCCTGGCCAAGGCCCGCCTGACCAACGGCGAGGTGCTCACCCGCCGCTCGGACAACGCGCTGCTGGCCTTGTTCGCGGACAAGTGGCAGCTGAACGCCTTCCAGCGCGCCCACCCCGACATCCTGCTCCAGCCGCTGATCGCCACGGCGGACTGATCGCCGACCCCTCGGTACGGCGGCGCCGCTTGGCACGGCGGACGGCGCGTGGTGCGGCCCCTGCCGGAGGTCTTCCGGCGCGCGCCGCCCCTGCGGGTGCCGACACGTGTGTCCGTACAGGTCATGCGGCATGTCGGTACTCGTGGAGGGTGCCGCCGAGACGGTCGCGTCCTCGGACGTCCGGCCGGGCGATCCGCCCGGTACCGGCGATCGGGACGGGCCGTGGTGACGGCGACGCGTCCCGGTGGAGTGCGTGATGTGGGCGGTGGGTTCTGCAGTGATCCTCGAACTCCCGCAGCACGTGCGGGAGATGGAGCTGGTTCCAGGGCAGCGTCCGGTCGAGGGGTTCGCGTCGGCAGGTGAGTGCCCGGTGCTCCGTCGACGTGGCCATACGGGCAGGACGCCAGGATGATCACGACCTGCTCACCGCTGACGAATCGAGGTCGACACCGCCATCGACCGCCGACCGAACCAACACGAAGGCCGGGCCCGTCGCACACAGTGCGACGGGCCCGGCCTTGTTGCGAAGTAGCGGGGACAGGATTTGAACCTGCGACCTCTGGGTTATGAGCCCAGCGAGCTACCGAGCTGCTCCACCCCGCGTCGGTGACCCCGACTCTACGGCACAGCCCGCACAGGACGAAATCTCAATTCCGCGGCCGTCGAGAAACTGCCTGCGGTCACCCACACCGAAGGAGGAATGAAAGCCCTGATATCGGGCAAAAGCCGACGAACAGGCGGTGCCACCGCACCGCCGGCGGACCACTGGAGGAACCGATGGGTGACCTGTCGAACAAGGCACAGGAACTGACCGGCAAGGCGAAGGAGAAGGCCGGCGACCTGACCGGAGACCAGGAACTCAAGGGCGAGGGTCAGGCCGACCAGGCGGAGTCGAAGGTCAGGCAGGCCGCCGACGACGTCAAGGAGGCCGTGCAGGGCGCCGCCGACCGGGTGAAGGGCGCACTCAAGCGCAAGGACTGACACAGAGCGTTCGGGCCGAAGAAGGAGGACAACGGCATGGCACTGTTCCTGTTCATCCTGCTCATCGCGGTGGTGTTCGGCTTCGTCGGCGCCCTGGTGAAGGGCCTGCTGTGGCTGCTCGTCATCGGCGCCGTGCTGTTCGTCGCCGGCCTGGTGTTCGGGGGTGTGCGCCTGGGCCGTGGGCGAGGCGCGCGCCGGTAGGAGCGACGCCGCCCCGCCGGCCCGGTCCCGCGGGGGCGGGTCGGCTCCCACGGCTCTCCCGCCCCACAGGCGCCCTTGGGCGGCCGGTGACCGCCCCGCCTGACCGGCGTGAGGAAGGGGGGTCACCGCGGCCCTCGACGGTGGGATCGATCATGACTGCGGTGCCGCAGCGTCGGCGAACCCGTCCTGGACGGGGTCTCACTGGTCGGAATAGCTGAGGTCCCCCACCGTCCAGCTGCTGATGTCGGCGATGGCGATGCGGTACATGCCCCCGGTGTGGGGCAGACCGTAGCTGCCCTGCAGGATGCGGGCGACATGCAGATGCAGATGCGTCGGCCGCGCGGCAGGCGGCGCCCCGTCGTCGCCGTCGCCGGTGGCAGGTGCCGCGAACAGCGCGGCGAAGGACTTCAAGTGCTCGGAGGCGGCGAGGACTTCGGCCACCCGTTCGTTCCACAGGCTCTCCGGCGCCAGCCGGCCGGTGATGACCGCCCCCGGGACGACCACGGTCAAGGGCATCTTGTTGCTGCGCTCGGACTCCACCATCGCGGCGATGTCGACGAGCAGCCCATCAGGGTTCGACATGAACCAGAGGATAGTGCGCCCCGGGGGTCACCGGGGGTCACCGGGGGTCACCCGGTGGCGCCCGGACGTCGGCCGGCCAGACCCTCCAGCGCGGTGTCCCAGTCGATCCAGGCTGCTTCCGACCCCTGGGGCACCAGGGCGAAGCTCTCGCGGCGCAGCCAGCGCCTGACCTGCCGGGGCGGGAGGTCGAGGAGGACGGTGCCGTCCCGTCCCTGGAGCATGATGCGTAGGGACGTGCGGCCGTGGCAGGTGCAGGGTGGCCAGATGCGGACGTCGCCGAGGCCGGCGGGCTTCTGGAGTCCCTCCCAGAGGAGGTCCCGGGAGAACCGCCAGGTGCCTGCCTCGGCCGCGGGGCCGAGGAATTCGAGGGCGACGGCGAGCGGGTCGTCGCTGCGGTACCCGAGGCGCACGGGAACGTCGACGGTCTCGTGCTCGCCGAGGACGAGACGGGCGCGGAGGACGAGGTCGGCGCCGGTGGCCTGGGGGTGGGGCTGGGAGCTGGGCAGCGGGTGGGGGGCGGGCATGGGGGTTCTCCTGGTCGGTGGCGGGGCGGGCGCCGGTACCGGGTTGCCGGTGGTGGCGGCCGTCCGGGTTCGTTGCCGGCGGGGCGCGGTGTCCGATGGGGGCGTGGATGCGCCGATGTGCCGATGCGTGAATGCCGATGGCGGTGCGCTTCTCCCGCCTCGGGCCCTGAGAGCTGCCGGAACAGGGGGAGGCGGGTCGCGTTCCAGGGTAGGGACACGGCGACGGCGTGGATGTTCCGCCGGTGCATCGCGGCATGACGATCCGCGCATCGCGTCCGTCCGACGAACAGGCGGGGACAGGCGCCCATTCCTGTCATGCGCGCGATGTCCGGCGGCCAGGGGCCGGCCGGCCGGGGGCGGCCCGGTCTTCGTCGGGCTTCGTCTCACGGGGCTCGTCAACCCGGCCTACCGCACAGGGATTTCACGGCCGGCCTTCCGGGCCGGAAGCTGTGCACGATCAGACAACCCGGGCCGGTACCCCGGCAGTACGGTTGCGTGGCGTCCTCGTGGCGCGGGTGGACCGGCCGTCCGCTCGACGCTCGAACCGAGGACACGCCAGGGTACGTCTCGCGCCGCTGCGCCCTTCCGATCATGCCAGGAGCGAAGAGTTGTCCGACCCCACCCCCTCGCCCGTCCGACGACCAGTGCTCGACCGGGAACTCCAGGACTTCCTGGACGCCCGGGCGGGTCGGTCTGCGACGGAACCGCCGGACCTCTCCTTCCTCACCCCGGGCGACACACGAGACGCCGATGCGTCCCGCCCGGCGGCGCCGGACGATCCGTACGGCACCACGACGGAGTGGCTCGCCCTGCCCTGCGGACCGACCGGGCGGGTGCACGTACAGGTGACCAGACCCGCCGGCGCCGCCGAGCCGATCCCCGTGGTGCTGTTCCTCGGCGGTCTCGGCTGGGTGCTCGGCGACGCCGCCTCCTACGGCCGGCTGATCCAGGACATCGCGCTGGGAACGGACGCTGCCGTGGTGTACGTGGACTACTCCCCGGCGCCCGGGGCGCGTTACCCGGTGGCCCTCGAACAGTGCTACGCCGTGGCCCGTTGGATCCAGGCGCACGGCCACGAGATAGGCCTGGAAGGGGACCGGATCGCCGCCGTCGGCGACTCCGCCGGGGCCAATGTGGTGGCGGCGCTGACGCTGCTCGCGCAGCAGCGCGGGGACGTGCGATTCGTGCACCAGGTACTGCTGTGCCCGGTGACCGACGCGGACTTCGACACCGCGTCCTATCGCCGGTTCGCGACGGGGTACTTCCTGCACCGTGACCACATGCGCGGCTTCTGGGACGAGTACCTGCCCGAGGCGCACCTGCGGAGAGAGGCCACCGCCGCCCCCCTGCGGGCAACCCGGGACGAACTCGTCGGGCTCCCCCCGGCGCTGGTGGTCACCGCCGAGGCCGACGTGCTGCGGGACGAGGGCGAGGCCTACGCCGCCAGGCTCCGCGCCGCGGGCGTGCCGGTCGTGGCAACGCGCTACCAGGGCACGGTGCACGGCTTCCTGCTGCTTGCCGGGCACTGCCCCACCGGCACCGCTCGGGCCGCGCTGATCCAGGTCGTCGACACCGTGCACATGGCCCTGCACCGCCGGTCCTGCTGAAGGGCTGGGCGACGCGGGGCCGCGGGCGACGCGGGGCCGGAGGTGCCTCGTGCCGTGGCGCGACGACCGGCTCATGAGTCCTCCCGGGGAGGTTCCGCGATACGGGCCCCGCCGCCGACCGCTTCGGCGGCGGGGCCCGTATCGCCGGGCGGGCCCGCCCGGTCGCGGGGCACCGGAGCCCGGTCGGCGGAGCCCGGTCACCGGTCGGTGTGGAGCTCCGCGATGTAGCCGCCCGGGAACTGCACCATCGCGCTGTCCCGGCCGCCCGCGCGGACCGGTCCCCGGAGCACCGAGGCGCCGGCCGTCCTGGCCCGCTCCAGGGTGGCGCCGAGGTCGGGCACGCCGTAGCCGGTGAGCTCCCGGCCGAAGGGGCTCGGCAGGTGGCCGTCCGTCACCGCGACCGTGGTGGCGCCGAAACCGGAGGTGAGGCGGATGAGCCGGTACGTCGTCCCGGGCAGGCCGATGGCGGCGCCGTCGGCCCGCCGGTCGTCGGAGACGACGCGGCCCCGGGTGAAGGCGAGGAAGCTGTCGAGGAACGCGCCGACCGAGTCCGGCGACAGGTAGAGCCGGTTCTCCGGCACGCTCGCCGGGGCCGGGTAGGACGGCGCGGTGGTGTGGACGTAGAGCTGGGTGTTGATCCCGCCGGGGAACTGGACGACGGCGTCCCGGCCGATCGGGTCGGCGAAGGGCGCCACGGTCACGGCCGCGCCGTCGGCGCGGGCGGCCCGGACGGCCTGGTCGAGGTCGGTCACCAGCCAGCCGGTGCGCTCGGTGCCGAACGGGTACGGGACGGGCGTGGTGTAGTCGAACACCGACAGCGTGCCGACCGGCGACACGATCAGCTCGGACAGCGTCCGGCTGGGCGTCGGGGTCACCTGGGTGGAGACCGGCCCGAGCGTGGTGCCGCCGAAGGTGGACGTCCAACTGGCCACGAAGGCCTGCTCGCTGCCCGGCGACACGTACACGTGGGTGGTGTCGTACTGCGGGCCGACGGAGAACTGCTGGTGCGAGCCCGGCCGCTTCGCCGGGGCGCTCTGGGCCGCCGAGGCGGCGGGGACGACCGTCAGCGCGGCGGCCGCCGCCACCAACGGGACGACGAGCCGGGTGAGTCGAAGCTTCACGGATGACCTCCTGGTCGTGGGTCGGTGCCCGGCACCCGCGTGAGCGGGCACCGGGCACCGGCGGGGGACGGGCGGCCGCGGACGGGGCGCGCGGCCGACCGGGTCACTTGGCGAGGAAGGCCAGCAGTGCGGTGTTCACCTCCTCGGCGTGGGTCCACAGCAGGCCGTGCGGCGCGCCCTCGATCTCCACGTACTCGGCGGAGGGCAGGGCTCGGTGGAAGACGCGGGCGGTGTTGTCGACGGGCAGGGTGCGGTCGCCGGTGCCGTGCAGGATCAGCGCGGGAACGTCGATGCGCGGGATGTCGGCGCGGAAGTCCGTGTACCAGGTGGTCGGGGCGGCCGAGGCGGCGTAGGAGCCGCCGGAGGCCGCGGTGTTCCAGCTGTTGCGGACGGCCTCCTCGCTGATCCGGGTGCCGAGGTTCTCGTCCAGGTTGTAGAAGTCGTTGAAGAAGCCGGTGTAGAAGGCGTAGCGGTCGGCCTTCACGGCGGCGACGATGCCGTCGAAGAACTCCTTCGGGGCGGCGCCGTCGGGGTTGTCGTCGGTCTTGAGCAGGAACGGCTCCAGGGAGGCCAGGAAGGCGACCTTGGCGACGCGGGCCGAGCCGTAGGTGGACACGTAGCGGGCGACCTCGCCGGTGCCCATGGAGAAGCCGACCAGCACGGCGTCCCGCAGGTCCAGGGTCTCCAGCACGGTGTTCAGGTCGGCGGCGAAGGTGTCGTAGTCGTAGCCGGTGGTCGGCTGCGAGGACTGGCCGAAGCCGCGGCGGTCGTAGGTGATGACCCGGTAGCCGGCGTCGAGCAGAGCGGCGCTCTGCCGCTCCCAGGAGCGCCCGTCCAGCGGGAAGCCGTGGATCAGGACGACCGGCTGACCGGCGCCGTGGTCCTCGTAGTAGAGGTCGATGGCGGTGGAGTTCTCCTGGCCAACGGTGATGAACGGCATGGGACTTGGTCCTCTCGGGTAGCGGGTGCGCTGTTGACGCGTCCCACGCTAGGGCGGTCGTCCGCGGCCCGCTTGTCTCTCAGCGCACATCGCGTCGCCCGGGAGCGCCGTGGGCGGGCGAAGCCGCGCACCGAGCCGCCCGGTCGGTCACGCCGAGGCGCACGGACCCACCCCTGAGCCACCGGGCCCCGCGCACGAAAAGGCTCGGGCCCCTGGACACGGGGGTGTCCAGGGGCCCGAGCCGATCGGGGGTTCCGCCGTCGCCGTCAGGTCCGGTGCAAGGCGAGCCGGGTGGCCAGACCGCCGCCCACGCCGGCGAGGACGGCCACGGGCAGCCACCACAGCGGCCAGTGCGCCAGGCCGAGGGCGCCGTCGGCCGACCACTGGCCGGGGCCGGTGGCGGTCAGTGCCGCGCCGATGACGATCAGGACGAACGGGAACTCGTACCCGTCGTGCTGCACCCACAGCCCGTGCGGCCACTTGACCGTGAGGGCGACGGTCATCACCCCCATGACACCCGCGCCGGCCAGCGGAGTGAGCAGTCCGGCGGCCAGCATCAGCCCGGCGCCGATCTGGGTGCCGCCGGCGGCGAGGGCGGTGAGCTTCCCGCCGCGGAAGCCGTCGCCCCGGAACTCGGCGGTGCCGCCGTCCAGTCCGCCGCCACCGAGGTGGAAGCTGACCTTCTGGACGCCGTGGCCGGCGATCAGCAGACCGGTGACCAGGCGTAGCAGGAGAAGGCCCGTGTTCATGTCTGACTCCGTCGGTTCAGTGCGGTCCGTCAGCCGGCGGCGTGCGGGTCGATCATGGACTGGGCGTAGACGATGCCCAGGCCGTAGGCGCCGCCGTACTCCTTGACCAGGTCCGTCACGGCGACGTAGGTCTCGGTGCGGGCCCAGTCGCGCTGGAGCTCCAGCAGCACCTGCACCCAGGTGACGGGCACGGCGCCGGCCGCGGTCATCCGCTGCAGGGCGTGCTCGTGAGCCTGCGGGCTGACGCCACCCGAGGCGTCGGAGACGACGTACACCTCGTAGCCCTGGCCCAGCGCCGAGAGCGCCGGCAGGACCAGGCAGACCTCGGTCCACAGGCCGGACAGGATGATCTTGCGGCGGCCGGTGGCCTTGACCGCCTCGACCAGGGCCTCGTCCTCCCAGGCGTTCATGCTGGTGCGGTCGACGACCTCCTGGTCGGGGAAGACGGCCCGCAGCTGGGGGAGGATCGGCCCGGAGAAGGACTCGGCGGCGACGGTGGAGAGCACCACCGGCACGTCGAAGATCTTCGCGGCCTTCGCCAGGCCGACGGTGGAGTTGATGATGGAGGTGCGGTCACCGCTGCCGGTGCCGAAGAACATCTGCGGCTGGTGATCGACGAACAGCATCATCGCGTTGTCCGGGGTGAGCAGGTCGGGGCTCGGGGCGGCGTGGACCTCGGTGATGTCGAACATGGTTCTTCTCGTTTCTGAGGGGTACGGGGCCCCTTCGGCGGATCGACAGCCGAAGGGGGGAAGGTCTGCGGGGGAATCCGTCCGGGAAGACGAGTGGGTGACATTGCGTCAGCCGCTGTGCCCGGGGATCGGCCGGGGCGGCGCACCAACGACGTTAGCGGGCGGCCGGCCCGGGATTCTGATCGTTCTGTGCCCTGGGCTGTTCTGACAACGCACAGTCGTCCGGTGCGTCGGAGCGCGCCAACCGCAGTGCACTGCAGGGCAACTGGCGATGCGCGGCGGGGTGCATCGAACGTGGACCGGTTGCCTAGGTTTCGCCGGGTGGCCCTGTCGGGCCGAGACCACCGTACGAAGGGACCCCTCGTTGTCCACCATGCCCGTCGCCGGGATCCGCCCCGGCGCCCCAGCCCTGCCCGCCGACCTCGTCGTGCGCAACGCCAAGGTGCACACCAACGACCCGCGCCGCCCCCGGGCCACGGCGGTGGCCGTGCGCGACGGTCGGATCCAGGCGGTCGGCGGCGACGCCGACGTCGTCCCGCTGGTCGGCCCCGGCACCCGGGTGGTCGACGCGCTCGGCCGCCGGGCCGTGCCCGGGCTCAACGACGCGCACCTGCACGTCATCCGCGGCGGCCTCAACTACGTGATGGAGCTGCGCTGGGACGGCGTCCCGACGCTGCGTGAGGCCCTGGCGATGCTCAGGCTCCAGGCCGAGCGCACCCCGCCCGGCCAGTGGGTGCGGGTCGTCGGCGGCTGGTCCGCCGACCAGTTCGCCGAGCGGCGCCTGCCCACCCTGGCCGAGCTCGACGCGGCGGCCCCCGACACCCCCGTCTTCGTGCTGCACCTCTACCAGGCGGCCCTGCTCAACAAGGCCGCACTGCGGGCCGCCGGCTTCACCCGGGACACCCCCGACCCGGCCGGCGGCCAGATCGTGCGCGGCCACGACGGCGAACCCACCGGCCTGCTGATCGCCGCCCCGGGCGCCCTGCTGCTCTACTCCACCCTCGCCAAGGCGCCGACCCTGGACGAGGCCGACCGCATCGGCTCCACCCGGCACTTCCTGCGCGAGCTCAACCGCTTCGGCCTCACCTCCGCCATCGACGCCGCCGGCGGCTTCCAGAGCTTCCCCGAGAACTACGGCACCGTCATGGAACTCGCCCGTCGCGGCGAGCTGACCCTGCGCATCGCCTACCACCTCTTCCCGCAGACCGCCGGGCAGGAACTGGACGACCTCACCCGCTGGGTCAACACCGTGCGCCCCGGCGAGGGCGACGCGTGGCTGCGCCTCAACGGCGCGGGGGAGAACCTCACCTGGGCCGCCGCCGACTTCGAGAACTTCACCGAACCCCGGCCCCAACTGGGCTCCTACGAGACGGAGTTCGAGAAGGCCGTCCGGCTGCTGACGGAGAACGGCTGGGGATTCAGGCTGCACGCCACCTACGACGAGACCATCCGCCGCGACCTCGCCGTCTTCGAGAAGCTCGCCGCCGAAGGCCTCTTCCCCCAGGGCAACCGCTGGCTCTTCGACCACGCCGAGACCGTCAGCCCCGACAGCCTGGACCGGATCGCGGCCCTCGGCGGCGCCGTCTCCGTCCAGAACCGGCTGTCCTTCCAGGGCGAGGCCTTCGTCTCCCGCTACGGCGCCCCGGCCGCCGCCGAGGCACCGCCGCTGCGCGCCATGCTGGACCGCGGCCTCACCGTGGCCGCCGGCACCGACGCCACCCGGGTCTCCTCCTACAACCCCTGGGTCGCCCTGCACTGGCTGGTCTCCGGCCGGGCCGTCAGCGGGCGCCGCCTGGCCGCCGGGCACAACCGGCTCAGCCGCGAACAGGCCCTGGAGCTCTACACCCTCGGCGGCGCCCGCCTCACCGGCGAGGAGGACGTCAAGGGCCGTCTGACGGTGGGAAGTCACGCGGACCTCGCGCTGCTCAGCGCCGACTACTTCAGCGTGCCCGAGGCCGACATCCCGCACATCGAGTCCGTCCTCACCGTCGTCGGCGGACGCATCGTCCACGCCACCGCGGAGCACCAGGGGCTGGCCCCCGAACTGTCCGAGGTGACGCCCTCCTGGAGCCCGGTCACCCGCTTCGGCGGCTACCACGCGACGCCCGCCCCCAGCCTGGCCGGCGTCCACCAGGCCGAGGGAGTCCTGGAGGCCGTGGCCGCGTCCGGCGAGCAGCACGCCTGGCGTACGGCCCGCGGCCTCGGTCTCCCCGGGCAGCCCCAGGCGCCGACGGACCCCTGCTTCCTCTGACGCTCAGCCACCTCATCGGCGGGTGGGCACCCCCGAGCTCCGGCGGTGCCCACCGCCCGTATCCCCCCTATCCGCACGAGGAGCCGTCGTGACCACATCCCCGCCGCCGCAGTCGTCCGGACCGCAGATCCACGACCGCCACCCGCTGGCCCTGGCCCTCTTCGGCCTCACCCTGGTCAGCGGCCTGATCGACGCCGTCAGCTACCTCGGCCTCGGTCACGTCTTCACCGCGAACATGACCGGCAACGTCGTCGTCATCGCCTTCGCCCTCGCCGGAGCACCCGGCTTCTCCGTCGCCGGCTCGCTCACCTCCCTCGCCGCGTTCCTCCTCGGCGCGGGACTGGCCGGCCGGCTCGCGACCCGACAGACCGCGGTCCGGAGCCCGGCGCGACTGCGGGCGGCCTTTCTCCTGGAAGCGGTGCTGCACGCCACGGCCGCCGTCGTCCTCTTCGTCCGGAGCCCCGAGGGGGCGGCGCAGTACCCGGTGATCGCCCTGCTCGCCCTGGCGATGGGCATCCGCAACGCCACCGTGCGGAGCCTGGGCATACCGGACCTCACCACCACCGTGCTCACCCTCACCCTCACCGGCCTGGCCGCCGACTCCCGCCTCGCCGGCGGCACCGCCCCCCGTCGGCGCCGGAAGGTCCTCTCCGTCGCCACCATGCTCGCCGGCGCCGCGCCGGGGGCGGTCCTGGTCCTGCACGGGCAGATCGCCTGGGCCCTGGCCGCCAGCGCCGTCCTGGCGGGTGCGACTGCCCTGCTCTACCGCGAGTCGGCGCCGACCGGGCCCTGATCGCCGACCCCGGCAACCTGCGGCTCCGCCACCGGGCAAGTCCCCCACCGCGACCGGTGCCTGTGACCGACTGCCGTGGCGGCCGGGCCCCGCACCCTCCAGCGCTGACCGGTACCCATCGCATCGAGGAACCCCGGCCGGGCGTCGGCCGGGGTCGGTGGCGGGTCATCCCGTCGGCTTGCCGCCGACCTGCCAGTCACTCGGCGTCATGCCGTAGGCCGCGCGGAAGGCGCGGCTGAAGTGGCTGGAGTTGGCGAAGCCCCAGCGCCGGGCGATCCCCGCCACCCCGAGCTCCGCGGCCACCGGGCGGAGGAGGTCCCGGCTGCAACGCTCCAGTCGCTGCCTTCGGATCCACCCGCCGACCGTGGTGCCTTCGAGGTGGAAGAGCTTGTGCAGGAAGCGGACCGACATGAGGTTCGCCTCGGCGATCGTGGACGGCGACAGGTCCGGATCGCGGAGGTTGCGCAGGATGTGCTCCTTGACCCGTTCCAGCGAGCCCGCCGTCCGCGAAGCCTGCGGCTGGGAGCGCCCGGACCGGTCGTCGACGAGCAGTGCCAGCAGGTCGAGCGCCGTGGCCGCGGCCCGGCGGCCGACGGCCTCGTCCAGGCTCTCCGCCTCGCGCGCCATCCGCGAGAGGTAGGTCGCCACCAGCGCGGCGCTGCCCTCCGTCCCGCTGAACGACGTCGCGGTCAGTGCCCGTACGTCCCGCTCCGACACGTCCAACTCCGCGCGGGGGAACTGGAAGGACGTGAAGACGAACCTCTCCTCGATCCTCTTCCGGTAGACCCGGGTCGTATCGGTGAGGGAGAACTCGCCCGGCCGGATGACGGACTCCCTGCCGTCCTGCTCCTTGATCGCGGTACCACGCTGCTGCAGGCTGAGGACGATCGACGGCGCGCCCCCCGCGGCGATCATGCCCCTGCTGCGCGTCACCACCTGTGGCCCCGCCTGGACCCTCGTTATCCGCACCGATCCGAGCTGATGGCCGACGATCGTCCCGGGTGACGGCACCTCCTCCAGGAGGTCCACCGCCAACGGCACGAAGGCACGGGACACCGTCTCGTGCCAGCTCTCGGCCCGGTCGGCGGCGGACAGTCGCGCGGTGGAGAGAAGAGTTGCGGGCACCGGGGTCCTCTCGGGTCGATCGGCCATCGGTATCCCCGTCCACCGGGGGGCCTCCCGGAACACCATGCCAGCGGGCCCGCGGCGCGACATCGCGTGAACCTACTAGATCGGGGGTGGTCCTCACTTGGGGGCCGCGCCGCCGACGGCGCCGGTGACGTGGCGCTGGGCGACGACGAGCAGGACGGCGGCGGGGACGGACGCCAGGACGCTGGTGGCCATGACGGCGTTCCACTGGTTGGTGTGGGCGCCGAGGTACTGGTAGACGCCCAGGGTGATCGGGCGGACGGTCTCGGTGGTGGTCAGCGTGAGGGCGAAGAGGAAGTCGCTCCAGGCGAAGAGGAAGGTGAAGACGGCGGCCGTGATCAACGCGTTGCGGCTCATCGGGAGGACCACGGAGCGGAAGACGCGCAGCCGGCCGGCGCCGTCCACGTGCGCGGCCTCGATGACCTCCTCGGGGATGCTCCGCATGAACGCGTGCAGGATGACGATCGCGAAGGGGACTCCGGTGGTGGAGTCGGCGAGGATCAGCCCGAGGCAGGAGTTCAGCAGCCCCAGGTCGTTGTAGGCGCCGTAGAGCGCGTCGGCCACGACGATGCTCGGCACCGTCTGGGCGGTCAGGACGCCGAGGAGTACGAGGTCGGTGCCGCGCAGGCGGAACCGGGCCAGGGCGTGTGCCGCCGGTGCGGCGAGCGTGAGGCTGAGGGCCATGCTGCCGAGGGCCACGACGAGGCTGGTGACGAGGTTGCGCCCCTGGTCGCGCAGCGCGGTGGCGTATCCGCTGAGGTCCGGATGGAGGGGGAGCCACCCTCCCCGCAGGGTGTTGCCGGCCGGCTGGAGGGAGGCGTTCACCATCCAGTAGACGGGGAACAGCATCAGCGCGAGCAGGGCTGTCCCGACGAGGGTGGACAGTGGGCCGCCGCGGCCGGGTGGGCGCTTCACGGGGTGGCCTCCCGGGCGGCCCGGGCGCGTCGCCCGACGCGCAGGTAGCGGAGGGCGAACACCAGGGAGAGCAGGACGAGGAGGTTGCTCATCGCGGCACCGCGCCCGAAGTCGTACTGCCGGAAGGAGAGTTCGTAGGACTGGGTGGCGATGGTCTCCGTGGCGTTCGCCGGCCCTCCGCCCGTCACCACCAGGATGATGTCCAGCACTTTGACCGTGTAGACCACGCCCAGCACCAGCACGACGCTCACCACGGGCCGCAGCAGTGGCCAGGTGATGTGGCGGAACGAGGCCAGCGGGCCGGCGCCGTCCAGCTTCGCCGCCTCGTACAGGTGCGGGGGGATGTCCCGCAGACCGCCGTACAGGATCGCGGTGTTGAAGGGGACTCCGACCCAGATGTTGACGAGGACCACCGACATCAGCGCCTGGGAGGTGCCGGTGAGCCAGGGGACGCCGGACGACGAGAGGTGGAGGCCGCGCAGCACCGCGTTGACGACTCCGCTGTCGGGGTCGAGCATCCACTTCCAGGTGGTTCCGGAGGCCACCAGCGGCAGCAGCCACGGCAGCAGCAGGAGCGATCGCAGCACGCCGCCGAGCGGGAAGCGGCGCTGGAAGAACAGGGCGAAGGCCAGGCCGACGGCGAACTGCCCCAGGACCGAGCCGACCGTGAACAGGGCCGTGGTCAGCAGGGTTCGGGGGAAGCGGCTCGACGAGAGGATCGTCTCGTAGTTCCGCAGTCCCACGAACGGTGCGTCACCGGTGTAGAAGGTCGTGAGCGTGTACTGCTGGAAGCTCATCACGACGTTCTCGACGATCGGGTAGCCGAAGAACAGCAGCAGGTACGCGGCGGCGGGCGCGATGAACATCCACCGTGCCCATCGCTCCCCGCGCCGAACCGGCGACGGGTCAGCGGCCGGTCGCGGTCTGCTGCGCATGGCTGAGGGCTACCTCCGGTGTCTGCTCACCCGTCAGCGCGGACTGGATCGCGGTGTAGATTCCCGTCGCCGCCCTGGGCCACTCGACGCCGAGCTCGTCGGTGCGGGCGCGCGCCGCTGCCACGCTCTCCGCGAAGGCGGACATCGACGGGATCTCCTCGGCGTGCTGCGCGGCCACCGCGGTGCGGGAGGGCACGGTGTAGTGCTCCTGGGCCAGGGTGAGCATGTTCGAGGGGGAGTTCAGACAGGCGAGAACCCGGGCGGCCTTCTCCTGCCGGGTCTTGGACGGATTCTGCGGGACCGTCCACACCTCGCCCCCGAGCGGTGTGACCGGGGTCCGTCCCGGCTGGGGGACGGGTACGGGGGCCACTCCCCAGTGCAGGTTCTCGTCCTGGTTCAGGGCCGGGATCCGCCATGGGCCGTTGATCATCATGGCTGTCCTTCCGGCGACGAACTGATCGTGGACATCGGCCTGCGTCCAGTTCAGCACCGACTTCGACATGGATCCGCTCTTCACCAGGTCGACCCAGAGCTGGAGTGCCTGTGCGGCCTGCGGGGTGTCCAGGTGCCGCTCGTCACCGCCGTTGGACCACAGGAAGGGCAGGAACTGCCAGGTGCCCTCGAAGGTCGCGTTCGCGTCGACGGCCATTCCGTAGCGCCCGGGGCGGGTCAGCGCGGCGGCGGCCGCCTTCAGTTCGTCCCAGGTCCTCGGGACGGCGACACCGGCCTCGGTGAGCATGTCCTTGTTGTAGATGAGGGCGACGGTGCTGACGTTGGGTGCCAGCCCGTACACCCGTCCCTGGTAGGTGCCCGCCGACAGGATTCCCCGGGCGAAGCCGCCGGCGTCGATGCCGTAGCCGTCCAGCGGGGTCAGCGCGCCGGTCCGGGCGATCTGCTGCAGATCGGGGTTGTCGAGCATCAACAGGTCGGGGAGGGTCCGCGACGACGCCTGTTGCAGGACCTTGGGGATGAGGGAGGCCCCCGGGACGCTGGTCTGCTCGACCCGCACCCCGACGGTCCTGCCGCACTCGGTGAGCATGTCGCCCCACTGGGTGTGTTCGGTTCCGTCGGTGTAGTAGTCGAGCGCGGTGATGGAGGTGACCTCGCCCCCGGTCGGCCCGCCACCGCACCCGGTGACGGCCGGCGCCAGGACGAGGAACCCGGTCAGGAGGGCGGCGATCCGCCGTGCCGACGGTCTGGCCGGTGAGGTCATGCTGCTGCCTTTGCCGGGTGACTGGGTGATGTGGTGACTGGGTGCTCGCGAACGGGCGGGACGGCGTGGACGCCGGTGGTGCCGTTCATCGGACCGACCGGGCTCTTCCGTTCGAACGCACATTAAACACCCCCGGGAGTGCCCACGGCGTGCCCGGTGGCCGGGCCCCGCTCAGTCCTCGGGCAAGGAGGCGACCAGGTTGGCGAGCTGAACCCGGGAGCCGATCGACAGCTTGCGGAAGACGGACGCCAGGTGGGTGTTGACGGTGTGCGGGGAGACGACGAGCACGTCGGCGGCCGACCGGTTGGTCCGGCCCTGGGCGATGAGGCGCGCGACCTTCTTCTCCGAGGGCGTGAGGGCGCCCCAGCCCTGGACGGGGCGCTGCACGGTCGCCGCCCTGCGGCTGCCCGCCCCGGCACTGTCCAGAGCACGTTGGAGGTGTGCCGCCGCGGCGTGGGCGCCCGACTCGGCGAACGTGCGGCGCGCGTGGGTCAGCGCGGTCACCGCCCGACTCCGCCGTCCTGCCGGCAGGAGTGCCTGTCCGAGGTCGGCGTAGGCGGCGGCCCGGGTCAGGGGGCGGGGGCTCGACCTGAGCAGTTCCACGGAGTGTTCGAGTACGGCCGGATCGTTGCGCACGAGTCCGCGGGCCTGCGCCGCGATGCCCGTGGCGGTCGGTACGGAAGGGTTGCGTTCGGCGTGGGCCTCGGCCTGCGCGGCCAGGTCCTCGGCGAGCTCGCGCTCCCCGCCGCGCAGGGACACGCGGATCGCGGAGTCGACCCAGTCACGCAGAAGCCGCCACCGCATGAAGGGCCCTGCCTGCTGCACGTGGCGGATCCTGTCGACGGCGAGCCCGACGTCCCCGTCGGCCTCGGCATGGACCGCCTCCAGGAAGCGCACCGCAGCCGTGTTGCCCGCGTTCGGTTTGACCGCCAGTCCTTCCCGGGCGGCCAGCAGGTGTTCTCGCGCTGCTTCCCGGTCGCCGCGCAGCAGGGCGATCCGGGAGCGGATCACCCGACCGTTCACCTGCTGGACGGGCACCTGTACCTCGTCTTCGAGGCGCTCCATGGTCACGAAGGCGGCATCGGCGTCGTCGAGCCGGCCGAGCCCCAGATCGTGTAGGCCCTGAGCCCACATCAGCATGGCCTGACGCACCGCCCCGGCCTTGTCCGCCGCTCGCAGGAGCAGTCGTCCGCTGGACTCGAAGTCGTCCACGTGCAGGTGCGCGACGATCTCCTCGGGAAGAAAAGCGGGATCGATGGCGCTCAGCGCGGCGAAGCGCCCCAGCGCGACCGCGCTCTCACCCGCGTTCAGCGCGATCTCGCCGAGCCCGGACAGGGCCAGGATGTGGGCCTCCCGGTCACCGATCGCGGTAGCGGCATCCAGCGCGCTCTCGCCGGCCTCCCGCGCCGCGACCAGGTCACGGTCTCGGGACAGGGCCAGCGCGCGCAGGGCGGCCAGCCGTGCACGGATCTCCGGGGCGGCGCCCCCGGTGGCGAGAGCGGTTTCGGCCCGGCGGCGCAGTTCGCCGGCGAGATCCATGGTCCACAGCGTCCCGCCGAGGGCGGCCTGCAGCCGACCGAACGTCTCCAGCGAAGGCCGGTCGGCCAACAGCCGGTCGCCCGTCGCCAGCGCCTCGCGGTTCCGGCCGGCCCGGGTCAGACAGAGGATCGTCTGCTCGCCCACCGCGAACCTCAACTGACCTGCCGATGGCGTCAGTTCGAGAGCGCGTGTGATCAGGTCGGCCGCCAGGCCCGGTGTGACCGTCAGCACGTCGTCGACCGCACGCCGCAGCAGCGCCACGGCTTCCTCGTCCCCGGGCAGCGCCCCCCTGAGGATGTGCGGCACCGCGTCGATCGGCTGCCGGCCCGCGGCGACGAGGCGGTGGGCGGCCTCGCGGTGCAGCGCCTTCCGGGCCGACGGCGGGATGTCGGCGTAGACCGCCTGGCGCAGCAGATCGTGCCGGAAGACCAGGTGGTCACCGTCGTCGTCCAGGAGTCCGGCGCGCACCGCTTCCTCGAGCGCCGGGATCAGCGCGGCCGTCGGTCGGCCGCAGAGCGCGGCGGCGTCGTGGAAGTCGAACCTGCCGCCGAGTACCGCTCCCATCCGGAGGAAGCGCAGCGTGCCGGGCCGCAGGGAGCTGAGCCGGCCGCGCACACCCACCACGAGTCCGGAGGGCACGGCCTCCTGCGAGGCGTCGGCGGTCCGCAGCCCGGCCAGCATCTCGACCGCCAGGAACGGGTTCCCGCCGGCCCCGTCGAGCAAGCCCCGCACCCGCCCGTCGACCGCTGCTCCGAGGGTGTCGTCGGCGAGTTGACCGATGGCCGCGCCGGACAGGGGCCCCAAGGACACGGTGGCCGTCGGCAGGTTGCCGGTCGCGGCCGCGAGGACCTCCTCCGCCGGGCCCGCGGGCTCCCGTCGCCCGGTCAGTATCCACAGGACCGGCGAGCTCCGCAGGCGGCTCGGGAGGTGCTGCAGGGCGAACCGGCTCAGCTGATCAGCCCACTGCACGTCGTCCAGAGCGATCAGCACCGGCACGCGGCCGGCCCTGGCCTCGATCGTCTCCGCCAGGCGCTCCACCAGCCAGATCCGCCGATCGTGACGGCCGTCGACACCGGCGAGGGCGTCGCCGGACAACAGCGGCTGATCGCCGTGCAGGAGGCAGGCCGCCAACGACGAGAGCGGCACGAGGTGGTGCAGCTCGTCGGCTTTGCCGAGGCTGACCGAGAATCCCGCCGCGGTGGCCCTGGAGACGGCCTCGGCGAGCAGTGAGGTCTTGCCGATGCCCGGCTCCCCCCGGACCAGGGCCAACCTCCCGCTTCCGGTGCGGGCCACCGAGGAGATCAGCGCCTGCAGCTCCTCGAGCTCGGCCTCGCGGCCGCGTAGGCCACTACGGGACAGCGGGCCGCCCGACCCCGCCGATTGACCGTCCGAAGCGCCCGGCCCGGGCACGGTGGCCGTGGGGACGGCCCGGCTCCGGCGGCGAACCGGGCTCCCACCGTCCGGGGACCCGGCCGTGTCGATCACCGATGTCATGGACGCCCTCCCGCCGGTCGTGTGCCGGGGGCCGGCCGACGCGCTGCCGGGCACATGACTCTCGGCGCACCGTGACTGTTCTCTGCGTGCACCCAGACT
The DNA here is from genome assembly GCF_040303105.1 of Kitasatospora sp. NPDC096128. Classification (NCBI taxonomy): domain Bacteria; kingdom Bacillati; phylum Actinomycetota; class Actinomycetes; order Kitasatosporales; family Streptomycetaceae; genus Kitasatospora; species Kitasatospora sp. NPDC096128. The sequence continues at coordinate 118,052 of NZ_JBEOSP010000013.1, read as the reverse complement.
ACGTCAGTCCAGGTCAGGGCACTGGCGCAGGGCAGGGGCAGAACGCGGGAGCGGCGCCCCGCCCGGGTGGGCGGGGCGCCGCTCAGGGCGCCGCTCGGCGCGGCTCGGCAGACGGGTCGAGACGGTCCGGGGCGGGGCCTACAGCCGGGCTTCCGAGCCGTGGAGCTCCACGAAGCCGACCACGCGCCGCAGCTGGTCGAAGTTCGTGACGTTGGTGCCGATCAGCCGCACCGAGGCCTGCTGGTTCGTCCGCCAACTGTGGGCGGCCCGGGAGAGCGCTCCCCACTGGTTCTCCATGTCGCGGTAGTCCGAGCTCAGCTGGTTGTCCGCCCAGGAGTTGATGTTCCCGTGCACGCGGTTGAAGATCGGTCCGAAGCGGGCGGCCTCCGAGAAGATGGTGATGGCCATCAGCATGCCCCGGTCGATGCGGGTCTGGTCCCACGACCCGACGTTGTTGAGGTCCCGGAGCGAGTTGAAGATGTTCTCGGCGCCGAGGTGCAGGTTCTCGCGCGTGGTTCCACCGTTGAGGCTGAGGTAGCTGCCGTTGCGCGGCATGAGCTGCACCGGTACGCCCAGGTCGTTCTGGAACTGCCCCTGGCGGCCGTCCTGGAAGGCCCAATGGTGGTTGGCGGCAGGGGAGTAGAAGCCCGCGACGTACAGGTTGTCGGCCCACAGGTAGACGGAGACGAGGTCGCGCCCCTGGTTCCGCACCCGCACCTGGATCAGCTGGTTGGTGTCCTCGGTGGTCTGCCGGACGGTCCCGCTGTCGGAACCGGTCGGATTGCCGTAGCTGCTGCGGTGAATGGCATCGATCACGTCCCAGTAGCGCCTCGCGTGCTCGCCACCGCCCGCCGTGATGTCGGTGATGTCCCAGTCGATGACCGGCCAGTTCCACTGCGCCGCCGCGCTCTTCGGGGACGCCGGCCCGACCTGGCTCACCCCCGCCGATTTCACGTCCGGAACGGTCGTCGCGGAGGCCGTGCCGGCCAGCGGGAGGAGGAGTGCGGTGGCGGCTGAGATCGACAGCAGCGCGGAGGAGATCTTCTTGAGCACAGTTCTTCTTGGATGACGGTGGTCCGGGCGGGATTCGATCGATCACTGCGGCCGGACGCGAAGCGAGTCGCCGGGAGTCCCGCCGTGATCGGTCCCGATGTCCCGGTCAGCATGCATGTGCGCGCGCCGTCACCCTTGCCCGCCGGCGCATGCCGCCTGACCTGTGTGCGCACGTCGCGGTACGGGGGGTGGGGATGCGCCGGCGCCGCACCGCGAGGTGGTGCTCCGTGCACGGTCCGGTCGGCCCGCGGGTGGCGCCGGCGCGGGCGACGTTCCAGGTCAGCGGCCCGACCCGACGCATCCGGGGTACGCTCTGCCGGGCGTGGCCCTGGGTGTCCGGGACAGCGAGCGGACCGGTCGACCCGGAGGAACGACAATGGTGGACGAAGCCCCGGCCCCGGCCCCGACCGGTCGGCGGCGGGAGACGGAAGTGCTGACCGCGGCCCTGGTGCGGGCCGCGGGCGGCGCGGGCGGCTCCGCGGTGCTGCTGCGGGGTGAGGCCGGTGTCGGCAAGAGCACGCTGCTGGCCTGGGCGGAGCGCGAGGCGCGCGAGCGGGGCTTCACCGTGCTGCGGGCCGTGGGCGCCGAGGGGGAGACCGACTTCGCGTTCGGGGCCCTGCACCAGGCCGTCTGGTCGCTGCTCCAGGACTCCAGCGCCTTGTCCGCACATCAGCGGGAGTCCCTGGACAGTGCGTTCGGCGTCCGAGCCGGCCTGCCGAGCGGGTTCGCCGTCGGCGCCGCCACCCTGGCGTTGGTGGCCGAGGCGGCGCGGCGAGCCCCGATCGCGCTGATCCTGGACGACCTGCAGTGGATCGACTCGTCGAGCGAGACCGTCTTCGCCTTCCTGCGCCGGCGCTGTGCGGAGCTCCCGCTGGTGATCGTCGGTGCCGGCCGCCCCGAGGGCACGGCCGCGCGGACCTGGCCGGTCGAACCCGTCGAGGTGCGGGCGCTCTCCCGGGCCGATGCGGCCCTGCTGCTGGGCACCCGCTACCCGGAGCTGGCGGCGAGCACCGCGGACCGGATCCTGACGGAGGCGGCGGGCAACCCGCTGGCACTGGTGGAGCTGCCCCGGCAACTGGCGGACGCCCAGCGACGCGGGGCCGCCCCGCTGCCGGACCGGCTGCCGCTGGGGCGGAACCTGGAGCGGATGTTCGCCGAGCGGCTCCAAGCGCTGACCCCGGAGGCGGGGCGCCTCCTCCTGCTGGGCGCGCTGTCGACCGGCGACGGTTTCAGCGGCGGGGCATGGCTGAGGGCCGTCGGCGGTGACGACGTGCGCGGGCATCTGGAGCGGATCGAGGCCGGCGGTCTCGCCAGGCTCGATGCCGCCGGCCGGCTGGTGTTCCGTCACCCCCTGGTCCGCACCGCCGTGATCTCGGCAGCCTCGGACTGCGCACGCGGCGAGGCCCACCGCGCCCTCGCCGCCGCCTTCGCGCCGGACGATCCCCGACGGTTGGCCCACGAGGCGTCCGCCGCGCTGCTGCCGGACGAGGACCTCGCGCACCGCCTGCAGGACGTCGGCAGCGAACTCGCCCACCGCGGCGGCGACGCGGAAGGGGCCCTGCTGCTCGAACGCGCCGCCGTGCTCAGCGCCGATCCGGCCCAGCGCGCCCGCCGGCTCACCTGGGCCGCGGTGATGGCGGCCCGAGGCGGGCAGCTGCGCCACACCGCGGCCCTGGTCGAGGAGTTGAGGAGCGGGCCGGTCCCCGACGACGTGGCCCCGCTGTTCGGGTACGCGACGGTGTACGCCGACCAGAGCCACCACGTCGACTTCACGTCCTCCGCCGTCCTGCTGCCCGCGGCGCTCGACGCCCTGACCGCGCCGGGCGCCGACACCTTCGGCGGGCTGGTCGACCAGGTCTACTTCAAGCTGTTGCTGGCCGCCAGCTACACCGACGACCCCTGCGCGTGGCGGGCCCTCGAACAGCACCGGGACAACGTCTCGGAGGCGGGGAGGCTCTGCCTGGAGGCCTGGACCGACCCGGGCCCGGACACCGTCGGCGCGCTCCGGACACTGGCCGACCGCCTGACGCAGGAGCAGCAGGACGGCACGGCCTGGCTCCTGCTGTGGACCGCCTCGGCACTCGACTGCCCCGAGAGCGACCTGTGGCAGCGCCTCGCCGGGCTGCACGGCTACGCCAGCCAGGGCTCGGTGGCGAAGGCCAGGTGCCATCAGGACTTCCTGCTCGGCCGCTGGGACCAGGCATCCGTCTGCCTGCGTGAGGCCGAGGCGGCGGACGAACTCGGCTACCACTGCAACGCCCTGATGTTCCGTCACCACTACGCCCACTTCCTCGCCGGCCGGGGGGACGAGAGCGGGCTGCGGGAGATCGAAGAGGCCATCGGGCCGATCGCGACGCGCGCCCGGATGCGGTTCGTCCTCGACCGCCTGACCCACCTGCGCGGCCTGGTCGCGCTCGCCCACGGGCGCTACGAGGAGGCGTACGCGCACTTCTGCGAGATCACTCCGCCCGGCCGGCTGCCCGGCGGCCCGCCCTGGCCTCGTACGCTGGTCTTCGACCTGGTGACGGCCGCCGTGCACACCGGCCGGCACGACGAGGCGAGGGCGCACCTCGCGGCGCACCCGGTGACGATCTCCGACCGCCACGCCTTCCTGCTGGCGGCCGCCGCCGCACTGGCCGCCCCCGACGGGGAGGCGGACGCCGCCTACCGCGCCGCCTACGCCGTGCCCGGGGCCGAGAGATGGGTGTTCGACCTCGCCCGGCTGCGGCTGGCCCACGGTTCATGGCTCCGCCGCCGGCACCGGCCCGGGGCCCGGCAGGTCCTGCGGGTGGCGCACCACGTGTTCCGCCGACTCCGGGCGGATCCCTGGGTGCGGCGGTGCGAGGAGGAGCTGCGGGCCGCGGGCGACCCGGTGGCACCGTCACCGGCCGACCCGGCCGCGGAGCCGGCCGGATTGACCGGCCAGGAGCTGCGGATCGCCCGGCTGGCCGCGACCGGCCTGAGCAACAAGGAGATCGGCACCATGCTCCAGCTGTCACCCCGGACCGTCGCGGCGCACCTCTACAAGGTGTTCCCCAAGCTCGGCATCACCTCGCGGGCCGCGCTCGCCCACGTCCTCGGTGACGGCTGAGCCCGGTGGTGTGCCCAGCGTGCACCGCCTTCGTTCTCGCAGCGCACCACGGCCCCGGAGCAGTCAGATGACCTAAGCGTCCCCCCGGTCCGCGCAGCACGCTCGTCGCAGGACTTCGGCGGAGGGCAGTCAGATGGCTTTGCAGGTGACGACGGCGTCCGTCCCGGACGACGAGAAGGCGGCGTTCTGGGGCGGGGCGATGTCGCGGACGCTGGTGCCGGTGGAGGTGGTCCCGCTCGCGGGTGCGCCCTTCGACGGGCGCCTGGTGTCGAACCGGCTCGGCTACCTCCGGATCTCGACGCTGGAGGCGGACGCGGCGCGGGTCTCCCGCACCGCAGGGCTGATCGCACGCTCCCCGCAGGTCGAGCCGCAGGTGGGGGTCGGGGTACAGCTGTCCGGCCGGGCCGTGCTGGAACAGGACGGGCGCCGGGCGCAGGTGGCCGAGGGCGGGCTCGTCCTGTACGACACCGGGCGGCCGTACTCCGTCGACTTCCCGGAGCGTTTCCGCACTCATCTCTTCCACCTGCCGCGCCGGCTGCTGGGCGTGCCGGAGCGCGAGTTGCGGCAGGTGGCGGGGACGGCCGTCACCCCGGAGGAGGGGTGCGGATCCGTTCTGCTGCCGTTCCTCGAAACCCTCGCCGCGTCCGCGCACTCCTACTCCGCCCCGGTCGGCGACCGACTGGCCGGCAGCGTCGCCGACCTGGTCGGCACGCTCGTCGCCCAGTTGGCCGCCGAGCGGGAGGCCGACGACGCCGTAGGGCCCGGTACGCCGAACGGCCATCTGGTCCGGCGGGTGCGGGAGCACATCGACCTCCACCTGGGCGATCCGGAGATGTCACCCGAGACGATCGCGCGGGCCCTCCACATCTCCGTGCGGTACCTGCACCGGCTGTTCGAGGGCGAGGAGGTGACGGTGGGCCGACTCATCCAGCGGCGCCGGCTGGACGAGTGCGCCCGCGAACTGGCCCGCCGCAGCCGTACCGCGCCGACGGTGTCGGCGGTCGCCCAGCGCTGGGGCTTCGTCAACCCGGCGCACTTCAGCCGGGCCTTCCGGGCCGCGTACGGGGTTTCGCCGCGCGAGTGGCGGGTGCTCCGGGCCGCTGCCACCTGACTCACCGCCGTGCCGCCCGCCGCGCGTCGGTTGTTCCCGCCGTTCCTCCTGGTCCGCCAGGACGGCTCGCGGCGATTCCGCGCCCGCCCGATCCCCGGCGTCGCCGGACCGGCCGGTCCGGCCCGCCCAGACAGCTGTCACAGGAGTGCTGATGTCCGTCGTTCTCGACACCGCCGCGGTACCGTCCGCCGACCGTGCCGAGTACTGGCACGAGGTGCTCTCCCGCACCTTCATCCCGCTGGACGTGTCCCTGCTCGAATCCGCGCCCGCCCCCGCGACCGTCACCCGTCACCACCTGGGTGCCCTACAGGTCTCCCTGGTGGAGGCCGGCCCGCAGCGGGTCGTCCGCGGCGCGGGGCTCATCGCCGGTGGCGGGGAGGACCACGTCACGCTGGCGCTCCAGCACCACGGCACCGTCCGGCTGGACCAGGACGGCCGCCAGGTGCTGCTGGGCCCGGGCACCTTCGCCGTCTCCGACGCCGGGCGGCCGTTCGCGGTGGAACTGCACGAGGCCTTCGCGTTCACGGCCTTCCACTGGCCGCGGTCGGCGATGGGCGGGTCCGGCGAGGACCTGCGGGAGCTCACCGCGACGGTCTTCGACGCCGCCGACGGCACCGCGGCGCTGGTGGCCGCCTACCTGGAACGCCTCTCCCGGTCGGCCGGCTCGCTGGAGCCCGGTGTGGCCGGCCGGCTCGCCGCGACGGCGCTGGACCTGCTCGTCGTGCTCGCCCATGAGCGCCGGGGTCGGTTCGCCCCCGACGCGCCCGAGGCGGCCCTCGCCACCCTGGCCCGGGTGAAGGACTACATCCTGCGCCACCTGGGGGACCCGGATCTCGCGCCGGAGCGGATCGCCGCCGCACACCACGTGTCGGTGCGGTACCTGCACAAGCTCTTCCGGTTCGAGGACGTGACGGTGGCCCGCTGGATCCAGCGGCAGCGCCTGGCCATGTGCCGGCGGGACCTGGCCCGCCCGGCGGCGGCCAGGTCGACCGTGGCGGCGGTCGCGGGCCGTTGGGGGTTCGTGAGTGCCAGTCACTTCAGCCGGTCGTTCCGGGCGGCCTACGGAGTCTCCCCCCGTGAGTGGCAGGCGGGGCCGGTGACGGGCCGTGCGGCCGCCCGGGACGGGTCGACGGGGGCTGGTCACCTCTGAGTGCACCCCCGGTGTCGTCCGAGAGCGCCACGGGTGGGCACACCCGTGGCGCCGCTCAGGTGACCGGCGGTCGAATCCGGCCCGGGTGCGCGGACCGGCTCTGGGCGGTGCGTTGTCGGAACAGGCGGCAGGCCCGCGCATTCCTAGCCTGATGAGCGGCGCCGGACCACCCACGCCGAGGCCGGTCGCCGCCCTGCGTGAGCACGTACGGCGCCGGCCGTCCGGTCCGTGAACCACTGACGACCCGACTCCAAGGAGCCCAAGGAAAACCATGACCAGCCAACCGCGCCTGCACCAGCACAGCCCCGAGATCCAGAAGTTCGGCACCGTCACCCAGCTGCCGATCGCCCTGTCCCACGACGCCCGGCAGTACTCGTGCCAGCGGCTCAACCGCATCCTCGCCGACACCCAGTTCCTGTACGCGATGTACAAGAAGCACCACTGGGGCATGCGCGGGCCGACGTTCTACCAGCTGCACCTGCTCTTCGACAAGCACGCGCAGGAGCAGCTGGCCCTGGTGGACGTGCTCGCCGAGCGGGTGCAGAGCCTGGGCGGCGTCGCGGTGGGCGACCCCCGTCACGCCGCCGAGTTCACGTCCGTTCCGCGTCCGCCGGACGGTGTCGAGGACGTCCACGCGATGGTCTCGCGGCTCCTCGAAGCCCACGAGAGCATCCTCGCCGAGGCCCGGGACGCGGCCACCCGCACGGCGGAGCTCGGCGACGACGGCACCCAGGACCTGCTGGTCTCCCAGGTCATCCGTACGGCCGAGACCCAGGTCTGGTTCCTCGCCGAGCACCTGGTCGTCACCCCGCAGGCCGGGGCGTGAACGCCCGGGGCCGGGCCCGTCACGATGACGGGCCAGGCCCCGGCGTTCCCCGGCCCACCGGGTCCGAGCCTCAGCCGCGGTAGGTCTCCAGCAGGCGCAGCCACACCTCGCTGATGGTCGGATAGGCGGGCACCGCATGCCAGAGCCGGTGGAGCGGTACCTCCGCGGTGACGGCGATGGTCGCCGAGTGCAGCAGTTCCGCGACCCCGGATCCCGCGAAGGTCGCCCCCACCACGGTTTCCCGGTCCAGATCGATGACGGCCCTCGCCTGGCCGCGGTACCCGTCGGCGTACAGCGAGGCCCCCGCCACGTCGCCGAGCCGGTAGTCGACGGCGCGCACGCGCCGGCCGCTCGCCTCGGCCTCGGCGAGGGTCAGCCCGACCGAGGCGACCTCCGGGTCCGTGAACACCACCTGAGGCGCGCCGGCCCGGTCGGCGGTGGCGACACTGCGCCCCCACGGAGCGAGGTCGAGCTCACGGCCGGCCGCCCGGTCGGCGATCGCCGTGCCGAACAGCCGTCCCTGGTACTTGCCTTGATGAGTCAGCAGCGCGCGGTGGTTCACGTCGCCGGCGGCGTAGAGCCACCCGCCGGCCACGCCCACGGCGAGCCCGGTGTCGTCCACCTCGATCCAGTCGCCGGGTGCCAACCCGACCGTCTCCAGCCCCAGATCGCCGGTCGCGGGCCGCCGCCCGGTGGCGAACAGCACCTCGTCCACCCGCAGTGCGCCCCGTTCGCCGAGGTCCAGGACCACCTCGCCGTCACGTGCCAGGCCGCTCACCGGCACCCCGAACCGCACGTCCACACCGGACTCCTGAAGAGCGGCGGCGACCAGGTCGCCGACGAAGGGCTCCATCCGCGACAGCAGCCCCGACTCGCGGACGAGCAGGGTCACCTGGCTGCCCAGTGCGTGCCAGGCCGTGGCCATCTCCACCGCGACGGCTCCGCCGCCGACGACGGCCAGCCGGGCGGGCACCTGCCGCGCGCCGGTCGCCTCACGACTCGTCCACACGCCCGTCTGCTCGATCCCCGGCAGGTCGGGCACGGCGGCGCGAGTTCCGGTGCAGACCGCCACCGCGTGACGTGCCGTCAGGACGCGGCGGGTGCCGTCAGGACCGTCGACCAGCACGCGCCGCTCACCGTCCAGCCGGCCGTGCCCGCGGACCAGTGCTATCCCGGCGGATCCCAGCCAGGACACCTGACCGTCGTCCCGCCACCGGGACGCGAAGCCGTCGCGTCGCCGCAGCACCGCCTCGGCATCCAGCACACCCGTGATCGCCGCACGGGCGCCGGACAACCGCCGCGCGTCCCGCAGCGCGGCCGCCGGCCGGAGCATCGCCTTGCTCGGCATGCAGGCCCAGTACGAGCACTCGCCACCGACGAGTTCCCGCTCCACGATCGCCACACTCAGCCCGCCGGCCCTCGCGCGCTCGGCGAGGTTCTCCCCGGTCGGGCCGGCGCCCAGCACCACAACGTCGAACTCGTCGGTTCCACTCATCTGTCAGTCGTCTCCTCGTCATCGCGCGGACGTGCGCCGGTGGTTCCGGGCAGCGCGGCGCCGGTCGGGGCCGACGCTAGGCGGTTCGGCCGGCCGGGCGCTGTCCGGGTGTGCCCTGTGCTGTCCTCGCAGTGCACAGGAGTGTGGTTGCGGGCCGGCGGCGTGTTCGGCGGTCCCTATGCTTCGGGCACCGCGGAACGGTGCCGCGCACCCCTACGGCCATCGGCCACGCCCAGCAGGAGGAACGATGGAGCAGCAAATCGTCGGCGACAACGCGGAGAAGTCGCGTTTCGAGATCAGCGACGGCGGAGAGCTCGCCGGCTTCGCCGAGTACCACCGCTCCGGCGACGAGATCGCCTTCATCCACACCGAGATCGACCCGCGGTTCGAGGGCCGCGGACTGGGCGGTCGGCTGGCGCGCGCCGCGCTGGACGCGGCGCGCGGGCAGGAGCTCGCCGTCCTGCCCTACTGCCCGTTCATCCGCGGTTGGATCGTCAAGCACCCCGAGTACGCCGACCTGGTTCCGGCCTCCCACCGCGCGCGGTTCGGTCTCTGAGGCCCACGGACTCCGAGGCCCTCGAACGATTCGCGGTCGGCGCTCCCGGGGGTGTCGACGGGCTCGGGCCCCTGGACGGGGATCTCTCCAGGGGCCCGAGCCGATCGGGGGATCGCCCCCCGCCGTCACGCCGGTACGGGTGCATCGTCCGACAGCAAGCAGTGCGCTGACGGGCAAACCGGTCGGCTGGTGCCACCTAGCCTGACGGTGGCTCATGGCCGCTCCGCCACACCGAGGAGGCGGATCCATGACCCGCCTGGCGCGCGGTCGATCCGCGGAACATCCCGCGCCCCGACCTCTGCACCCGCCCGTCCCGCGCACCTTCCTCCCGGAGACCCCATGGCCTCACCGGCTGCCATAGAACTGTCCCGGTGGCAGTTCGCCGTCACGGCGATCTTCCACATGTCCTTCCCGGCCCTCACGGTCGGCCTCTCCGTCCTGCTCGCCGTCGTGCAGACCGTCTACGTGCGCACGGGCAATCCGCTCTACCAGCAGATCTTCCGGTTCTGGAAGAAGATCTTCGCGGTCGGCTTCGGTCTCGGCGTCGTCGCGGGCACCGTGATGACCTTCGAGTTCGGTCTCAACTGGGGCGTCTTCGCCCACGCGGTCGGACCCGTCATCGGCGTCACCATCGGCATGGAGGTCATCACGGCCTTCTTCCTGGAGGCCGGCTTCATCGGCGTCATGCTCTACGGCGAAGGCCGGGTCAGCCCGCGCACCATGGCCTTCGCCTCCTGGATGGTGGCCTTCGGCACCCTGCTGTCCACCACCTGGATCCTCTCCGCCAACAGCTGGATGCAGGATCCGGTCGGGTACACCGAGACGGCCGGTCAGTTCCAGGTGAGCGACTGGACCGAGGTCCTGCTCAACCCGGCCTTCACCTACCGCTTCCCGCACATGCTGCTGGCCGTGCTGATCAGCGCGAGCTGGTTCGTCGGCGGCATCTCCGCCTGGTTCCTGGTCCGGCGGCGCCGTGCCGCGCTGCCGTTCGCCCGCCGCTGCCTGTCGATCGCCCTCGGCGTGCTCGCCGTCCTGATGCCGATCCAGCTGTACGCGGGCGACGCCACCGCCATCTTCATGGGTGGGCACCAGCCCGCGAAGCTGCAGGCCTTCGAGGGGAACTGGCGCACCGACAACAACGGCTACAACCTCGTCGTCGTCCCCGACACCGACCAAGGCCGGAACGACCTGCGGATCACGGTTCCCCACCTGGGCGCGGTGATCGGCCGCGACCTCACCGGCGAGGCGCACGTGCCCGGCCTGCTGCAGACCCCGCCCGACCAGCGGCCCAACATGTGGAGCGCCTTCTACGGCTTCCGCGCCATGTACTTCGCCGCGCTCGCCATGTTCGCCACCGCGCTGGCCGGCCTGGTGCTGCGCCTGCGCGGGCGGCTGTTCGACTCCCGCCGCTTCCTGCGCTGGATGGTCTGGATGACACCGGCCGGTGTCATCGCCATCACCGGCGGCTGGATCACCGCCGAGACCGGGCGGCAGCCCTGGGTGGTGTACGGCAAGCTGCGCACCTCCGACGCGCTGTCCCAGCTGACCACCGCGCAGGCCGCGACCACCCTGACCGCCTTCGTGCTCCTCTACGCGACCCTGCTGGCCGTCTGGATCCGCTACATCGTCCGTACGGTCAAGGCCGGCCCCGCGACGCCCGCGGACGCGGCGGAGTCGACCCTCGGAACGGAGGCCACCGTTGCTTGAGTACGCCACCTACGCCCTGCTCCTGCTGTCGCTCGGCATGTACGTCGTCCTGGACGGCTACGACCTGGGCGTCGGGATGCTCAGCCTGTTCGCCGGAGGAGAGCGCCGGCGTGAGTACGGCGAGTTGATCGCCACCGCCTGGGACGCCAACGAGAGCTGGCTGGTGCTGGCCGGCGTCGTCCTGTGGGCCGGGCTGCCCGGCGTCTCCGCGACCGTGCTGCCGGGGGTCTACCTGCCGCTGACCGGCATGCTGCTCTCGATCATCCTGCGCGGCATGGGGCTGGAGTTCCAGAGCGCCGCCACCGGCTACCGGCGCGGCTGGGCCCTGCTGTTCGGCGCGGCGTCGCTCGCCGCGACCGCCTGCCAGGGCCTGGTGCTCGGCGGGGTGCTCTCCGGCCTGCGGCAGCACGGCGGTTCGTTCAGCGGCGGGGCCTTCGACTGGCTCACCCCCTACAGCGTGCTGTGCGCACTCGGCCTGGTGGTGCTCTACCTGCTGGCCGGCGCCGCCTGGCTGCAGGACAAGACCGAGGGCGCCGCCCGCGAGCGGGCGGGCCGGGCCGGGCGTCCGCTGCTGGCGGGTACGGCGGTGGCCGCGCTGATCCTCGGGTTCGGCCTGGAGGTCGCGGATCCGGAGCGGTTCCGGTTCGACGAGCCCGTGCGCGCGACGCTCTACTGGATCGCGGTCGCCGGTGCGGTCGCCTCGGGTGCGGTGGCCTGGCACGGCTTCGGGCGGCGGCCGGACTGGCGGCCCTTCGCCGGGGTGGTCGCGGCTCAGGTCTGCGGGCTGCTGGCGCTGGTGATCGCGACCTTCCCGGTGATCGTGCCACCAGGACTGACGCTTCACCAGGCCTCCAGTCCACTCGGCTCGCAGGCCTTCCTGGTGGTCGGCGTGGGACTGTGCATGCCCGTGGTGTTCGCCTACAACGGGTACGCGTGGTGGGCCTTCCGCGGCAAGTTCACGCAGGCGCCCGAGGCGCCGCTCGCCCCGCTCCGGGTACGCACGCGTCCGTCCCGCCGGGTCCCGGTCGAGCCGAGCGGCTTCGTGCTCGCCGTTCGGCGCACCGTGCTCACCGTGCTGGGCGTCGGGCTGGCGGCGATGTCCCAGGACGTCTTCGGGGGCGTCGCCGCCTGGATCGACCCCGTGGGCATCGCCCTGCTGTCGGGGACGGCCCTGATCGCCTGGATCGTCGGCGACCGGCGCGACCAGCGGGACGGGGTCTTCGACCTCGATCCCGCCGACCCGGACTCCGAGCAGGTCAAGACGTGAGCACATCGACCGCCCTGCTGGCCGAACTCGGCGATGAGCGGGACCGGGGACACGGCGATGACGTGTCGGCCCGGCTGCACGCGTGGGCCGCACCCGGCCGCAGCGAGCTGCGGTGGGCGGGCCTGCTGCGGGGACTGGCCCAGCTGGGCACCGTGCTCTCGGCGGCCGGCCTGGCCTGGGCCGCCCAGAGCGGGCTCACCACCCAGCACGGCGAGCGGATCGCGGCGCGGGTCCTGCCGGCCGCCGGGCTCGTCGCGGCGGGCCTGGCGGTCCGAGCCGTGCTGCTGTCCAGCGCCGACGCGGCCGCCGCGCGCGGGGCCTGCCGGGTACGCGCGGCGCTGCGCGGGCGCCTGCTCGCCGCCGCGCTACCCGCGCGTGGCCCCGCCCGCACCGGCCCCGGCGATGCCGCCCTCGCCGAGTCCATGACCGGCGAGGTCGCCAGGCTGACCGAGTGGCTCACCGAGTACGTCCCCGCGCGCACCACCATGCTGCTCGGCAGCGGCTTGGTGCTCGCCGCGATCGCGGTCCGCAGCTGGTTCGTGGCGCTGATCCTGGTCGTCGCCACCCCGCTGCTGCCGGCCAACCTCAAGGTCATCGGGCTGGGCACGCAGGCCGCCGTCCACGCACAGCTCACGGCGGTGCGCCGGCACGGCGCCCGCCTGCTCGACCAACTGCGCGGCCTGCCCACCCTGATCGGCCTGGGTGCGCGGGAGACGGCCGCGACCGCCCTGCGGGAGGATGACGAGGAACTGGCCCGCCGCACCCAGGCGGTGCTGCGGGTCGCCTTCCTCTCCACCGCCTGGATCGAGCTGCTGATCACCGGCACCCTCGCCGTGGTGGCGACCTACTGCGGACTGGTGCTGCTCGACTACCTCCGACTGCCGCTGGTACCGGGCCAGATGAGCCTGGCCACCGCACTCTTCGTGCTGGTGCTCACCCCCGCCTACTTCGCCCCCGCCCGTGACCTGGCCCGCGGCTACCACGCCCGCGCCGAGGCCCGCGCCGCGGCTGAGCTGATCGACGGGATCCTCGGCAGCTCCGGCGGCGAGGACGAGGACGGGCACCCGCCCGTCCCCGCCCGGCGCGGTGGCGGTGCCGTCGGCGTACGTCTGAACCATGTGACGGTCCGTCACCCCGACCGCTCGGCCCCGGCCCTGGACGATGTGAGCCTCGACCTCGCCCCGGGTGTCTTCCTCGCCGTCACCGGGCCGAGCGGCGCGGGCAAGTCGACGCTGCTCGCCGTCGCCGCGGGTCTGACCGCACCCACCGCCGGAACCGTCGCCCACCAGCAGGACGGCATCCTCCGGCCGGCGTCCCCCGCCTCGGTCGCCTGGGTCGGCCAGCCCGCGCACCTGCTGCCCGGAACCGTCCGCGACAACCTGCTCCTCGCCCGGCCCGACGCCACCGACGCGGACCTCACCGCCGCCTTCCACGCGCTCGGCTTCGGCGACCTGCTCGCCGGTCTGCCCAGCGGGCTGGACACCCCGGCCGGCGAGCGGGGGAGCGGACTCTCCTCCGGCCAGTCCCAGCAACTGGCCCTGGTGCGGGCACTGTTGAGGGACGCGCCACTGCTCTGCCTGGACGAGCCCACTGCCCACCTCGACCCGGTGGCGCAGGCCCGCGTGGTCGCGGCGCTGCGCACCCTGACGTGCGGTCGGACCGTGCTGCTCGCCACCCACAGTCCCGAGCTGCTCCCGCTCGCGGACCGGACGATCGCCCTGGACCGGGGGAGGACGCGATGAGCGCCTGGCGACTGCTGCGCCACTCCATGCCCCGCCGCGACCTGGTCGCCGGCATCCTGCTGGCCGCGGCGGCGGAACTGAGCGCCGCGGCCCTGCTGGGACTGTCCGGCTGGTTCCTGGCGACCTGCGCGCTGGTGACGCTGCTGGCCAACACCACCTGGTCGTGGATGTACCCGTCGGGCGCGGTCCGCGTCCTGGCCCTGGCACGCACCGCACTGCGCTACCTCGAACGGCTGGCCGGCCACCGGGTCGTCCTCGGCACGACCGTGGCCCTGCGCGGCCGCCTGGTCAGGGGCGCGGGCGAACTGAGCGCGCGCGAGCTGCGCGCCCAACGGGACGGAACACTGCTCGACAGGCTGACCACCGACGTGGAGACGGTCGCCGGACTGCCCGCCCAGGTCGTCGCGCCACTCGTCGGCACTGCCGTGACCACGGTGCTGGTGGAGGTGCTGCTGCTCCGGGCGAGCCCGGCGCTCGGCGCCGCCGAGCTCGCCGTCCTCGCCGCCGGTGGCTGGTGGGCGGTGCGCACCAGCCACCGGGCCCGACGGCACCTCGCGGCCGCCGCCGCCGCGCGGGCCGGTGCGCGGACGGACCTGATCGCCGCCCGGGCCGCCTTCGACGAACTGCGCTGTCTGGACGCGGTGACGCGGGCCGGCGGCGTCGTCGCGGCGGCGCAGGAACGCGAGGAGGCGGGCACCGCCGCGGCGGCGGCCGAGCAGCGGCTGGGCCGCCTGGGCCTGCGGCTGCTCGCCGCGCTCGGCCAGGGCCTCGCCCTGCTGCTCGGCCTGCGGCTGGGTGCCCGGCCGCAGCCGGTGGCCGACGTCGTCGGCGAGGTGCTGCTGCTCGCGGCGGTGTGGGAGCTGCTGGACCGCCTTCCCCAGCTGCTCCGGGAGCTGACCGCCGGCCAGGACGCGGCCGCACGTCTCGCCCCGTTCACCGTGACCGCCACCGACCGGCCGCCGCACGCGGCGACGAGCGCAGTCGCTGCTCTCGACGTGCTGGACCTGCCCGCCGGCAACGACGGGCGGCTCCTCTCGTTCACCGTCCGGGGTCCCGGGACGGTCGTCGTCACAGGGCCCAACG
This sequence comes from Kitasatospora sp. NPDC096128, assembly GCF_040303105.1. Lineage (NCBI taxonomy): Bacteria > Bacillati > Actinomycetota > Actinomycetes > Kitasatosporales > Streptomycetaceae > Kitasatospora > Kitasatospora sp. NPDC096128. The sequence continues at coordinate 102,971 of NZ_JBEOSP010000013.1, read as the reverse complement.
GCAGCGGAAAGTCCACGCTCCTGGGTCAGTTGGCCGGACGACTGCCGACTGCCTCCGGACAGGTGCGACTGGGCGCAGCCCCTGTCACGGAGCTGCCCGCCGACGTGGTCGCCGACGTGGTCACCCTGGTCGAGGCCGACGACTGGCTCGCCGACACGACCATCGTGGCCAACCTGTGCCTGGCCGCACCGCTTGCCGACCCGGAGCGGCTCCGCGCGGCACTGGCGGCGGTCGGGCTCGGTTCCCTGCCCCTGGACACCCCGGTCGGCCCCGCCGGCCGCGCACTGTCCCAGGGACAGCGGCGCCGCCTCGCCATCGCCCGAGCGATCCTGCGCCGCCCGCGCATCCTGCTGCTCGACGAACCCACCGCCGGACTCGACCGGCCGACCGCCGAGGCGCTGCTGCGCGAGCTGCGCCGGGCGCTGCCGGACTCGGCGCTGGTACTGGCCCTGCAGGACCAGGACGTCGGGCTGCTCCCGTGGCACCCGGATGCCGCCGTCGATCTGGGCGACCACCGGATGGCCGACCACCGGATGGCCGACCACCGGATGGCCGACCACCGGATGGCCGGAGCACCGGGACGACCTGGGTGAGCCGCAGCCCGGCGGTCCCGCGGAGGTGTTCCGGCAGCAATGTCGGTGATTCAGGTCGTGTCCGGTCCGGTCTCCGTGACGGTGACCGGACCGGGTGGTGCTCCGGGGGTTTCACACCGCAGTCCCGGCTTGGGTGGCACTGTCCGGGAGAGCCACATCTGGATTGCTCCCGCTGTCGTGGCCGCGTGCTCCTCGAGGATCGAGTGGTGGTCACCTGGGACTTCGCCGGCTTGCAGGCGCAGTGTCGGAACGGTCGTCTCCCCCTGCCAGTCCAGGAAGATGCGTGCGTACGCGCCCATTGCCGCGAGAGCGGGTTCGTCGAGCCTGATCGCGCTGCGGACCGGCAGTTCGGTGAGCCATTCCTCGTCCCGGACGGGGTGGGTGTCCACCAGCACCACCGCCTCGGCGCCGACTCGCTCCGCGACGGCTTGCGCGACCAGGCCGCCGGTGGAGCGGCCCAGCAGCACCACCGGTCGGTCGAACCGCTTGATCGAGGCGGCATGTGTCCGGACCAGGGCCTCCACGTCCTCCGGCACGGGGCCACCCTGGTAGCCCGGGTGCGGGAGCACCCACATGCCCGGCAGGTGCCGGGCCAGGAGGCCGTACTCGCCGGGGGGTGAGGCGAAGGCGGGGAAGCAGACGATCGCCGGGCCTTCGCCGCCGCTGAGTCTCTGCGGGGCGGCGGAAGGGAGCTCCGCCGCCGACGGCAGCGCCCACGACGCGGAGACGAGAAGGTGCATGGCCTCTTGAGGGCGGCCCAGCTCACACAGCTTGCGGTACAGGTACGCGAGCGTTCCCGGGGGCGGCGGCGGGCGGAGCTGCTCGGCCAGGGCTCTGGGCGTGGCGGATTCGAACACCACCGTGGCGGGGAGGCGCAGGCCGGTCCGTCCCTCCAGGCGGTTGCGCAGTTCGATCGAGGTCAGCGAGTCGAAGCCGAGGTCGAGGATCGGGGTGTCCGGATGCACGTCCGGGTAGCTCAGCACGGCGGCGACCTCGGCGCACACCATCTCCAGTACGTCGGTCGGCGGGGTCGGTTCCGGCGTGCTCCGGGTCTTCGGCCGGGGCGGGCGGTCGAACGCGATCGGGACCAGGACCGGCTCGTCGGTGCCCAGCGCGGCCTCCAGGAGTGCCACGCCCTCGGCGGGCGTGAGGGGCAGGAGGCCGGGATCGGCGGTCCGGTCGGCCATCATTCCGACCGTCCACGGGCCCCAGGCCAGGGAGAGAGCGGGGAGCCCCAGTCGCCGCCGGTGGCGAGCGAGCTCGTCCAGGTAGCTGTTGGCCGCCGCGTAGTTGGCCTGTCCGGCGTGACCGAGCACGCCGGCCGCCGAGGAGAACAGCACGAAGGCGTCCAGTTCCAGGTGCTCGGTCAACTCATGCAGATGCCAGGCTGCTTCGGCCTTGGGGCGCCACACCGTTTCCATCCGTGCCGGGGTCATCGACGCCAGGATCCCGTCGTCGAGCACTCCGGCGGTGTGCACGACGGCCCGCAGGTCCTCGATCGAGTCGACCAGCGCGGCCAGTGCCTCCCGGTCGGTGACGTCCAGACGCGTCTCACCGCTGCGGCCGGCGACCACGACTGGCACCCCCTTGTCCCGCAGATGGTCGGCAACCGCCTGGCCCAGCGCGCCGCCACCGGTGACCAGGACGGTCCCTCGCCAGGTGAAGGCGCCGCCCGGCACCGGGACCAGCTCCGGGCGTTCGGACACGATCTCCGTCCGCCCATCGCCGATTTCGGCCAGGGTGAACCGGCCGGGATGCTCCGTCTGCGCGACCCGGACCAGGCCGGCCACCGCCGCTCCGGCCAGGTCTGCCGGCCGTACCAGAACGGTGAGGTGCTCGTGATCGGCCTGCAGCTCCCGCAGCGCGAGCGCCAGGGCGTCGGGCGCGCCGCCCGACGGCACTTCGAGGACCCGGCCGCGCGGCTCGCCGGGGGTCCGCTGCCACTCCGGGCGCAACAGCGTGCCCCGGCCGGTTCCGGTCGCCCGCACGGTGAATGATTCGACGTACGCCACCGGCCGACCCGTCTGATCGGTCACGGCGATCCGCCCCGCACGGATGCGGACGCGCAACGCCGTGGCGCCGCGCGCCAGCAGGTGCACGCCGCGCAGGGCGAACGGCACTCCGTCGCCGAGCAGGCGTGCCGGGTGCAGCGCCGCGTCGAACAGGGCGGGGTGCAGCCCGAACCGCCCTGCGTCCGGGAACTCCCCGCGCACCTCGCCGAAGAGTTCGTCGCCGCGGCGCCACATCCGGTTCAGCCCGCGGAACGCGGGTCCGTAGTCGGCGTGCTCGACTTCGAGCTGCTCGGCGTCCGGCGGGGGCCACTCACCGATGTCCACCTGCGGCGCGGGCCGGGAGGTCAGTCGGCCGCCGGCACAGCGGACTCCGTCGGCGTGCACCTCGAACGGCCGTGCGCCGTCGGACTCGGGGCGGACGACGATCTCGGCCCGCCGTGTCTGCGGCAGGAGCATCGGCGTGTGCAGGACCAGTTCGTCGATGGTGTCGCAGCCGGCCCGCTCCCCGGCGTACAGCACCAGCTCCACGATCGCCGTGGCGGGCACGATCGCCGTTCCGTCGACGACATGGTCGCGCAGCCACACCGGGCTGAGGTCGGCGATGCACACCACCTCACCGGAGCCGGGCACGATGACGGTCGACTCGATCAACGGGTGCTCGGCGGCGCGGTCGAGCCAGTAGCGCTGCCGCTGGAAGGCTCTGGTGCCCCGCAGCCGGGTCGCCGCCTGCTCGGGGTCGGTGGTGGAGATGACCCCCTCGACGACCGCGGCCAGCGTGTTGCCCGGACCCAGTTCGACCAGGGCGGCGCCGTCGACCATGGCCACGTGGTCGGCGAAGCGGACCGTCTCGCGCACGTGCCGCACCCAGTACTCCGGATCGTCCGGGCGGGCGCCGATGACCGGAATGAGCGGTGGATGGTACGTCAGGCTCCGTGTCACCCGCGCGAACTCGGCCAGGACGGGTTCCATGAGAGGGGAGTGGAAGGCGTGGCTGACGGTGAGCCGCGTGGCCTGCTCGAACTCGGCGGCGACGGCCAGCACTTCCTCCTCCGGGCCGGACACGACGACCGAGTCCGGTCCGTTGACGGCCGCGATCGAGGTGCGCGGAGTGAGCCGGATCTCGCTCTCGGCGGCCCGGACGGCGACCATGGCGCCTCCCGCCGGCAGTTCGCGCATGAGCCGCCCGCGGGCGGTGACCAGTCTCGCCGCGTCCGGCAGGGACAGGACGCCCGCCACGTGAGCCGCCGCGATCTGCCCGGCCGAGTGCCCGATCAGCGCGTCCGGGCGGTATCCCCAGGACTCCAACAGGCGGAACAGCGCCACCTCGTAGGCGAACAGAGCCGCCTGGGCGAAGTCCGTCCGGTGCACCAGGTCGGTGTCGATCGCCGTTCGCAGCTCCGGATCCAGCTGGGCGCACGCCTGCTCGAACGCCGCGGCGAACACCGGGTACCGGGCGGCCAGGTCCCGTCCCATGCCGGGCCGCTGCGCGCCCTGCCCCGGGAAGAGGTACGCCAGCCGCAGCTGCTCGTACTCCTCGACGATCACGTGCGCGTTGGTGCCCGAGATACCGAAGGCCGATACGCCGGCCCGGCGCGGACGGTCCCGCGACGGCCAGGGCGTCGGCTCGGTGACCAGGCGGAGCGCACCGGCGGACCAGTCGACGTGCGGGCTGGGCTCGTCGACGTTCAGCGTGGCGGGCAGGGTGCGGTGCCGCATCGCCATCACGGTCTTGATCACGCCCGCGACCCCGGCGGCGGCCTGGGTGTGCCCGAGGTTGGACTTGACGGTGCCGACCAGGACGGGATCCGCACGGTCCTGGCCGTAGGTGGCGAGCAGCGCGGCCGCCTCGATCGGGTCGCCCAGGGCGGTGCCGGTTCCGTGGGCTTCGACCACGTCCACCTCGGCGCCGCTCAGCCCGGCATCGGCCAGCGCCTGCTGGATCACGGCCGCCTGGGCCGGGCCGCTGGGCGCCGTGAGGCCGTTGGACGCCCCGTCCTGGTTGACCGCCGAGCCCCGCAGCAGGGCCAGGATCGGGTGACCGCCCCGCACCGCGTCGCTGACCCGCTCAAGGACCAACAGCCCCACCCCCTCCGACCAGGCCGTGCCGTCGGCCGCCGCCGAGAACGGCTTCACGTGTCCGTCCGGGGCCAGGGCGCGCTGCCGGCTGAACGCCACGAAGCTGTCCGGCGTGGCCATGACGGTCGCGCCGCCGGCCAGGGCCAGGTCGCACTGGCCGGCCCGGAGGGAGTCGGCCGCCAGGTGCAGGGTGACCAGCGAGGAGGAGCAGGCCGTGTCCAGGGTGAGCGCCGGCCCGTGCAGGCCCAGGCCGTAGGCGATCCGGCCGGAGGCCACGCTTCCCGCCGCGCCCAGTGCGATCTGGGACTCCAGCGGGTGCGGCGTGCCCAGGAAGCGGCCGGCGTAGTCGTTGTACATCAGTCCGACGAACACGCCGGTGGCGGTGCCCCGCACCGACTCGGGCGCGATTCCGGCGCGTTCGAGCGCTTCCCAGGCCGTCTCCAGCAGCAGGCGCTGCTGCGGGTCGGTGGCCAAGGCCTCGCGCGGCGACATCCGGAAGAACCCGGCGTCGAAGTCGGCCGCGCCGGTCAGGAAGCCACCGCGCGTGACGTAGCTGGTGCCCACGTGGTCGGGGTCGGGGTCGAACAGCTCGTCCAGCGGCCAGCCCCGGTCGGTGGGGAAGTCCGTGATGGTGTCCTGTCCGGCGGCGACCACCCGCCAGAGGTCTTCGGGGCTGTTGATGTCCCCGGGGTAGCGGCAGGCCATGCCCACGATCGCGATCGGCTCGGTGGCCTTGCGAGCGGGCGGCGGTGGGCCGGCGGCCCCGCCGGCGAGGTGGTCGGCCACCGCGCGGGGCGTGGGGTGGTCGAACACCAGGGACGGCGGCAGTGCGACACCCAGCTCCGCGCCCAGCCGGTCCCGCAGTCGCACCGTGCCGAGCGAGTCCAGACCGGCTTCGGCGAACGGCTGGTCCGCGGCGGGGGAGCGGCCGGTGATCCCCGCGGTCTCGCGTCGGACGACGTCGAGCAGGTAGTGGAACCGGAGCCGTTTGCGCACCGGCTTGCCCGAGGAGGTCTGCGGAATCCGGCTGACCGGGCGGATTCCCTCCGGCACCCGGTGCGGTGGCAACCGGCGGCGGCAGAAGGCGAGCAGCGTCGCCGGATCCACGTCGCCCACGACGTAGGCGACCGGCACCTCACCGAGCACCGCATCGGGCTCACCCGCCACGGCCACCTCCCGGACGCCCGGGCAGCGGGCCAGCACCTGCTCGATCTCGGCCGGGTGGATGTTCTCCCCGCCCCGGATGATCACTTCGCCGGCGCGCCCGGTCACCACCAGACGACCGCCCTCCTCGCGGCCGAGGTCCCCGGTGGCGTGCCACCGATCGGCACCGGGCATCCGCAGGTGGATCTCACCGTTCACGAACCGGGTGTCGATCCCGGGCAGCACAACGCCGTCGACGGCGATCTTGCCGGACGTCTCCGTGCTGCCGTAGCCGTCGTGCAGCTCATGGCCGCACCTGCGGCGGAACCGGGCCCGCAGCTCCTCCGGCAGCGGCGCCCCGGCCGACAGGCACCGCAACGGCAACGCGGCGCCGGCGTCCAGGAGCTGGGTGAAGACCGTCGGCACGCCGCCCAGTGCGGTGAACGGTGTCCGGCGCAGCAGGGCGGCAGCCGCGTCCGCGGTGAAACGGTCCATGACGTATGCGCTCGCGCCCAGGGCCAGAACGCCCACCACGCACATGGAATGCCCGAAGGCGTGGAACAGCGGCAGCGGCCACAGCAGGTGGTCGTCGCCGGACATGCCCAGGAGCCCGCGGTAGGCGTGATCGGCCGACCTGAGCCAGGTGCCCTGGGCCGACAGCACGCCTTTCGGGTCCCCGGTGGTCCCGGAGGTGTAGTGGAGCCAGGCGGGGGCATCCGGTTCAAGGTCGTCACGCGGCGGCGCGCCGGCGGGCGCGAGCAGGTCGTCCACGGTCACCGCACGGACTCCGGCCACCCGCCGGACCTGCGCCAGGTGTTCGCGGTCGGTGACCACCAACCCGGCACCGCTGTCCTCCAGCCGGAACCGGAGCTCGTCGTCGCCGCTTCGCGGGTCGAGCAGGACGCCCACCGCGGACGCACGGCAGACGCCGAGCGTGGCCGTGACAGCAGGCACCCCGCTGCCCAGACACAGCGCCACCCGACTGCCGCGATCGACACGGAGGTTGCCGGCCACCCGGGCGGTGCGGTCCGCGAGGTCACCGTAGCCCACCGCGTCATCGGCATCGGCAAAGGCGATCTTGTCTTCGAGATCCATCGCGTGACGGAGGATCAGTTCCTGCACCTTGCACCTCGGTAGTCGCTTACGGCGGTCGGCTGAAGTCGGGCATCGGGGTTCTGCTCGCCGGTCGGCTGCGGACTCCGCACTATCGGCGACAGCAGGCATCTGCGCTGTTGCCGGTCGGGGGTGACCGGTCGCGTCAAAGGTTCTACAGCACACCCCGGACTCCCCGGGCCGTCCGGCGTGCTCGGACCGGCGCGGCTTAACGGCGCCCGGCATTGCCTGCCCGCCGCCCGACACCGCTAAGCGGATAGTTCATCCGATTGTGTGCTACCGTCCCAGCAAGCGGATGAACTATCCGAATATCTGGGTGGAGGTGCACATGGTGAAGACGGCTGTGGTCACGGCGGGGACGGCCGGCATCGGGCTGGAGACGGCCCTGGGACTGGCCGGCGCCGGGTTCTCGGTCACCGTGGTCGGACGCAACGCCGACCGTGGTGCCCGGGCGGTCGACCGGATCAACGCAACGAACCCGGCGCATCCCGGACGGTTCCTGCCCGCCGACCTCGGCTCGCTCGACCAGGTGCGCGCGCTCGCCGACCGGATCGCCGCCGAGCACGCCGCCTCCGGCGACCCGCTGACCGTGCTGGTCAACAACGTGGGGGCGATGTTCCCGCAGCGACGGACCCTGGATGGCATCGAAGCGTCCTTCGTCGTCAACCACCTCTCGCCGTACCTGCTGACGGAACTGCTGCTGCCCACGCTGACAGGCGGGGCGCCGAGCAGGATCGTGAACGTGACCTCGGGCGCGGTCGGGCTCGCGAAGAAGGTCTTCGACGCCGTCGAGCCGCCCGGCGGCTACTACGGCTTCCACTGGTACGGCCGCGCCAAGCTCGCCAACCTCGCCTACACGCTCGACCTGGCGAACCGACTGAAGGGCACGGCCGCCTCCGTCTTCGCCGCCGACCCGGGAGGCGCCGCGACCGACATGACCAACGGCACCATGACCGACCCGCGGATCGTCTCACCGGCCCTACGGCTACTGTGGCCGCTGGTGCGCCGCAAGTTCGAACGCTCCACCTCGGGTCCGGCGTCCGTGGCTGCCCGGCCCTCGATCGTCGCCGCCACCGACGAAGCCCTCGCGGGCCGGACCGGCGTCGTCATCGGGGCCCAGGCGCACCCGGTGGCGCCGCTGCGCGCAGCGACCGACCCCCGCATCGTCCGGGACGTGCGCCGGCTCAGTGAACGGTGCGCACCTCTCACCGTCACCTGACCAGCCAGGCGGTGCGAGTGCCGTCGGGGGCATCATCCGGATGGAGAATCCGGTTATCATGTCCCCCATGACGATGCCCCTGCGCAAGGACGCGGCCCGCAACTGGGAACGGATCGTCGCGGTCGCCCGTGCCCTGGTCGACCAGGGCACACCCCTGCAGCTGAACGACGTCGCCGGCCGCGCCGGACTCGGAGTCGGCACCGTCTACCGGCACTTCGCGACCCCCGAGGCGCTGCTGGAGACCGTCGCCACCCCCTGCCTGGAAGCCCTGGCCGACCACGGCCGGCAAGCTCTGACCGGCACCGACCCCTGGCGCGCCCTCGAAGGCTTCCTGTTCCGCACCGTCGAAGCGCAGGTCACCGACGCGTCCCTCGCCCCGGTCGCCGCGGCAGCCGCCGACGCCCTGCCGCGCACCACGGAGCTCAAAGAGACACTTCGGTCGGTCGGCACCGCACTCCTCGGCCGGGCTCGCGATGCCGGAGCGGTCCGACGCGACCTGACCGCCACCGACCTCGTCCCGCTCATGTGCGGCATCGCCTACGCCGTCAACGTCCACGGCGGCACACCCGCCGACCGGATCGACACCGCGCGCCGCTACCTGGCCACACTCCTCGAAGGACTGCACGCCACGCCCCAGCACGCGTGAGAACACCACCCGCGCACCAACCGGGGTGATCCGCACCTGCCGCCACGACCCTCCCCCGCATCGGAGCCCGGGGCCGCTGGTCGGTACTTTCCCGACAGCGGCCGACGTCGTTGCACCGGGCATGAGCGGATTCGAGGTCAGGGCAGGGTGAGGATGCGGGGGCCGTTCTCGGTGACGGCGACGGTGTGTTCGATGTGGGCGGCTCGGCTGCCGTCGATCGTGCGCAGGGTCCATCCGTCGCGGTCGGTGCGGTAGTCGTTGCGCCCTCCGGCCATGAGCATGGGTTCGATGGCGAGGGTGAGGCCGTGGCGAAGGGGGAAGCCGCGGCCGGGGCGTCCGTGGTTGGGGAGGTGGGGGTCTTCGTGCATCCGGCGGCCGATGCCGTGGCCGCCGAAGTCGGTCGGCATGCCGCAGGCGGCCTTGCGGGCGACCGTGCTGATGGCATGGGAGATGTCTCCGATGCGGTGGCCGACGGTGGCGGCGGCGATGCCGGCGTCCAGCGCCTGCTGGGTGGCGGCGATGAGGGCCAGGTCCGCCGGGCGGGGGGTGCCGACGGTGAAGCTGATGGCGGCGTCGCCGGTCCAGCCGTCGAGTTCGGCGCCGCAGTCGATGCTGACGAGGTCGCCGTCGCGCAGCCGGTAGCCGTCGGGGATGCCGTGTGCGACGGCGTCGTTGACGGAGGTGCAGATCACTGCGGGGAAGGGCGCGGGGGCGAAGGAGGGCTGGTAGCCCAGGAACGGTGAGCGTGCCCCGGCTTCGGTCAGGACGGTGCGGGCGGCCTCGTCGAGCGCGCGCAGGTGAACTCCCACGGCTGCCGCCGCGCGGGCGGCTTCGAGTGCGTGGGCCACGATGCGTCCTGCCTCACGCATCAGCTCCAGTGCTGTGTCGGTCTTGATCTCCACCATGTGTCGGGTCTCCCTGCGATGCGACGTTGCCCAATACTTATACCGGTATTAGTATCACGGTCATGGTGAGAGTTCCTTTGAGTCCGCACGAGCGGCAACGCGGGGAGCGCTTCGGGGCCCTGCTCCGCCAGGCCCGCGGTGACCGCAGCATGGTCGACGTGGCGGCGATGGCCGGGGTGTCCGCGGAGACGCTCCGCAAGATCGAGACCGGTCGGGCCCCGACCCCGGCCTTCTTCACCGTGGCGGCCCTGGCCTACGCGCTGGACCTGTCGCTGGATGACCTGGCCGCCGCCTGCGCGGAGGATGCCGACGGCGGCGACCAGGCCATGTCGGCGTGAATCCCGGCACGGCTCGGGCTTCTCACGTCAGCCCCCGGATGACGACGAGAGCCGTCGGACACGCAAGGGCTGATCGACTTCTTCAAGAGGAACGGGCCGGTCCGGTAGGACGATGACGCGCCTTCGGCTCCGCCGCCCCGCTGGACGCCGTCGTGGTCCGGGCCGTGCCGGTGCCCGCGCCGGTGGGGGGCGCGGGCCGGGCGGAGCGGTGGCCTCAGCGCGAAAGGGTTCTGAAAGCTGCGCCTCCCTACGGTGCGGGTGACCGGGAGACACCTGCCCGGACCCGTCCGCAGGGAGATTCAGATGGAACGACTCGGAACCTGGGTGACCCGGCACCGCCTGGCCGTAGGGCTGCTGTGGCTCCTCGTCACCGCTGTCGGCGTGGTGCTCGCGCCCTCGCTGTCCGGCCGGCTGCAGCCAGGCAGCCACGTCAACGGCCCCGCGTTCACAGCCAACACCGCGATCTCCGCGCACTACGGCGGCGCGGCCGCCGACCCCGGCGTGCTGATCCTCAACACCCCGGCCGGGCAGACCGTCGACACACCGCAGGTCAAACAGGACCTCACCCGGATCGACGCCATGCTCGCCAGGACCGCGCCGGATCTGCGCGTCGTCTCCTTCGCGGCCGCCGGTGACGCCGCGCTGGTCGGCGCGGACCGGACCAGCACCATCGTGCTCGCCTACCCGCCGAGGCCGAACGACGACATCGGCCCGGAGCAGGTCGACCGACTGACCGCCGCCGCGCGGCAGGCCGCGCCGGCTCTGACCGTCCACGGCACCGGCTACCACGCCCTGGAGGCCGGGAACACCACGGGCAGCGGCAACTCCTCGGTGCTGACCGAGCTGCTGATCGGGGCCGCGGGCGCACTACTGGTCCTGGCGTGGGTGTTCGGCTCGCTCCTGGCGCTGCTGCCGCTGCTCACCGCCGTCATCAGCGTCCTGACGATGCAGGTCCTCATCTACGGCCTCACCTACCTCGTGCCGTCCTCCTCGCCGCTCAACCCCTCGGTGCAGTACATCGTCGCGCTGCTGGGGCTCGGCCTGTCGATCGACTACTCACTGCTGGTGGTCACCCGCTGGCGCGAGGAGCGCAGCGCGGGGAAGTCCAACGACGAGGCGGTGCTCGCCGCGATGAAGCGGGCCGGGCACAGCGTCTGGTTCAGCGGCGTCGTCGCCTCGCTCGGGCTGTTCGCGCTGATCGTGATCCCCAACTCGGTCGTGCGCGGCATCGGGATCTCCGGGCTGTTCATCCCGTCCACCGCGACGCTCGTCGCGCTGACCCTGCTGCCCGCGATCCTGTCCAAGGTCGGGCCTCGGGTCGACTGGCCCCGCCGCGCGTCGCGCCGCACGGCGGCCAGCCGGTTCTGGACCGCCTGGTCGGTCGGCGTGATCAAGCACCGGGTGCTCGCGGCGGTCGTAGGCCTGGGCCTGCTCGGCGCGCTGGCCGGCACCGCGGCCACGATCGACGTCGCCCAGCCGACCACCCACGCCATGGCCTCGGCCGGCAGCTACACCGACGGTCTGCACGCGCTGGAGACCGACGGTTTCCCGTCCGGCACGCTGACCGCCGTCCCCGTCCACGTCCCGCACGCCGCCGACGCCCCGGCGCTCGTCGCGTCGCTGAACTCGCTGTCCAGCCTGCGCGGCGCCGCCGTGGCGGCCGGACCCGGCTGGTCGGCGAGCGACGGCTCGGCGCTGGTCGTCGCGATCCCGCAGACCGAGATCGGCAGCTCGCACAGTGGCACCGCGCTGGCAGACATCCGCGCGGCGGGCGGCTCGGCGGCACCCGGTGCGCTGGTCGGCGGCGACGGCGCTCAGCGGATCGACGCCACGAACGCCACGTACGGCTCGTTCCCGCTGCTGTTCGGGATCGTGGCGCTGGTGACGTTCCTGCTGCTGGCCCGGGGGATGCGCTCGCTCCTGCTGCCCGCGAAGGCGGTGCTGCTGAACATGCTCTCGGTGGCCGCGACGTACGGCATCCTGGTCCTGGTGTTCCAGTACGGCATCGGCATGCGGGCGCTGTGGGGCACCGGCACCTACGGCACGATCGACGCCTTCGCGCCGGTCCTGATCTTCGGATTCCTGTTCGGCGTCTCGATGGACTACGAGGTCTTCATCCTGGCCCGGGTCCGCGAGGGCTTTGATCGCACCGGGTCCACCCGGGAAGGCATCATCGAGGGCGTGTCCCGAACGGGGCGCCTGGTGAGCTCGGCCGCCGTGATCCTGTTCTTCGCGCTGGCCTCGCTGTCCACCGCCAACGATATGACGGTCCGTGAGATCGCCGCCGGGCTGGCGTCCGGAGTGGTGCTGGACGCGATCGTGGTGCGGATGCTGCTGCTGCCCGCGCTGGTCTCGCTGCTCGGCGCCTGGAACTGGTGGCTGCCGGACCGGGCCCGCCGTATCCTGCGCCTGAAGCCCGCAGCCGTAGCGGGCCCCGACCTGCCCGCGGCACGGTGCACACCCGCGCACACCGCGCCGACCGCAAGGGACGCTGGATAGATGCGAGTGCTGGTGGTCGAGGACGAGCCGGACGTCGCCGAGGCCCTGGCCTGGGGCCTGGCGGCGGAGGAGGGCTACGTCGTGGACGTCGCGGGCAACGGCGTGGACGGGCTGTGGAAGGCCACCGAGAGCCCGCACGACGTGATCGTCCTGGACGTGATGCTGCCGGGGATGGACGGCTACCAGGTGTGCCGCACGCTGCGCGAGCGCGGGATCTGGACCCCGATCCTGATGCTCACGGCACTGGACGAGGACCTCGACCACGCCGAGGGCCTCGACAGCGGCGCCGACGACTACCTGCCCAAGCCGTTCTCCTACCCGGTGCTCCTCGCCCACCTGCGCTCCCTGACCCGGCGCGCACTCGGCGCCAGGCCGGCCGTGCTCGCCGCCGCCGGCCTGGCGCTGGACCCCGCCGCACGCACCGTCACGTGCCACGGTCGGCCACTGGAGCTGACGGCACGTGAGGCCGCGGTGCTGGAGTACCTGCTGCGGGCGGCGGGACGGGTCGTGTCGAAGACCGAGCTGCTGGAACACTGCTGGGACGTCCACTTCGACGGCGACCCGACGGCCGTCGAAGTGCTGGTGCACCGGCTGCGGCGCAAGATCGAGGCTCCTGGCGCGGGCGGCGGGTCGGTCGTCGAGACGGTGCGAGGGCAGGGCTACGTCATCCGGGAGCACTCGTGACCACGGCTGAGGCGCTCAGGAGGTTCCGGCCCGCGACGGTGCGCTCGCGGGTGACCGTCGCCGCGGGCCTGGCGCTGACCGCGGCCGTCACGCTCGGCCTCGTGATCATGTACCTGCTCCAGGCGGACTCGGCTCGACGCACGGTGCAGAGCCAGGTGCGCACCTACGCCACCCAGGTCCAGCAGTCGGCCTCCGCCGACGGCACGTTCCCGAGCCCGCTCCCGGCCTCCTCCCTCGACCCGGCCGCCGAGGCCCAGGTACTGGCCGCCGACGGCCGCGTCCTCGCCGCCACCCGCACCCTGAGCGCAGTACGCCCCGTCTACGACCTGCCACCCGGTGCCACGTCCCCGGTCCGTCAGAAGGCCGCCGACGGCGTCGTCCCCGGCGAGGTCACGGTCTACGGCGAGCACGACACGGTCGGCGGACAACCGGTGTCCGTCGTCACCCTGACGCCCACTTCACTGCTCGCCCAGGTGAACGAGACCTTCGCGCGACTGCTGATCATCGGACTGCCGGCGCTGCTGCTCCTGGCCTGCGCCACGGTCTGGCTCGTGGCCGGCCGGGCCCTGCGACCGGTCGAGCAGATCCGCCGCGCGGTCACCGACATCACCGACCTCTCGGCGGCGGACCTGACCCAACGGGTCCCGGAACCCGGCACCGACGACGAGATCGGCCACCTCGCGCAGACCATGAACGCGATGCTGGCCCGGCTGGAGGACTCAGCCTCCCGGCAGCGCCGCTTCGTCGGCGACGCCAGCCACGAACTGCGAAGCCCCCTCACCGCGATCCGCGCCGGTCTGGAAGTCGGCCTCGCCCACCCGGACCGCGCGCCGTGGCCGGACATCGCCACGCGCGCGGTGAAACAGGCCACCCGGCTGGAGGCGCTGATCAGCGATCTGCTGCTGCTCGCGAAGACCGACGCCGGCAAGGCCGCCGCCCGCCGCGGCCGCGTCGAACTGGCACCGCTGCTGGCCGAGCTGACGGAGACGACCGCGCCGGTCGGCGTCGCCGTCTCGGTCGAGGTGCCGCCGGGGCTGGCCGTGACCGGCGCTACCGAGGACCTGTCGAGGCTCTTCCGCAACGTCCTCGACAACGCTGTCCGCCACGCACGCACGACGATTCGTGTCACCGCCTCCCCGCCCGCAGCCGGCAGCACCGCGAACGGCCTGGTCCGGATCACCATCGCGGACGACGGCCCCGGCATCCCCGCCGAGGACCGGGACCGGGTCTTCGACCGGTTCGTCCGCCTCGACGCCAGCCGCGAGCTGGTCAGCGGCTCGACCGGGCTCGGCCTGGCGATCGTCAGGGAGATCGCGATCGCGCACCAGGGGACGGTGTCCATCGGCGCGGCGGTCGAAGGCGGCGCGCTGGTCACGGTGACGCTGCCCGCCGCGGGCGATGCCATGTCATGAACTCCGGTGGCCGGATCAAGCCCTCGACCACCGGATGAGGGCCGGCACCGTGACTGCCCGGAACGTGCGGGGCCGGGGAGGCGCCATGCGGGTTCGGCCCGTGGACCTGGGGGCCGCGGACCCGGTGTCCGGCACCCTGGACACGCCTAGGGGTGGGTCAGCGGCAGAGGGCCGCGTCCAGGGCGTCCGCCATGTGCTGCGCGCCGGCCTCGCCCGGGATGGCGGTGACCGTGATGGCGGCGGCGCGGCCGTCGTCGGTGATCCCGTTGCGGGAGCGGTATCCCGCGGTGGTCCCGCCGTGGCCCCAGAGGAGGCCGCCGCAGGAGAGCGGCTTGCTCTGCAGGCCCAGCCCGTAGCGGACCCCCGGGCCCAGGAGCTCGGCGGGGACGGTGGTGCGCATCTCGGCGAGCTGCGCCGCGGGCAGGAGCCGGCCGCCGAGGAGCGCGGCGTAGAACGCGTTGAGGTCGGTGTTGGTGGAGACGAGCGCTCCCGCGGCCCAGGCCGCCGAGGAGTCCATCTCGGTGTAGTCGATCGGAGCCGCGTCCGGCGAGCTGCGGTAGTAGCCGTGCGGGTGGGCCTCGTGGATGCTCATGTCCCCGGGAGTGGGGAAGTAGGTGTGGCGCAGGCCGGCGCGGTCGATGACGCGCTTGGTGATCTCCTCGCCGACCGGCCGTCCGGTGACCTTCTGGATGAGGAGTCCGGCGACGATGTAGTTGGTGTTGCTGTACTCCCAGCTGGTGCCCGCGGGGAAGCGGGCCTTCTGGGCGAGGGCGCTGTCGAGGAGGTCGCGGGGCTCGAAGTAGCGGTACTGGATCGTGGTGAAGTCCGGGAGCGCGGGGGTTTCCATGTAGTCGGGCAGGCCGCTGGTGTGCTGGAGCAGCTGGCGGACGGTGATGTTCCGCCCGTCGATGCCGTCGCCGCGCAGCAGGCCGGGCAGGTAGGTCTCGACGGGGGAGTCCAGGCCCAGCTTTCCTTCGGCGACGAGCTGGAGGACGACGACGGCGGTGAAGGGCTTGGTGTTGCTGCCGATCCGTACCTGCCCGTCCATGGGGACCTTGGCCCTGGTGGCGAGGTCGCCGACGCCGGCGGTGTAGGTGTGGGTGCGGCCGTCGCGGCCCTTGACGGAGGCCAGCGCGGCGGGCAGGCCGTCGTCCTTCACCAGCGCGTTCAGGCTCGACTGGACGCTGTCCGGCCTGCCGCCCGCGAACGCCGCACCCGGTGCCAGCGCCCCGGCCATCACGGCCCCGGCGGCCGCGGTGGCCACGGCCACCGCCAACCCGCGCCGGCCGCGGCGGAGTCGGCCGGCCCGGTTGTGCTGTACGTGCTCGTGCATCGAGGAACTCCTCTGCTGGAGGGGGGAATCGGTACGGCCGGGGGGTTCCGCGCGCAGAACCCCCCGGCCCTAGCGGTGTGCACGCTCAGGCCGGATCAGGCCGGAGCGGGGAGGGTCAGCGGCACAGGGTGGAGTCCACCGCGGCCAACACGTGCTGCTTGGCCGGGTCACTCGGGATCGTGGTCACCGTGATGCTGACGGCGCGGCCGTCGTCGGTGGCGCCCCCGGAGGTGTCGTAGCCCGGAATGGTCCCGCCGTGGCCCCAGTACACGCCGCCGCACGACAGCGGCCGGCTCATCAGGCCCAGCCCGTAGCGGGCGCCCGGAGCCACCTCGTCGGCGGGGACGGTGGTGCGCATCTCGGCGAGCTGCGCCGCGGGCAGGAGCCGGCCGCCGAGGAGCGCGGCGTAGAACGCGTTGAGATCGGTGTCGGTGGAGACGACGGCGCCCGCCGCCCAGCCCCAGGACGGGTCCAGTTCGGTGTACTCGCGGAGCGAGCCGTCTGCGCCCCGGTGGTAACCCTTGGGGTGGGCCTCGTGGATGCTCATGTCCCCCGGGGTGGGGAAGTAGGTGTGGCGCAGGCCGACGCGGTCGACGATGCGCCGGTTGATCTCCTCTCCGAGCGGCCGTCCGGTGACCTTCTGGATGATCAGGCCCGCCATCAGGTAGTTGGTGTTGCAGTACTCCCAGCGCGTGCCAGGGGCGAAGTGAGCCTTCTGGACGAGGGCCGCGTCGAGCAGTTCCCGCGGTTCGAAGTACCGCTTCGGGTCGGCGAGGATCGAGCCCTTGTCCACGTACTCGGGCAGGCCGCTGGTGTGCTGGAGCAGCTGGCGGACGGTGATGTTCCGCCCGTCGATGCCGTCGCCGCGCAGCAGGCCGGGCAGGTAGGTCTCGACGGGGGAGTCCAGGCCGACCTTTCCCTCGGCGACGAGCTGGAGGACGACGACGGCGGTGAAGGGCTTGGTGTTGCTGCCGATCCGTACCTGCCCGTCCTTGGGGACCTTGGTTCCGGTGGCGAGGTCGCCGACGCCGGCGGTGTAGGTGTGGGTGCGGCCGTCGCGGCCCTTGGCGGAGGCCAGCGCGGCGGGCAGGCCGTCGTCCTTCACCAGCGCGTTCAGGCTCGACTGGACGCTGTCCGGCCTGCCGCCCGCGAACGCCGCGCCCGGTGCCAGTGCCCCGGCCATCACGGCCACGGCGGCCGCGGCGGTCACGACCGCCGCCGCCCGGTGTCGGCAGCTCCGGCGGGAGAGCGGGAAGCGGCTGCTCGGTGCATGCTCGTACACGAAAGGACCCCTCCGATGAATGGCGCCGGTGGTTCCCGGCCTTGATCAAGAGGACCATTCAGCGGCAGGGGAGTTCGTCCGCACCCAGGACGAAACCGCGCCCGGGAGCAGACTCCGGGAGCCGCCCCCGGCCGGGACCGTACTCCTGGCCACCGGTGCCGATCGGTCCGCCGCGATGTGCTCGAAGCAGTCCCGCCGCGAACCCTCACGCGGACGCCGTCCGTGGGCCGCGCGGAGGACCTCGATGGCCCGGCCGGCGGAACCGGGGTGGAAATTCCGCCCGCGGCGGGCCTGGGCCTGCTACAGTCGTTGTAGTTGCAGTAGTGGTTCCCATGAACTTTGTGTGCGCCTGCTGATGTTTCGCAGGCGCATTTTTGTTTCCCGGCTCTTCCCCGGGTGGGTGCTCATCGCGGCGACTCGAAGCGCGCGCTGTGCACGCTTCGGACAGCCCTTGAAGGAGATTTTTTTATGGCTAATGGCACTGTGAAGTGGTTCAACGCGGAAAAGGGCTTCGGCTTCATCGAGCAGGAGGGTGGCGGTCCTGACGTGTTCGCCCACTACTCGAACATCAACGCCAACGGCTTCCGTGAGCTGCTCGAGGGCCAGAAGGTCGAGTTCGACGTCACGCAGGGCCAGAAGGGCCCGCAGGCCGAGAACATTCGTCCGCTGTAGTTTTCCGCCACGGCACCCGCCTGGTAGCGAGGGGCCCGCACCGCGTACATGATGCCCGGTGCGGGCCCCTCGGCATTGCGCCACAACGCACACCCCGGCCGTTCAGGCCCCCCGGCTCCGCCACCGGCGGCCATTCCCACGCGAGACGCTCAGCGCCGCGTCCGGATCGGCGCCCTGCCGTGACACCCACGGTTCGAGGATCTTCGCTCCCGCCCTTCGCGGTGAGCGCGGGCCTGAGGTGACGTGCCGCACGGTTTCACCGTCCACGCCCCGCCCTCTCCATGCTTTCGGCCGTTCCCCGCGGTCTCCTGCCGGCGCCCCGCGCTGCGGAGCCGCCTCGCGACGTGCCGCCCCAGGAAGGTTTTTCCATGAACCGGTCCCGCCGATCCTCGTACCAGAACGCCAACTCCCGCTCCTCGGCCTCCTCCCGATCCGCCGGCACCGCCTACGGTTCCCGCTCCGGCGGCAGCTCCTTCTACGGCGACCGGCCCGCCGGCGGCCGGAACTCCCGTCAGGGCTCCCCCCTGCAAGGGGAGTTCGCGATGCCGGTGAGCACCACTCCGGCGCTGCCGGCCGTCGAAGCGTTCGACGAGCTGGACATGCCGAAGGCGCTGCTGTCGGTGCTGACCCGCCAGGGCGTCACCACGCCGTTTCCGATCCAGGCCGCGACACTGCCGAACTCGCTGGCCGGCCGTGACGTCCTCGGCCGGGGCCGCACCGGCTCCGGCAAGACCATCGCGTTCGGCCTCGCCGTGCTGGCCCGCACCGCCGGCCGGCGCGCCGAACCGCGCCGCCCGCTGGCCCTGGTGCTGGTCCCCACCCGCGAGCTCGCGCAGCAGGTCACCGACGCCCTCACCCCGTTCGCCCACGCGGTGCGCCTGCGGCTGGCGACCGTGGTCGGCGGGATGTCGATCGGCCGCCAGGCGCAGGCGCTGAACCGCGGGGCGGAGGTCGTGGTGGCCACCCCCGGCCGGCTCAAGGACCTGATCCAGCGCGGTGACTGCCAGCTGGACGGGGTCGGTGTCACGGTGCTCGACGAGGCCGACCAGATGGCCGACATGGGCTTCCTGCCGCAGGTCACCGAACTGCTGGAACAGGTCGCCGAAGGCGGCCAGACGATGCTGTTCTCCGCCACCCTGGACCGCAACGTCGACCGCCTGGTCCGCCGCTTCCTGAAGGACCCGGTCACCCACTCGGTGGACCCGTCCGCAGGCGCGGTCAGCACGATGGAGCACCACGTGCTGCACGTACAGAACTACGACAAGGCCGCCACGATCGCGCACATCGCCTCCCGCGAGGGTGGTGTGATCATGTTCATCGACACCAAGCACGGTGCCGACAGCCTGGTGGAGGACCTGCTGGCGAACGGGGTGAAGGCCGCCGCCCTGCACGGCGGCAAGTCCCAGCCGCAGCGCACCCGCACCCTGGAGCAGTTCCGGACCGGCCAGGTCACCGCGCTGATCGCGACCAACGTCGCCGCCCGGGGCATCCACGTCGACGGCCTCGACCTCGTCGTCAACCTCGACCCGCCGAGCGACCACAAGGACTACCTGCACCGCGGCGGCCGCACCGCCCGCGCCGGCGAGTCCGGCACCGTCGTCACCCTCGTCCTGCCCAACCAGCGCCGCGCGATGGCCCGCATGATGACCACGGCCGCCATCACCCCTGTCACCACCCGGGTCAGCGCCGGCGACGAGGAGCTGGCCCGCATCACCGGCGCCCGGGTGCCCACGGGCATCCCCACCGTGATCGCCGACCCCGTCGTCGAACGCCCCCGCCGCAGCGCGTCCACGAGCCGCGGCCGCCGCGGCCGCCCCGCCTCCACCGGCGGCGACACCCGTGTGACCGCCACGGGCCGCGACAACAAGGGCTCCTCCGGTCGCCGCCGGGCACCGCGCCGCGTCGCCCTCGTCGCATAGCACGTACGTGGGGCCGGGAGGACGAGTGGGCAGGAGGCATCGCGGAAGTGCCGCAGACCGCGCGGCGGGTGCCTCGCCGGCACCCGACTGCCGCTCACCCCGCGGGCCCCGCCCCGATGGCCCGGTTGTCCCGGAGACCCACCGCCAGGGTCAGTTCAAGGACCCGCTCCGGCGAGGCGAGATCCGGGAACAGCTCCCGCAGCTGCGACATCCGGTACCGGACTGTCTGAGGATGGACGAACAACGCCGCCGCCACCTCGTCCCGCCTGCCCTGGTGCAGCAGCCACGCCCGCAACGTCTCCTCCAGCCGCCGTGCGGTCGCGACAGGCACGGTCCGCAACGGCGCGAGGGCTCGGGCACGCAGGTCTGCGAACGCGTCCACGTCGGCGCTCAGCACCAGCTCGGGCAGGTGGTCCTCGGTGTCGCGAATCTCGGAGGAGAGGGAGCGCGCACGTACGGCCCGTGCGTACGAGGCGGACGCGCGAGTCCAGGGCCGTGCCGGGCCGACCACGGCGGTGCGGTCGGTCAGCTGCCGCAGGAGGTGCGGCCGGTCGGCATCGGGGACGAGCAGTACGCCGGTGGCGTCCGGCAGATCGTCGAGGACGAGGGTGCTCGGGTCGAGCACGCGGTAGGCGGGCCGGGCCTGGGCGGCGGGCAGCAGGACCGCGGTCAGCGAGACCGGAGGCTGCCACCCGGCCCGTTGGACAGCGGCCAGCAGCACGTCCGGGCTCGCGCCGGCGAGGAGGTCGCGGGCCAGGTGTTCCAGGTGGCGCTCCTTGGCCCTGCCCCGGGCGGCCAGTTCGTCGGCATGGCCCGCGGCGCTCGCGGCGGAGAGCTCGTCGATGTAGGCGAAGGTCAGCTCGGCGAACTTGGCGACCTCCGCGGCGGGCAGGCCCGCGGGTACGGCACCCGCCGCCAGGCATCGCCAGGCCACCCGGGCGCCGACGCGGTAGGCGCTGAGCAGGGCGTCCATCGAACGGCCGTCGCGCACCTCGCCGCGGCCCAGCTCGTAGGCCGCGTCACCGGCGTCGCCGCCCGTGGCGTTCCCGCTGGCGCGGTCCAGGTAGTGCCCCAGGGCGGTGCGGACGGCTCGGCGGATGGTGGCGCCCATGCGGCCCGAAAGCGCGTTGGCGTAGGGAGGGACCTCGTCGATGATCGCCTCGACGACCTCGTCGGCGGTCGCCGTCAGCGCGGCCCGAAGTGCGGTGACCGTCGTCTCGTCCAGGACCAGTTCGCCGGCCCTCCGGGTGGCATGGCTCACGTTCTTGTTCCCTACGAACAATTCAGCCGACCAGATTTACGTCCTACGGTCAGGACTTTACGCCCTGCGGCGCAGCAAGCTGGAGTCATGACGAGTGCAGCCCTCCGCAGCAGGGCATGGAAACTGCTGGAGATGGTCACGACGCCGCTGCTGCCGTCGGACTACCTCGACCTGGTCAGCCCGCTGCGTGCGGGCGCCGAGCTGCGGGGGCGCATCGAGGCCGTGCACCCCGAGACGGGTGACGCCGCGACCGTCGTGATCAGGCCGGGACGGGGCTGGCGCGGCCACCAGGCCGGCCAGTACGTGCGGATCGGGGTCGACGTCGACGGGAGGCGCCTGTGGCGCGCCTACTCCATCACCTCGCCGACGGACCGCCGGGACGGCCGCATCACGATCACCGTGAAGGCGATCCCGGACGGCAAGGTCAGCAACCACCTCGTCCGCAGGGCGACACCGGGCACGCTGATCCAGCTCGACCAGTCGACCGGTGACTTCGTGCTGCCGCAGACCACGCCCGCCAAGGTGCTGTACCTGACGGCCGGCAGCGGCATCACGCCCGTGATGGGCATGCTGCGCGACACCGGGTTCGACGACGCCGTCATGGTCCACTGCGCGCCGCAGCCGCAGGACGTGCTCTTCCGCAACGAACTGCAAGGCCTGGTCGCGGACGGGAAGCTGCGCCTCACCGAGGTGCACACCGCCACGGACGGCAGGCTCGACATCGCCCGTCTCGGCGAACTCGTGCCCGACTGGGCCGAGCGCGAGACCTGGGCCTGCGGGCCCGCGGGCCTGCTCGACGCCGCAGAGGAGCACTGGACCGGACACGGCGTCCGAGACCGCCTGCACACCGAACGGTTCCGTCCCCGCGTCGTCGTCGGCACCGGCGACGGCGGCGAGGTCACCTTCAGCGCCACCGGCAAGACCGTCGACGCGGACGGCGCCACGCCGTTGCTCGACATCGGCGAGGAAGCCGGCGTGCTCATGCCCTCCGGGTGCCGCATCGGCATCTGCTTCGGCTGTGTCACGCCGCTCAAGGCGGGCGCCGTCCGCGACCTGCGCACCGGCGAGATCACGGAGGCCGAGCCGGGCGTCCTCATCCAGACCTGCGTGTCCGCCGCGGCGGGCCCCTGCGACATCGAACGGTAGGCGCACCTTGACCGCCATCGACCCCACCGCCCATCTGACCGCGGAGCAGATCGAGGAGCTCGGCCGCGAGCTGGACGCGATCCGCGACGAGGTGATCGCCGACCGCGGTGAGAAGGACGCCGCCTACATCCGCAAGGTCATCTCGGCGCAGCGCAAGCTCGAGCTGGCCAGCCGGGGCGTGCTGCTGTTCTCGATCTTCCCGCCCGCGTGGCTGCTCGGCACCGCCGGGCTGTCCGTGGCGAAGATCATGGACAACATGGAGATCGGCCACAACGTCCTGCACGGCCAGTGGGACTGGATGCGGGACCCGAAGATCCACTCCACCACCTGGGAGTGGGACCACGTCTCGCCGGCCGCGCAGTGGAAGCACTCGCACAACGAGCTGCACCACACGTACACCAACGTGATCGGCAAGGACAACGACCTCGGCTACGGCATCATGCGCGTCGACGAGGACCAGAAGTGGCACCCGTTCCACCTCGGCCAGCCGCTGTGGAACTTCGTCAACGCCTGCTTCTTCGAGTACGGCATCGCGGCGTACGACCTCGAACTCGGCAAGAACCTGCACAAGCGCCGCCGCAGGAACCCGGAGTTCCGCGCGCGGGCCAAGGCCGTGGGGCGCAAGATCCGCAAGCAGGTGCTCAAGGACTACGTGATCCACCCGCTGCTGTCGGGCCCGTCGTTCCTCACCACGCTCGCCGCCACGTTCACCGCGAACCTGGTCCGCAACATCTGGACCCACTCGGTGATCATGTGCGGGCACTTCCCGGAGGGCGTACAGGTCTTCGAGCGCCAGTCGGTCAAGGGCGAGACGCGCGGCCAGTGGTACCTGCGCCAGATGATGGGCTCGGCGAACATCAGCGGCAGCAGGGCCATGCACTTCATGACGGGCAACCTGTCGCACCAGATCGAACACCACCTGTTCCCGGACCTGCCGAGCAACCGGTACGCCGAAGTCGCGGTGAAGGTACGCGCGCTGTTCGAGAAGTACGAGCTGGAGTACGTCACCGGGCCGCTGCCCAAGCAGGTGTTCTCCGCCTGGCACAAGGTCTTCCGGCTCTCACTGCCGAACAGGAAGCCCAAGGTCACGACGCCGGTCCGCAAGCAGGAGCCCGTCGCGGTCTGACAGCCGCTACCGGTGCGGATCCGCGTGAAGGACACGCCCGTCCTCCTCGTCGCCGGCCTTCCGGGGGCGGCCCGCCCCCGAAGGCCGACGGCGTCGGGTCAGGGGGCCGTGGCGGGAACGAGGTGGTCGAGCCCTTGCGCACTGCCCGTCGCGGCCTCGGCCGAGCGCGGCAGCATGATGCTCTCGTAGGCGCGGACGGCGTCGTCGAGCCGGGATTCGGAGACGAGGGCTCGGGCGAGGTCGCAGCCGTCGAGCATGGCGAGATTGGCGCCGAGGCCGACCGGGGGCATCAGGTGCGCGGCATCGCCGAGCAGCGTGACGCCGGGAACGTGCTCCCAGGTGTGCGGGGCGGGCAGGACGGACAGGGACCGGTGGACGAACCCGTGGTCGCCGCCCCGCAGGATGTAGCGCAGGCTCTCGTCCCAACCGTCGAACACGCTCAACAGGTGGGTCCGCACGGCCCGTTGGTCGCCGGGGTCGACACCGGCGGCCACGTGCCAGTCCTCGGGCGCGCGGAGCGCGATGTAGGCGCGGATGTGGCCGTTGCTGTTGCGCTGGGCGACCAGGGTCCGGCCGGCGCCCTTCGCCAGCATCGAGCCGTTGCCGACCAGCCGCGCGAGGTCGGGATGGCGGGTCTCGCAGTCGTCGAATCCGGTCTCGATGAAGGTGACGCCGGTGTAGTCGGGTACGGCGGGCGACAGGGCCGGGCGCACGCGTGACCAGGCGCCGTCGGCACCGACCACCAGGTCGAAGTCCTCGGCGGTGCCGTCACCGAACAGCAGCCGGCAGGTGCCGTCCGCCAGCGGGGTGACGCCGGTGACGGCGCGGTCCCACCGCACCGTGCCCTCGGTGAGCGAGTCCAGGAGCAGACCGCGCAGCTGGCCCCGGTCGATCTCGGGCCGTCCTCCGTCGGGGGTGGGCCCCTGCTGCGTGAGGAGGGCGGCGGTGGCGAAGTCGATCACGCGCCACTCGTCTCCTTCGGGGCGGGCCAGGGCGTGGAACCGGTCCAGGAGCCCTGCCGCACCGAGCGCGGCCTGGCCGGTACCGGGATGCATGTCGAGGGAGCCGCCCTGCGGGCGGGCATCGGCGGAGGCCTCGCGTTCGAAGACGGTGACGGAGCGGCCGTGCTGCTGGAGGATTCGGGCGCAGGTGAGGCCGCCGAGGCCGGCGCCGACGATCGCGATGCGGGGATCACGAGCAGAGTTCATGGGGTGTCCCTCGGGAGGTGGGGTGATCCGCCGGGAGACCCGGCATCACTAAGAAAGCACACTCGCTAAATAAGTGCAATGACTCAACTTTCGCAGCGGATGTACTTCGAGGTACGGTGTGCGAGTGACCGAACCGACCGGGCGCCGCGAGCGCAAGAAGGCCCAGACCCGCCAGTCCCTGGCCGACGCCGCGCTTGAGCTCTTCCTCGAACGCGGCTACGACCAGGTCGGCGTCAAAGACGTCGCCGATCGCGCCGACGTCTCGGTCACCACGCTGTTCAAGCACTTCTCCGGCAAGGAAGCCCTGGTCTTCGACCAGGACGACGAACTGGAAGCAGAACTCGTCGCCGCCGTGCGCGAACGGCCCCCGGGCCGGTCGATCCCGCAGGCGCTGCGCGAGCACCTCCTGCTGAAGCAGACCCAGCTCGCCGTCCATGCCGATGACCCGCGCTTCGCCGACTTCACGCGTCTGGTGCAGGAGACCCCCGCGCTGCGCGACTACGCCCAGCGCATGTGGATGCGCCACGAGGCGGCCCTGGCCAGGGTCATCGCCCAGGCGGTAGGCGCCCCCGAGGACGACGTCAGCTGCGCCGCCCTGGCCCGTTTCGCCCTGGAGGCCCGCGGCCTCATCCTGCGGCACGCCGAACCGCGCCGAGCCGCCGACGAGGCCTTCGCGCTGCTCGAACACGGCTGGGCCGCCTCCCACCCGACCGACTGACCGGGCTGCCAGGCGCCCCGAAGTGCGCGGAGACGCTGCGCACGCAGCGGACGCCGTCGCGGCGGCACAGGTCCAGCAGGGCCGTCTCGGCCGCCGGGAGGCCGGGGCCGGTGCCGTGCCCGGGGGCGAGATCGGTGTCGATGACGAGCGGTGCGCGGCTGCCGTGGTAGGCCCGGTCGAAGGCGTTCAGGTACGTCTGCGGGGGCTGGTTCGCGGAGAGCACCTCGCCTGTTCCGGAGGGGGACCGGCTTCACCGACCTGCCCCCGCTGCCCTCGCCGGCCCCGGGCCGCTTCGGTGGTCGGAGCCGAAGGGCGCTCACTCATAGGGGTTCTCCGGTTCGCCGATCCGGCGGACCTGGCTCGCGGTCAGGGCGGGAACCGCCCCGTCCTGGCCGCTCGGTCCGCCCGGCTGCCACTCGCCGGTCACCTCGACCCACGTGCCCTCGGGCGGTGCGTCGGCGCCGTGGATCACCACCTTGCTGCTGGACGCGTCGGCGGCGCAGCAGGAGATCGTCAGCCGGGCGAGGTCCCAAGTCCCGTCGCCGGGGCCGGGCGTGGCGAAGCCGGTGAGCCGGATCCGGTGGCCCTTGAGTGAGCCGGTGCTGTCCCAGAGCGCGCGGGAGTCGAAGTCGGCGAGCCGCATGCCGACCGGGTCGGTCGCGGGCAGCGGCGCGAAGCCGCCCGCCGCCTCGGCGGGTCTGACGGCGGTGCTGTCCGAGCGCTGCGCGGTGAAGGCGCCGAGGGCCCGGGGCTGGAGCAGGTAGATCGCCAGGACGGGCAGGAGCAGCAGCCACGCCGTACGGGGCGCGCCGTGGTGGTCGTGGCCGTGCCCTTGGTGGCCCTCGGATCCGTCGTGGGCATCGGGACCGTCGTGGGCATCGGGCCCGTCGTGGGCATCGGGCTCGTCGTGGCCGGGGCGGAGCAGCTGTCGCGCGGCGCTGACCGCGCCGACGAGCCCGACCGCGACGAGCAGCACGCCGCTCGCGATCAGGTACGGCCGCAGGCCCCGGCGCACGTACCGCAGGTACAGCTCGCTGAAGAGCGAGATGTGCAGCACCGCCGCGCCGAGCAGGATGTGCAGCAGTGCCCTGACCTCGCGCCTCACAGGAGCCACCAGCCGGTGAGGGTCGCCGCGGTGACGGCGACGACGAAGGTGGTGGAGCTGAAGCGCCAGGCGAAGGCCCGTCCGAAGGTGCCGGCCTGAAGGGCGATCAGTTTGGCGTCCACCATCGGGCCGACGACCATGAACGCGAGCTTGGCGGTGGTGGAGAAGGAGGTCAGCCCGGCTGCGACGAAGGCGTCCGCCTCCGAGCAGACCGCGAGCAGGACGGCGAGCACGGCGAGCACCAGGACGTCGACGCCCGGCAGTCCGGCCAGGCTCTTGAGCAGGCCGCGCGGCACGGCGACGTTGAGGGTGGCCGCGGTCATCCCGCCGATCACCAGGAAGCCGCCGGCGTGCAGGACGTCGTGTTCCAGCGAGGCGCGGAATGCCGGCCATCCGGTCGGACCGTTCGACGGTGTCCTGGGCCGCAGCCACTCCGGGCGGCCGAAGCGTGACCAGAGCAGCCCCATCACCACCGCGGTCGCGAGGGAGGCCAGGAAGCGCGCGGCCACGAGTTCGGGCCGCCCGGGGAAGGCGACGGCAGTGGCCACCAGCACCACCGGGTTGACGGCCGGTGAGGAGAGCAGGAACGCCAGCGCGGCCGCCGGAGCCACTCCGCGCGCGATCAGCCGTCCGGCCACCGGAACCGAGGCGCACTCGCAGCCGGGCAGCACGACTCCGGCGGCACCGGCGATCGGTACGGCGAGCAGCGGGTTCCTCGGCAGCGCCCGCTCCAGCAGGCGGGCCGGGACGAACCCGGCGATCGCGGCCGACAGCACCACGCCGAGCAGCAGGAACGGCAGCGCCTGCACGCAGACGGCGACGAAGACCGCGCCCCAGGCCTCCAGCCACGCCGGTCCTGTCCGGTCGCCGAGGACGTGGCGGCCGACCAGGACGGCGAGCATGCCGGCGACCAGTACTCCGAGCGAGCCGATCGGGTAAGGGGCATGATTCGTCGGTCTCGGTTCCGGTTCCGGTTTCGGTCCTGGTTCCGGTTCCGGTTCCGGCTCCGCGACCGGGTGGGGCCGGGCCTCGACTGCCATCTCGTCAGCCATGGGCGGCTGGGCGCTCCTTCGCTCGGGATGCTTCGGGATTCCTCGGGTGCGGCCGTCTTTCGCGTTGAGACCGGGGTGAGTCTAGGGCGTTGCCAGAAGCCGAGCCGTCGCGGGACCTCGGGCACCTGGACGGTTCGGCCGGATCGGTCACCCCTCCCTGCTCGGGCGCAGTCAAGGTTCGGCAAGTTCTGGCAATGATTTCCATTGCGCCCACGAAGTCCATGGTTTTGAAAACCGTTTCCATCTAGGGTGGCGGTGTCCAACGGAGCCGGACCCTGCCAGGCGGCGGGGCCGGCAGGTTTCGAGGAGCAGCCCCGTCATGCGTGCCACCCCGTCCAGATCGGCCAGCCGTACCCTCCGCGTCGCGCTCGGCGCGACCGTCGTCGCCGCGCTCGCCACGGCCACCGCCTGCTCGACCTCCTCCCCGGCGAAGACCGCCTCGGCCGGTGCGAGCAGTGCCGGCGGCGGGAGTCCGAAGGTGATCCAGGTGGTCGCGGCGGAGAACTTCTGGGGCTCCATCGCCACCCAGCTCGGCGGCGACCACGTGAAGGTGACCAGCGTCATCACCAACCCGGACACCGACCCGCACTCCTACGAGCCGACCGCCGCCGACGGGCGCAGCGTCGCCGGGGCCGAGTACGTGGTCAGCAACGGGATCGGCTACGACGCCTGGTCGGACAAGCTGCTGGCGGCCAACCCCGCCTCCGGCCGCACCGCGCTGAAGGTCGGCGACCTGCTGGGCAAGAAGGAGGGCGACAACCCGCACCAGTGGTACTCGGCGGAGAGCGTCACCAAGGTGATCGACCGGATCACGGCCGACTACAAGACGATAGACCCGGCCGACGCGGCCTACTTCGACGCCCAGAAGAAGACGTTCACCACCCAGACGCTGGCCACGTACAACAAGCTCGAGGCCGACATCAAGGCCACGTACGCGGGCACCCCGATCGGTGCCTCGGAGTCGATCGTCACCCCGCTCGCGGAGAGCGTCGGCCTGAAGATGCTCACCCCGGAGACGTTCCTGGACGCGGAGAGCGAGGGAACCGACCCGACCGCCGCCGACAAGGCGACCATCGACCAGCAGATCTCCGGCAAGCAGATCAAGGTCTACGTCTACAACACGCAGAACTCCAACCCCGACGTGGTCGCCCAGGTCAACGCCGCGAAGGCGCAGGGGATCCCGGTCGCCCAGGTCACCGAGACCCTCGCCCCGGCGAACGCCACCTTCCAGGACTGGCAGGCCCAGCAGCTGCAGGGCCTCGCCGACGCACTGAAGCAGGCGACGGGCAAGTGAGCGGGCGAAGCGGGCTCACCGTCAAGAGGTGCGCACGGGCGAATGCCCCTGGCGAGCGATGGGGGTACCCCCGGCCAGAGGCTGAGGGAGAGGCGGGCGCGTGAGCATCCACCCGGCCGAAGAGGTCCGTACGGAGACGGTGCGCACCGGGCCAGGCGCGGAGCCGGTGCTGTCGCTGCGCGGGGCGGCCGTGCGCGTGGGCGGGCGGACCCTGTGGTCGGGTGTCGATCTGGCCGTGGGGGCCGGGGAGTTCAGCGCCGTGCTCGGCCCGAACGGGGTCGGCAAGTCCACCCTGGTCAAGGTCCTGCTCGGCGTGCTTCCGGCAGCGGCCGGCGAGGTCCGGGTGCTCGGTGCCGCGCCGGGCGAGCGGAACGCCGCCGTCGGGTACCTGCCGCAGCGCCGCAACTTCGACGCGAGCGTCCGCATCCGTGGGGTGGATGTGGTGCGGCTGGGCCTGGACGGGGATCTGTGGGGGATCCCCGTCCCGGGCCTGGGCCGGGCCAGGCGCCGGGCCGCCCGGGAGCGGGTCGACCAGGTCGTCGAACTGGTCGGAGCGGGCACGTACGCGCACCGGCCGATCGGGCAGTGCTCGGGCGGCGAGCAGCAACGGCTGCTGATCGCCCAGGCGCTGATACGGCGCCCGCGCCTGCTGCTGCTGGACGAACCCCTGGACAGCCTCGACCTGCCCAACCAGAGCGCCGTGGCCGCGCTGTTGGGGCGGATCTGCCGCGAGGAAGGGGTGTCGGTGGTGATGGTCGCGCACGACGTCAACCCGATCCTCCACCACCTGGACCGGGTGGTGTACATCGCCGAGGGCGGCGCCGTGTCCGGCACCCCGGAACAGGTGATCACCTCCGCGACGCTGACCCGCCTGTACCGCACGCCCGTCGAGGTGCTGCGCACCGGCGACGGGCGGCTGGTGGTCGTCGGCCAGCCGGAGGCCCCGGCCGTCCACACCGACCGGCACGGGAACGGGGGCGGTCATGCTGCTGGCCTCTGACGCGGCCTCGCCGGTCTTCACCTGGAACCTGCTCGCCGACCTCCAGGACATGTGGTCCTACGACTTCATGGTGAACGCCTTCCGGGCCGGCCTGGTCGTGGCCGTGGTGTGCGCGGTGGTGGGCTGGTTCATGGTGCTGCGCCGGCAGACCTTCGCCGGGCACACCCTGTCGGTCGCGGCCTTTCCCGGCGCGTCCCTGGCGGTGCTGCTCGGCTTCTCGACCTCGCTGGGCTACTTCGGCTTCTGCGTGGCCGCGGCGCTGGTGATAGCGGCTCTCTCTCGCGGTGGGCGGGACGGCGGTGCCGAGGAGTCGGCCGTCACGGGTACGGTGCAGGCGTTCGTGCTGGCCTGCGGCTACCTGTTCATCAGCCTCTACAAGGGCCTGCTGGAGGGGCCGACGGCGCTGCTGTTCGGCAGTTTCCTGGGCGTCACCACCGGCCAGGTCGTGACCCTGGCGGTGGTCGGCGCGGTGGTGCTGGCCGTGCTGGCGGTGATCGGACGGCCGCTGCTGTTCGCCTCCGTCGACCCGGAGGTGGCCGCCGGGCGCGGGGTGCCGGTGCGGCTGCTGGGCACGCTGTTCCTGGTGCTGCTGGGCGCGGCGACCGCCGAGGCGAGCCAGATCACCGGCACGCTGCTGGTGTTCGCCCTGATGGTGATACCGCCCGCGACCGCCCAGCAGCTCACCGCCCGGCCCGGGCCGAGTCTGCTGCTGTCGGTGGCGATCGGGCTGACGGCGTGCTGGGCGGGACTGATCGCGGCCTACTACCAGCCGTACCCGCTGGGCTTCTTCGTCACCGGCTTCGCCTTCGCCGGATTCGTCCTCGCCCGTCTGCTGCGCTTCGCCCGCGAGGCGATCGGCCGGGCCCGCCCGCCGATCGCGCTCGGAGGTGCCGCATGAGCACGGTCGTCACCCAGGCCTTCTTCCAACACGCCGTGCTGGCCGGGACGTTCATCGCGCTGGCCTGCGGGCTGGTGGGCTACTTCCTGGTCCTGCGGGCGCAGATCTTCACCGGTGACGCGCTCAGCCATGTCGCGTTCACCGGCGCGATGGCCGCCCTGGCCGGCGGCTACGACCTGCGGCTCGGGCTGTTCGCCGCGACCATCGGGGTGGGGCTGCTGATCGGCGGGCTCGGGCGCCGGGGCCGTGCGGACGATGTGGTGATCGGCAGTGTCTTCGCGTGGATCCTCGGCCTGGGCGCGTTCTTCCTGACCGTCTACACCACTTCGCGCAGCGGGGCCCAGGGCGGCGCGGGGACGAGCGTGCTGTTCGGCTCGATCTTCGGCCTGCACGGCAGCCAGACGACGGTGGCCGTCGCCATCGCGGGCGCGATCTGCGTGGTCCTGCTGCTGATCGCCCGGCCGCTGCTCTTCGCCACGCTCGACGAGGCCGTGGCCGCCGCCCGCGGTGTTCCGGTACGACTGCTGGGTTTCGGCTTCCTCGCCCTGGTCGGCGCGACCGCCGGCGAGGCCACCCAGGCCGTCGGTTCGCTGCTGCTGCTCGGCCTGCTCGCGGCCCCGGCCGGCGCGGCGATCCGGCTCACCGACCGTCCGTTCCGGGCGCTGGCGCTGTCCGCCGCGCTCGCGGTGGCGGAGATGTGGGGCGGGCTGCTGCTCAGCGCGGCGGCGCCGAAACTGCCGCCGAGCTTCGCGATCATGGCCGTCGCCAGTGCCGTCTATGCGGTCACCTTCCTGGTCCGCCCGGTGGCCCGCACCGCCCGCCCGGCGGTGGGCTGACCGCGTGGACGTGGAACGGGGGAGAGCATGAGCGACCCGAAGCCGAACGCCGCGGTCGCCGCCGGTAGGCCCGGAGGCCGGCCCGGCGGTAGGCCCGCGCACCCGGTCGACGGGGACGTCGGACTGCTCGGACGGCCCACGCCGCGCCGGGCCGAGGTGTTGCGGGCGCTGGCCGGGGCCGAGGAGTTCGTCAGCGCCCAGGTGCTCCACGCCCGGCTGGTGCAGGCCGGTTCGCGGGTGGGCCTGAGCACCGTCTACCGCACCCTGAGCGCACTCGCGCAGGTCGGCCGTGCCGACATGGTGCGCGATGCCAATGGCGAGCGGCTGTTCCGCTACCGGCCCGGCCCGGACCACCGGCACTACCTGATCTGCCGGAGCTGCGGGCTCAGCCTGCCGGTCGACTCCACGGCCGTCGAGGCCTGGGCCGAGCACATCGCCGCGGTATCCGGCTTCGACCAGGTCCACCACACCGTCGAGCTGGCGGGCCTGTGCCCCGACTGCCGCACCACCGGCTGACCGGCGGCCCACCCCGGTCGACGAGTTCGGCGAGGTCGGCGTCGACGGTGCCCCTCGTCCTCGACCACCTCACCGAGGACACCTCCGGTCGTCCTGAACCCGACCGCTTCGGCCGACGGACGGCACCACTTCGCAGGCCATCGGCCCGGGGGCGTATCCGGCGTACATCCCCGGGGCGACGCGCAGAGCCGACACCCCTGAATACGATCTCCGCATGGAACAGTTGCTCCAGCGTCGCTCGACATCGAAGCGCGTGACCTGGCTGATGTCACAGGCCGTGGTGCCGGCCACCGCCTGCTTGTACGCGGTGATGCTCTGCCGGTCGATCGCTCAGGTTCCGCACCACGACGGCCTGTTCCGGTTTCCCGGCCTCGGGCCCTGCCAGATCCAGATGACGGGTCTGTGCGTCCTGCTCGCCCTTCCGCTGCTGCTGATGCGCCGTAGGCCGGCGACCGTCTTCCTGGTGATCCTGGGCGAGACGGTCCTCGGCGACCTCTTCGGCGTGCGGCCCTGGATCGTGTTCCTCCTGCTCGCCGTCCTGGGTGGCCACCTCGCCGTCCGGCGGCCGAAGGCTGCCGTCGCCGTCGGCTCCGTCGCGGGCGTCGCGGCCGTGTTCGTCCACGACAGCCATGCCCCCGGGCAGTCCGTCGGCGACGCGGCCCAGTGGGCCGGCGGGGCCGCGTTCTGGTGCGCGGTCGCGTGGGTCTTCGCGGGGGTGTACCGCAAACGCCGCGAATACCTCGCCGCCCTGCAGGAACAGAGGGCGGCCCGCGCCGTCGTGACCGAGCGGCTGCGGATCGCCCGCGAGCTGCACGACAGCGTCGCGCACAGCATCGGGATCATCACGGTGCTGTCGGGAGCGGCGGCGCGGGTCGTGGAGACCAAGCCCGAGCAGACGCGGCAGGCGCTGACCGGCATCGAGACCACCAGCCGCCAGACGCTGCTGGAGCTTCAGCGCATGCTCGGGGCGCTCCGCCGCGCCGAGCCGGACGACGCCATGGCGCAGGCCGCTCCGCTGGCGCCGGCCGGCAGCCTGGCCGACGTCCCGCTGCTCGCCGAACGCACGGCCGGCGCCGGGGTGCGGGTCCACGTGAGCTGGCAGGGCGAGCGGCGTCCGCTGCCGCCGGAGATCGAACTGTCGGCGTTCCGGATCATCCAGGAGTCGGTGACCAACGTGGTGCGGCATTCCGGGGCGCGAACATGCCGGGTCGCGGTCGGTTACGAGCCGGAGGGAGTGAGGATCGAGGTGGTGGACGACGGGGACGACGGTTCCGGCGGGCCCAGCCGTCCGAGGCACTCGGCGGCGGCCGGCGGGAGCGGCTTCGGACTGCTCGGCATGCGTGAGCGGGTGACGCTGCTGTCCGGCCAGTTCAGCGCGGGCCGGCGTGCGGAGGGCGGATTCCGGGTGACGGCGAGGCTCCCGGCATGAGCGTGCGGGTGCTGCTGGTCGACGACCAGCCGCTGATGCTGGTCGGGCTCGGGATCCTGATCGGCGACACCGACGACCTGGAGGTGGTCGGCGAGGCCGGCGACGGCCGCGAGGCGGTGCGCCTGGTGCGTGAGCTGCGGCCGGACGTCGTGGTGATGGACATCCGGATGCCGGGCATGGACGGGATCGAGGCGACCCGGCAGGCGACCGCCGAGCCGGACCCGCCCAAGGTGCTGGTGCTGACGACCTTCGACGACGACGAGTACGTCTACGGCGCCCTGCGCGCCGGCGCCAGCGGATTCCTGCTCAAGAGCATGGCCCTGGACACGATCCTGGAAGCGATCCGCGTGGTGGCGGCCGGCGACGCGTTGATCGCGCCGAGCGTCACCCGACGGCTGATCGCCGACTTCGCCGGAACCTCCGCCACCCCTGCGGCCCCCGAACCGGCCGCCGAGCCCGCCGCGGACCCGAGTCCCATCGCGGGGATCACCGACCGGGAGCGCGAGGTGCTGGCACTGGTCGGACAGGGACTGTCGAACGCCGGGATAGCCGAGCGGCTGGTGATCAGCGCGGCGACGGCGAAGACCCATGTCGCGCGTCTGTTCGCCAAACTCGAGGCCAGGGACCGCGTCCACCTGGCGATCATCGCCTATGAGAACGGTCTCGTGCCGCGTAGTCGGTAGGGCGGGGTGAGCGGAACGAGCGCCGACCACTGGTTCGCCGCCCCGGGCGCGCTGCTGCTCTGCCCGAGAGTCGGCGAGCCGGGGTGCCGGTCCCGCGTGAGCCGCCCGGTCCGTGGTCGTTCCACGAACCACCCCATCCGGGACAGTGCCGTGTCGCATACTGGCTGTCATGGTGAGCCAGGTAGCTGTGCTGTCCGACATCCACGGTGTACTGCCCGCGCTGGAGGCCGTGCTGGCGGAGCGGGAGGTGCGGGAGGCGGATCTGATCGTGCTGACCGGGGACATCGCGTGCGGGCCGCAACCGGTGGAGGTGCTCGACCTGTTGACCGGTCTCGGTGACCGGGTGGCGTGGATCCGCGGCAACGCCGATCGCGAGCTGGTCGAGTACCGGCGCGGCCTGCGAGCCTCCATCCCGGACCCGATCGCCCCCTCGGCGGCGGAGCAGCTGCGCGAGGACCAGGTCGATCTGCTGGAGGGGTTGCCCACCTCACTGACGCTCGAAGTCCGCGGGCTGGGCGAGGTGTTGTTCTGCCACGCGACGCCCCGGGACGATCAGGAGGTGGTGCTGGTCGACTCAAGTCTGGAGCGCTGGGGTGAGGTCCTCGCCGGGGTGGACCCGGCCGTCACCACCGTCGTCTGCGGGCACACCCATATGCCGTACACCAGGCTGGCGTTGGGCCGGCTGGTGGTCAACCCGGGCAGTCTCGGCATGCCGTACGGGCGGGCCGGCGCGCACTGGGCCCTGCTGGGCCCAGGCGTCCAGCTGCGTTCGACCCGCTTCGACGTGGACGCCGCGGCGGCCCGGATCGCCGAGGGCTCCGCCTTCCACCAGGCGGCCGAGTGGGCGGACTACTGCCTCAACGCGCGGACCACCGAGCACGACGCGTTCGGGATCTTCGCTCCGCACGACGGCCGCGGGCCGACGCCCTGACGCTGTGGCGGGGGGTCCGTGGGGCGGCGCGGCGGCTCACCCCACGGCGTGCCCCGGGTCAGCCGGCCGACGGGACCAGCTCGAAGAAGTGGCCGTTCGGCGGCGTGACGGTCGG
The DNA here is from genome assembly GCF_040303105.1 of Kitasatospora sp. NPDC096128. Classification (NCBI taxonomy): domain Bacteria; kingdom Bacillati; phylum Actinomycetota; class Actinomycetes; order Kitasatosporales; family Streptomycetaceae; genus Kitasatospora; species Kitasatospora sp. NPDC096128. Next base: position 67,807 of record NZ_JBEOSP010000013.1, on the reverse strand, counting down.
GTGGATCGTGCGGCACTCCCAGCCGCTCTCGGTGAACGCCTGCCGCCACTCGTCGAGGGTGGGCAGGTAGTCCCCCATCAGCGCGTGCACTCCCTCGAAGCCGAGGGTGAACACGGTGGTGTCGGGCCCGGGCAGTTCGGTGGTGCGCACGACGTCGCAGAGCAGCAGCCGCTCCGCGCGGGGGAAGGCCGCGCGCAGCGCGCGCAGTGTCGCCACGCAGCTGTCGTACGGCCAGAAGTCGTGCCCCATGAAGACGCAGGTGATGGTGTCGACGTCGGTGAAGGCCGGGGACGGGTCGAGTTCCAGGACGTTGCCGCGGTGGATGGTGATCCGGTCGGCCAGGCCCGCGGCGGCCACGGACTCGGAGGCCAGCTGGACGGAGGCACGGGCGATGTCGACGCCGACGCCACTCGCCTCCGGGTGGTTGCCCGCGATCCGGATGAGCCGCTGGCCGGAGCCGCAGCCGAGGTCGGCGACCTTGCGCGGCGGGCGGTCGGCCAGGACCCGGTCGAAGAGCCGCTCCACCTCCTCCTCGCCGATGATCCGCGAGCCGATCGCAACCGCCCGCATGTCACGGTGGTAGAAGTCCCCGACCCTGTTCTCCGTCTTCGCCACCTGCGGCGCGATGCTGAAGAGCTCACCGCAGCCCTTGACCAGCCAGTAGAAGTAGCCGCGGGCCGCGTACGCCTCGGCGAAGCGGGGCCCGGTCAGGACGGGGCCGTCCTCCTCGATCACGACCACCCCGGCCCAGTGCAGCGCGCGCAGGATGGTGCGGACCACCCCGTCGTCGAGGTCCGGGTGGTCACCGTTGCCGTACGAGGTCTTTCCCTGCTCGGCGAGTTCGTCGAGCAGACCGAGCTCCTGGGCCGCGGACAGCGCGGCGGCCGCGACATAGGAGGAGTAGAGGTCCGCCACTGGGCCGGTGGTCCAGTCGGCCGGGGTGAGCACGCGCTCTTGGGGGCTTGACATGTGGGGGCTTCCCTTCGTTCGACAGAGTGGGCCGTTCGCCGACGCCGGGCCGGAATGGGGGGCGGTCAGCCGGCGGAGATGGAGCCGAGGGCCGCGGCCATGTGGGCGTGGACCTGGTCGAGCCGGCGCACGACCTCTTCCGGCGAGTCGCCGCGGACCGAGACGATGGCCGCAGCGTCGTTGCAGTTCTGCGGTCCGGTGAGCGCCGTACCGGGCTCCGCCAGGATCTGGCTCTCCAGCACCCAGGCCTCGTCCGGCGCGGTCAGCGGTTCGCGGAGGGTGCCCGGACCGGCGTAGATGACGATGAACCCGGTGAGGTGGTCCGCGGGCCCCTCGGTCGTGGGCAGGGGTTCGCCCAGCTGCGCCCGGATCATCGCCTCGTCCAGGTTGACCCCGGTGCGGGAGAGGAAGCCCGCGATGACGCCGCCGCCGCCGGCCCGGGCAGCGATCTCGCAGAGGTACACCTCGCCGTCCTCGGCGACGAACATCTCGTGGTGGGTGACCCCGGTGAACCCGGGGAAGGTCTCCAGCACCCGCCGGTTGAAGTCCAGCAGGGTGTCCAGCAGCGGGCCGGGCGGTACGCCGACGTCCCGGCAGGGGAGCAGCCGCTCGTACGAGGTGGTCTCGTCGATGTATCCGCCGGCGATCGCCGCGACCGGCTTGGAGTCCTCGACCATGCTGTCCACGTGGTAGAGCCGGCCGGTGACGAACTGCTCGACCTCGAAGTTCGCGAGTCGGTCCGCATGGGCGGCGGTGAACGCGGCCAGGTCGGCCTCGCCGCGCAGCACCGTGATCTCCGTCGAGCCGGTGCCCAGCCGCGGCTTGGCGACCACGGCGGGATGGGAGCGGAGCAGTTCGCGGGCGGCCGTCTCGGTGAAGGGCGCGAACGCCGGCACCCTGATGCCGTGTCGCGCCAGGTGCTCCTTCATCACGACCTTGTCCCGGAAGGGCAGGGTCTGCGGCACGCGCTGTCCCGGGATGCCGAGTTCCTCACGCAGTCGGGCGGCGAGCAGCAGGAAGCGTTCCGTGACGGCGACCAGGCGCGCGGCCCGCCGCCCGCCGAAGGTGCTCTGGAAGCGGACGGCTTCGCTGAGCGCCCGTTCGTCGTGGCCGTCGACGGCGAGCACCGATTCCAGTTCCTCGCCGTTCGCTTCGGCGGCCTTGGCGAGTGCAGTCACCAGTCGTACGTCGAATCGGTCGGCGGGCAGGAAGGAGCGCCCCTCGGAATCCCGGTAAAAGGCGTATCCGATTCGGTCGAGAAGCACCACAGGAGTTTTTGGCCTCTGGTCGTCCAAAGACACCTGGATCCCCCGTTCTTCGTTCAGGTGTGGATCGGCACTTCGGCCGAAACAGGCACTGATGTTTGCATGGACCTTCGAGCACTGTCCAGGGAGTTCAAGCGGAATGTTTCGCTCCGAATTCATCTGGCGTTCGGTCCGGCGGGCTCACTGAACGTCGGGGATAAAGTGTTCTGAACTGGGGATATGTTGGACTCCCAAGATCAATCCTTGACAGGACTCGAACAGCCGTGATGTTCTGATCAAGCATCAGCGGCGGCGGGTTCCTTTGCGTGCTGCAAGAACGGGGGAGCTGGTAGAGATGTCCGATATTCCTCTTTGGTCCACCCCTGATGATTGTTCTGCGCGGCCGTCCGGGAAATCCGTCGACTGGCTCCCAGGGGTCTGGGACATTCTTGTCGGCAAGCTTCTCGATCCGGCCGATGACTATCCCTGTCATTTCGGTACGCAGGGGGAGCAGCGCGGACATAATTCGTGCACCGTCGTTGATCCGCAGTACCCCGGGGAGTACGGTGTCGACCAGCTCGGTCGAACCCTGCTGGAATTCCGGGAACGAGCCTGGTCGGGCGTCAAGCGCCAGACCCTGATCGCCTTCATCGGTCCACCGGAGCCCGAGGCGGATCTGGCCGCGCACGGCACCCGGCTCTGGGACCTGCTCAACGAACTCAGCGCACTCGACCAGGCCCCCTGGCCGGCCGACGTCCCGAAGGACGCGAGCGACCCGCGCTGGCAGTGGTGCTTCGGAGGTGAGCCCTGGTTCATCTTCGCCGGCAGCCCCGGCTACCGGCACCGGCGCAGCCGCAACCTCGGACCCTGCCTGACCGTCATCTTCCAGACCAGGCGGGTCTTCGAGGGCCTCGGCGGCTCCACCGTCGCGGGCAAGGCCGCCAAGAAGCGGATCCGCGAGCGGCTGCTGGACTACGACGAAGTGCCGCCGCACCCGTACCTCGGCGATCCGCTGCTGTCCTCGGCGCACAAGTGGCGTCAGTACGTGCTTCCCGACGACCAGTCGGTCGACTCCTCGCCCTGCCCGTTCGCCCACTGAGGCCTACGGGCCCGGCCGCACCGGCCGAGCGCCGACCCTGTCCGCACCCCCCGTCCGCCGTTCGGCTGAAAGGTAGTTGCTCAGTGCCCGCTCCAGGTTTCTGGTCCCGCCATGTCTTCGTCCTCCTGAGCTCGGACGCCGTCTACCGGGGCGTCCACGGCGAGATGGTGGCGCGCCTTCGCAAGGAGGGGTTCGCGCCGGTCGCGGCCCGGGCGATCGACGCGGACCCCGAGCTGGTCGACGACCTGTACGCCGACCTCATCGCCGGCCAGTGGCAGACCTGGCGCTACCGGCTGGTGGACGCCGTGCTGGAGCTGGGGCCCGCGGTCGCGCTGATCTGCCGCTACGAGGGGGACGGGCAGGAGACGGACGTGCACGGGCAGTTGGCCCGCCGCAAGGGCTACCAGCACCCGGAGCAGGCCCAACACGGCACCCTGCGGCGCGACTTCGGTGCCATCAACAGCATCGTCGGGCTGATGCACAGCTCGGACGGCCCGGTGGAGTCCGAGCGGGAGGCCGCGGTGTTCGGCCTGACCGAACAGGACGCCATCGCCGACCCGGAGCGCGCGGCGGAGGAGATCGACTACCTGTGCCGGCTGATCACCCCGCACACCCCCGAGCACCGGGACTTCGAGCAGGTGCTCGTCGCCGTCCGCACCCGGGCGCTCGCGGCCCTCTGGGAGCAGCTGCCGGACACCGTCCGGCACGCGGTCCGCTCCGCCTTCCCCGGGGCCGGCGGGCTCGGCGTGATCGGAGCGGGTGAGCGGCTCGCCGCGTTGCTGGAGGGGCACGCCCCGGCCGCACTGCTGGCGACCCTGCGCTGCGAGTTCGAGCACGGCAGCGCGGACGGCAGCTCGGACACGATGCGGATCGGTGTCGCCGAGGCCGCCCTGCGCGTGCACGGCGTGACCCTGGACGCCTGGGAGCGCGTGGTGCTGGAGTCCTCGCTGCACTTCCCGCCGCTGCGGGCCAGCCGACAGGTGGCCGGATGACCGGCCCGGCGCGGCCGCGCCGGGCACTGCCGCCCGCCGACCGCTAGAGAGGACACTCCCATGGACGTGGCACTGCTGGAAGCGCTGCCGGATCACGTACGGACCGAACTCGCCCGGCGCGGCGTCGAGTTGCCGGCCGTGGCGGACCTGATCGACGCCGACCCGGACGAGCCCGTGCTGCTCGCCGGCTCGTACGCCTCGGGCGAATTCAACCCCACCTCCGACCTGGACGTTCTGGTGCTCACCCGGCACCCGCGCACCCGCCGGGTGCCCGGCACGGTCAACCACCCGTCGATCTTCGGCGACAGCTTCGACGGGCTGGTCGCGGACCTGCCGGTCAACATCGAGTACGTGGCCGAGGGGCGCTTGGAGGACCTCGGCAACGTCACGCGGACGGTGACGGACGGCGGGCAGGTGGACCTGCCCAACCTCCAGGGCCTGGAACTGCGCCTGGCGCAGCGCGTGCACAGCGGCATCCCGCTGGCCGGGGCCGAACGCCTGGACCGGCTGCGGCGCCTGGTGGACATCGAGGTGGTGCGGGCCTCCGCCGCCGCGCTGGCCTTCGTCGGGGCGATGAGCCTGCTGGAGGACACCACGGTGCTGGAGTCCCCCGCGCGCGAGCTGATGCTGCGGGGCTCCGCCGAGGCGCTGCTGATGTCTGGGGTGAACGCCTTCGGCCGGATCACCCACGACGGCAAGCACCTGATGCGGCGGGCCGCCGCGCTGGCCGGCGCGCCCGGGGTGCCGGCGCTCTTCGCCGAGCGGGAGCGGCTGCTGTTCGTCGACCGGCTGCCGCGGCGGGAGGCGCTGGAGCTCGTCCTGGACCTGGCGCAGGAGTTGTACGCGTCCTTCCCCGACGAGCGCTGCCCCGCGCTGGTCATCGACATGCTGGCGCCCTTCCGGGAGTCCTGGGCGTGGGCCGGGCGCCCGGGCCTGACGGGCCGCGGATGAGAGCCGTGGGCCAGTGCCCGCCGCAGTGGGCCGCACTGGACGCCGAGCCACCGCTGTTCGCCTCCGCGCGCTGGCTCGCCCGGATGGGCGACCGGATCGACGGGGAGCACTGGTGGTTCGTCCACCAGCCCGGGGACGGGCGGGACGTCGGGTTCTTCGGCTCGGTGAGCGAGGACAGTGCGGTCTCCGAGGCCAAGAACCCCTGGAGGCTGCTGTTCGAGCCGGGCAGCGCCCGGTCGCTGGGCCGGCCGGCGCTGGAGCGGCAGGCCGCGGCGCGTGCGGCCGGGCCGGCGCCGGAGCACTGGTTCCCGTCCCTGGTGGTGACCTACCCCGGGCTGGAGTGCTTCCCGCTGGGCCCGGGGCGGCACTCGGCGCAGGCCCTGGACGGCGCCGTCGCCGAGGTGGTGGCCGAGGCCCGGGCCGCGGGGCTGGGCAGTGTGGCGTTCCTGTACGTCCAGCCGGAGGAGACGGAGCTGTCCGCCGCCCTGCGCCGGGCCGCCTTCCTGGAGGTGCCGACCGCTCTGCGGGCCAATCTCCGACTGCCCGGCACCACCTTCGAGGACTACCTGGCCTCGCTCGGCCGCGATGCCCGCAAGGGCGTCGCCCGGATCCGTCGGCGCCTGGACCGCCAGGGCGTCACCGTCCGGCAGCTGCTGCTGCGCGACGCGGACGACCGGCTGGTCGAGGAGCTGGTCGGGCTGCGGATGACGCACCGTGCCAAGTACGGACGCCGGCCGGACGCCGCCGGGGAGCGCAGTCAGCTGCACACGCTGCGGGAGTCCTTCGGCGAACGCGGCCGGCTCCAGCTGGCGGTGGCCGACGGGCGGACCGTCGGCTTCTGCCTGTTCCTCGACGCCGGCGGCATCCGGCACGCCTGGATGACGGGGACGGACTACGCCGATCCGAGGGCGGACGGCACGTACTTCGAGGTCTGCTACCACGCGCCGATCGAGGAGGCGTACCGGACGGGATGCCGGGAGCTGTCCTTCAGCTACGGCGCCGAGGCCAACAAACTCGAACGGGGCTGCCGGCTGGACGAGGTGGCCTCGTTCGTCCTGCCGCTGGACTCGGCCGGGCTCGGCCCGGCGCGCGAGGCCGCGGCCTCGCTGGCCGGCGCCCTGGTGCGGCCGGGCGGCGCCGCCGGCTCGGACACACAGTGACGGAGAGGGAGAGCAGGCCCGTGCAAGCAGGACCGACAGGGCGTCTGGGCATCGTGGGCGAGCGCGGCTTCGGCTGCTACTGGTCGGCCCGGACGCTGTCGTTGATCGGCGACTACGCCTTCCGGACGGCGTTCGCGACCCACATCATCACCGTCAGCGGATCGGCGTCCGTCCTGGCCACGGCCACGGCGGTGCTGCTGCTGCCGTCCCTGCTGTTCTACCTGGTGGGCGGGGCGGTCGGGGACCGGGCCGGCTCGCGGCGGAGGATCATGGTGTCCGCCGACGCGGCCCGGTTCCTCACCCTGGTGCTGATCGTGCTGAGCACGCTCTGGACGGACAGCGTGCCGCTGCTGGTGGTCCTCGCCGCGCTGATCGGCATCGCCGACGGGTTCTTCCAGCCGGTCGCGTTCGCGTACATGCTGGAGATCACCCCCAAGGAGAAACTGGTCGCGGCCAACTCGGCGCTGTCGGTCAGTCAGCAGATCGGGCTGATCGGCGGTCCGCTGCTCGGCGGGTTCCTGGTGAGCTTCGCCGGCGCGCCGTGGACCTTCGCCTTCGACTCGCTCACCTTCCTGCTCTCCGGTGTGCTGCTGCTGGCCATCGGCAAGGCGCCGGCGGCGACGGCTGCCGGGCCTGCCGGATCCGCCGGGCAGGGCGATTCGGCGCCTGCCGGGCAGGACGGGCAGGGCGACCAGGCCGGGACGTCGGAGGACAAGCACGGTGCGGACGCCGGCAGCGGGCGGCTGCGGCAGCTGCTGGGGGACGTCTCCCAGGGCCTGAGCTACGTCCGCGGAGTGCACTGGCTGCTGATCTCCATCGTGGTCGGTGCCTGCACCAACGCCGTCTACGCCGGGGTGCTGGACGTCGCGGTCCCCCTGCTGATGGCACCGAACGGCGCCCGGGACGCCGGCTCGCTCGGGGCCTTCTACACCCTGCAGGGCGTCGGCGCGCTGCTGGGCGCGGCCGTCCTGGTCAAGCTGACTGTCCGCCGGCTCGGGGTGACGCTCTACCTGATGCTCGCGCTGATGGCCTGCTCGCTGGCCGCCGCCGGCCTGATCGGCGGCGGCAACGGCGCACTGGCGATGGCCGTGCTGTACGGCGTCGGCCTGCACTTCTTCAACTCCCTCTTCCCCAGCCTGCTGCAGGGCAAGGTGCCGGAGCACCTGATGGGCCGGGTGGGCAGCTTCGCCCTGCTCGGCTTCAACGCCCTGATGCCACTCGGCGCACTGCTGATGGGCCCGCTGATCGCTGTCCTGGACGCCGGCGACGCCGCGCTCACCGCGGGCGTCGCGGCGGGCTGCGTCAGCCTCGCGGCACTGCTGTCGCCGAGCATCCGAAGGCTGGCCACCGTCCCGTCCCAGGACGCCGGTCCCGAGCCGGCCGGAGCCGAGCTCCCGACCCCGGCCGGTCCGGGCACCGACGCCGCCCCGGCCCGCTGAACCGGGTGGGAACGCGAGAACGACAGAGAACGACAGAGAGCGAGAGAGACATGCGGGCGACGACGGTGTCCGACACGTTCCACGCCGCACGCTGGGACGCCCTGCGCCCCGGCACCGTGGTGCAGGGCGGTCGGTGGCTGAGCACCATGCTCAGCCGGTTGCCCGGCCGGCCGGTGACGGCTGTGCACGCCGGACCGGACGGCCTCGGCGATGCGGTCGGCTTCGTCGGCGCGGTGGTCGAGGACCCGGAGGCCTACGAGGCGTACAACCCCTGGCTGATCCTGCGCGGTCCCCAGCCCGTCTTCGAGGAGGTGTACGCCTCCGGCCGTCAGGTGGCGCCGCAGCTCGGCGACGCCCCCGAGCGGATGCTGCCCGGGCTGGTCCTGACCGCTCCCGGCTACATCGGGGATCCGGTCGGCCCGGCCGCCGGGCAGCCCGAGGAGGTGCGGGCGTGCCTGGCCGGCATCTGCGCCTGGGCCCGGTCGGCCGGCCTGGCCACCGTCACCGTGCTCTACACCACCCCCGCGGGCTCGGCGGTCCTCGAACCGGCGGTGGCGGCGCTCGGCGGCGAGAGCTTCGACCTGACCACCCGCTCGGCCCGCGAGGTCACCTGGACGGACGCCGAGGGGTTTCGGCAGGCGATCAGCCGGCGGCACCGCGCCGAGATGAACCGCCAGCTGAACCGGCTGGCCGACCTCGGCGCCGAACTCGGACAGGCCGACCCGGCGGCCAGGTTCGAGGAGGTGATCGAAGGCCGCTGCGAACTCGTCCGCTGGTACGGACAGCCCGTGGACGAGGCCGGCGAACGGCGGCGGCTGCGCACCCTGATCGACACCTTCGGCCCGGACCTGCGGCTGTACACCACCGAGCGCGAGGGCCGGATCGTCGCCCACAGCCTCTTCGTCCTGCAGAACCGGACCCTGCAGAACGTCTACACCGGCACCACCGAGTCCGGCCGGAACACGCCCTTCGCACACCTCGCCGCCACCTACCACGGGCCGATGCTCAGCGCGTCGAGCGAGCACCTGGACCGCATCGACTACAGCATCGGGCACGGCTCGACCAAGCGGCTCCAGGGCTGCCGGGCCGTACCGCTGCGCGGCCATCTGATCCCGCTGCCGTAACGCCCCGTCATCCCGTCCATGCCTGCCAGGAGGTACCCGCCGTGCCGAATCCGGTCATCACCGTCGTCGACCGGGTCGACCGCGCCGACGAGGAGACCGTCGAGGACTTCAATCGCCTCATCCCGCAGCTGCACAAGAACTCGCCGCCGCTGGACGCGGTGCGGCTCGCGCAGGTGCTCGACTGTCCGTCCAACCTGGTGCTCGCCGCCCGGATCGGGACGCGGACCGTCGGCCTGCTCACCCTGGTCATCCTGACCCTGCCCACCGGCGTCTGCGCCAGGCTGGAGGACGTGGTGGTCGACGAGCCCGCGCGGGGGCTGGGCGCCGGCCTCGCGCTGGTGCGAGCCGCGCTGGCGGCCGCCCGCAGCCGTGGCGCCGTCCAGGTCGACCTGACCTCGCGGCCCAGCCGTACGGCTGCCCACCGGCTCTACGAGCGGGCCGGGTTCACCCGCCGCGAGACCAACGTCTACCGCTACCGGTTCGACACCGCCTGAGCCGCGGCGACCCGGCGCGGACGGGGCGGGCCGGCCGCGCGAGGGCGGCCGGCCCGCCCCGTCCGGCGGGTGGTGCCGGGTCAGGCGGTCGGGGTGGTGGGGGCGAGGGTGCAGGCGGTGACGCTGAGGTCGGCGGGGCAGGGGGTGATGGAGAGGACCTGGAGGCCGGCGGCGGCTGCCTCGCGGCGCATGTCGGCCTCGGTGCGCTCGCGGGTGTCGGGCTCGCCGACGACCATCTTGATGACGTTGCGGAAGGCGGCGCCGGAGTCGTGCTCGGCCAGGGGGTCGATGACCAGGAGGGTCGGGACGGCGTCGGCGGTGGCGCCGGCGGTGGCGCCCATCGCGCGGCGGATGTTGCGGAGGATCCGCACGCCGCTCTCCGAACTCCAGTCGTGGAGGACGTTCTTGAGGATGTAGAGGTCGCCGCCCGTGGGGACCTCGGCGAGGATGTCGGCGGGCTGGAAGCCGAGCCGCTCGACGAGGTCCTGGTCGCCGGAGGTGCGCAGGTCGGCCTCGGCCCGCCGGCAGGTGTCCGGGCGGTCCACGCAGATGCCCCGGAGGTGCGGGTGGGCCTTGAGGATGGTCTTCAGGAGGGTGCCGTTGCCGCCGCCGACGTCGATCACGGTGCGGACGCCCTCGAACGGGACGTGCTCGGCCAGCACCGTTCCGATCGGACGGGCCCAGTCCTGCATCGCGAGGTCGAAGATCCGGGCGGTCTCGGGGTCCTTGTCCAGGTACTCGTAGAGCGGGACGCCGAACACGTGGGGCATGACCGAGGTGCCGGTCCGGACGGCTTCGGTGAGCCCGCCGGCGGCGGCCTGGCCGTAGAGGCCGCAGAGCAGCGAGGTCAGGTGGCGGATCGACTCCGGGTGGTCGGTCCGGAGCTGCTCGGACTGCGCCGAGTTGGCGTAGCGGCCGTCCTCGTCCTCGGTGAAGACCTCCAGCGCCGTGAGGGCCGTCATGAGGGAGACGAGCGCGGTGCGGTCCGCCCCGACCGCCTCGGCCAGCTCCTCGGGCGTGGCCGGGCCGTTCGCGAGGGCGTCGGCGATGCCCAGGCGCGCCGCCGCGCCGACCGTGGCGGAGGTGAAGGATCCCATGACCAGACCCAGCAGCGGTGTTCCCATGGCCCCGTTCACTTCCTAAGCTTCGATGGCGGGTTGCGGACGACGGTCCTTGCGGCAGACGGTAGCGGCGGCCACTGCCCCGCGTCGCGTCGTTCAACTGCACTGTGCCGTCAGGTGAGTTCACCGGCCCCGGCGGACCGGGTGGCGCTTCGCGCCCGGTCCGGACGCGAAGCGCCCGCCAGTTGAACAGCGGCGGATCTCCGGCTTGCGGTGGGGGGCCGACGCACTGTCATGTACCGTTTGGACGTGAATCTCCCAGAGGAAGATCAGGCTGGTGACATGACGGAAGACAGGTCGTCGGACGGTCACAGCGTCGGGGAGGTGCCCGCGGGGGGCATCAGGGCTTCGCACGCCGACCGGGACGAGGTCGTCGAGATCCTCCGCGACGCCGCCGCGGACGGCCGACTCACGGCCGAGGAGCTCGACGAACGCCTCACGGCGGCGCTGAACGCCCGTACGTTCGGCGAACTGGCCAGGCTGACCCGCGATTTGCCGGTCGCCCCCCTTCCCGTGCCCACCCCCGTCTCCCGCGCCGAGGTGGGCCGACGAGGGGGCAAGGACCTGGTGGAGATCAACCAGCGCTTCGGCACCCTCCGGCGGACGGGCCCCTGGGAGGTTCCGCGCCGGCTGGAACTGCGGATGCACGGCGGCGACGTCAAGCTCGACTTCACCCAGGCGGTGATCACCCACGACACCCTCGACCTGGATGTCTACCTGAGCATCGGCGGCGACCTGGTCATCGTGGTCCGGCCGGGCATCGTGGTGGCGACCCACGAACTCAACGTGGGCGGGGGCGACCTCAAGATCCGGGTGCCCAAGTCCGACGGGAACGTGCCGGTCGAGCTGCGGGTGAACGTGACCGGGCGGCTCCGGGCCGGCGACGTGGTGGTCAGGTACCCGCGTCGGACGCTCGGACAGTGGATGCGCGGGGAGAGCGCGCTCTGAGGCCCTGAGGCGCGGCCGGACGGTGGTCCGGCGCAGGAGGACAGCGGAGGGTGGTGACCGGCTCGCAGCGGCCGGGCGCCACCCTCCGTGTCCGTGACGGGCGCTGCGAGCGGACCCGTACGGTCACCGTACTGTCACCGGGCGGTCCGCCGGAGGAACCACTGGACCTGAATAGCCCGCCGTGGTAATCAATGCAATCCGGCTCCCGTGCGGGCCGGTGGATCGAGTGTCGGATTCCTCGATTCCGAAGCGCGGGATGGCCGGTTCAAGTGTTCAACTGCCACGTTGCGCCGCCCAAACGGGGCTGGATACGTTCCTGTGGCTGGTGGGCTCGATCTTTTGCAGGTATTGGGAAATCCCGATTCAGCGTAATCCCGCGGTAATCCCGCACCGCGGCTGTGCAGATCCATAAATGGCATATCCTCGGCAAGCAGGGGTGGCGGAATTAAATGGCCAACGAAGACAGGCTCCGCGATTATCTGAAGCTCGTGACGGCTAATCTGCGTCAGGTCCGTCGTCGCCTCGCTGAGGTCGAGGAACGGAGCCAGGAGCCGATCGCGATCGTCGGCATGGGCTGCCGCTTCCCCGGCGGGGTGCGCAACCCCGAGGAGCTGTGGAAGCTGCTCGTCGACGGCTCGGACGCGATCGGCCCGTTCCCGCAGGACCGCGGGTGGGACCTCGAGAACCTGTACGACCCCGATCCCGACCACCCGGGCACCTCGTACGCGCGCCACGGCGGATTCATGTACGACGCCACCGAGTTCGACGCCGGCTTCTTCGGGATCAGCCCGCGCGAGGCGGTCACCATGGACCCGCAGCAGCGCCTGCTGCTGGAGGTGGCCTGGGAGGCGCTGGAGCAGGCGGGCATCGACGCCGCCTCGCTGCGCGGCAGCCGGACCGGTGTGTTCGCCGGCGCCTACAGCCAGGGCTACGGCACGGATCCGGCGGCGCAGAGCGGAGGGTCCGAGGGCCACCTGCTCACCGGGATCTCGACCAGTGTCACCTCCGGCCGGGTGGCGTTCACCCTGGGCCTGGAGGGCCCGGCCGTCACCATCGACACCGCGTGCTCCTCGTCCCTGGTGGCCCTGCACCTGGCCGCCCAGTCGCTGCGCTCCGGTGAGTCCTCGCTGGCCCTGGTCGGCGGCGCGACGGTGATCTCCAGCCCGTCCGTCTTCGTGGGCTTCTCCCGACAGCGCGGGACGTCCGTGGACGGGCGCTGCAGGTCCTTCGCCGCGGAGGCGGACGGCTCCGGCTGGGCCGAGGGCGTCGGCGTGCTCGTGGTGGAGCGGCTGTCGGACGCCCGGCGCAACGGGCACCAGGTGCTGGCGGTGATCCGCGGTTCGGCGGCCAACCAGGACGGTGCGTCCAACGGTCTGACGGCGCCGCACGGTCCTTCGCAGCAGCGCGTCATCCGGGCGGCGCTGGCCAACGCCGGGGTCCGTGCCGACGAGGTCGACGTGGTGGAGGCGCACGGTTCGGCGACCACACTGGGCGACCCGATCGAGGCCGAGGCGCTGATCGCCACCTACGGCCAGGAGCGGTCGGAGGGCCGGCCGCTGTGGCTGGGTTCGGTGAAGTCGAACATCGGGCACACCCAGGCGGCCGCCGGTGTGGCGGGTGTGATGAAGATGGTGCTGGCGCTGCGCAACGAGCAGCTGCCGCAGACGCTGCACGTGGACGAGCCGACCCCGCACGTGGAGTGGGCGGCCGGTGACGTCAAGCTGCTGGCCGAGCCGGTGGCGTGGCCCGCCGGGGAGCGGGTGCGCCGCGGTGGCGTGTCGTCGTTCGGGATGAGCGGCACCAACGTGCACATCATCCTGGAGGAGGCCCCGGCCGAGGACGGCGAGGCCGCGGCGGCCCCCGACGGCGACGCCGAGGGCGCCGAGGGTGCCGACGCCGTGGACGAGTCGGTCGTCGAGGTCGAGGCGGCTCCGGCCGCTCCCGCGGTGGTCGAGGGCGGGCCGGCGGCGTGGCTGGTGTCGGGTCGTACGGCGGAGGCGCTGGCGGGGCAGGCGGAGCGGCTGGCCGGCTGGGTGTCGGCGCGTCCGGAGCTGGTGCCGGCGGAGGTGGCGTGGTCGCTCGCGGCGACCCGTTCGGTGTTCGAGCACCGGGCGGTCGTGGTCGGTGGCGAGCGGGCCGAACTGGCCGGTGGTGTGGAGAGCTTGGCGGCTGGTGTGCCGTCGGGTTCGGTGGTGTCGGGTGTGGCCCGGACCGGTGGTCGGACGGCGTTCGTGTTCGCGGGTCAGGGTGCGCAGTGGGTCGGGATGGGCCGGGAGTTGCTGGCGTCGTCGCCGGTGTTCGCGGCGCGGTTGGCGGAGTGCGAGGCGGCGTTGGCGCCGTTCGTGGACTGGAGGCTCTCCGAGGTCGTCGAGGGTGTGGAGGGTGCTCCGGGGCTGGACACGGCGGATGTGGTGCAGCCGGTGCTGTGGGCGATCATGGTGTCGCTGGCGGCCGTGTGGGAGGCCGCCGGGGTGACGCCGGATGCGGTCGTCGGTCACTCGCAGGGTGAGATCGCGGCGGCGACGGTGGCCGGGATGCTGTCGCTGGAGGATGCCGCCCGGGTGGTGGCTGTCCGGGCGCGGGCGCTGACGGGTCTGTCGGTGCAGGGTTCGATGGTGTCGGTGGTGATGCCGTCGGCGGCGGTGCGCGAGATCGTCGACGGCTTCGGTGAGCGGCTGTCGGTGGCGGCGGTGAACGGCCCGGCGGCGGTGGTGGTGTCGGGTGAGCCGGAGGCGTTGTCGGAGTTCGAGCGTGAGCTGGCTTCGCGCAAGGTGCTGCGGTGGCGGATCCCGGCGACGGACTTCGTGGCGCACTCCCCGGCGGTGGAGCCGTTGGAGGCGGTGCTGGCCGGGGAGTTGGCGGGGATCGCGCCGCGGGCGGGTCGGGTGCCGATGGTCTCGACGGTGACCGGTGAGTGGCTCACCGGTACCGAGGTGGACGCCGCGTACTGGTACGCGAATCTGCGGCGGATGGTCCGTTTCGAGGAGGCCGTCCGTACGCTGCTGGGCGGCGGGTACGGGTCGTTCGTGGAGGTGTCGACGCATCCGGTGCTGACCGCGGCGGTGGCGGAGACGGCGGAGGACGCGGGTGTCGCGGATGTGCTGGCGGTCGGCACGCTGGAGCGTGAGAACGCGGGTGCGGCCCGGCTGGTGACGGCGTTGGCGCAGGCCTACGTCGGTGGTCTTGCGGTCGACTGGAAGTCCGTGCTGCCGGTCGCCGAGCCGGTGGACCTGCCGACGTACGCGTTCCAGCGTCAGCGGTACTGGCTGGAGCCCTCGGCCGAGGGTACGGCGGCTGTCGGTGGTGACGGCGCGGGCAGCGAGGCGGAGGCCGCGTTCTGGGCCGCCGTCGAGAACGGGGACCTGGCCCGCATCGCCGACACGCTCGCGATCGAGGACCAGCAGCAGCTGGCCGAGGTGCTGCCCGCCCTGGCGTCCTGGCGCCGCCGCGAGCGCGACCGCTCGGCGACGGAGGGCTGGCGCTACCGCGTCACCTGGACGCCGGTGACCGAGCGGCTCTCGGGTGCGCCGTCCGGCACCTGGCTGGTCGTCACCCCGGAGGGCCGGAGCGAGGACGGACTCGCCCGGCAGTGCGCCGCCGCGCTCTCCTCCCGCGGGGCCGAGGTCGTGTTCGTCGAGGTTCCGGCCGGCACCGTCGACCGGGCCGGGACCGCCGAGCTGATCGGTGCGGCGCAGCAGGGCACCGAGGTGTCCGGCGTGCTGTCGCTGCTCGCGACCGACGAGTCGCGCCTGCCCGCCCACCCGGCGGTGACCGGCGGCCTCGGGGCGACCCTCGCCCTGGTGCAGGCCCTCGGTGACGCCGAGGTCCCCGCCCCGCTGTGGGTGGTCACCCGCGGCGCCGTCGCGGCCACGCCCGGCGAGGCGCCGGACGGCCCACTGCAGTCGCAGGTCTGGGGCTTCGGCCGGGTCGTCGCACTTGAACACCCGGACCGCTGGGGCGGGTTGATCGACCTGCCGGCCGAGTTCGACGAGCGGACCGCGGGCCTGCTGACCGCCGTCCTGGCCGGCTGCGGCGAGGACCAGGTCGCCGTCCGGCGGACCGGTCTGCTGGCCCGCCGACTGGTCCACGCCCCGCAGCCCAAGGACGCCCGGGACTGGACGCCGCGCGGCAGCGTGCTCGTCACCGGTGGCACCGAGGCGATCGGCGGGCATGTCGCCCGCTGGCTGGTCGAGCGGGGTGCGGCCCGACTGGTGCTGACCGGCACCACCGGCCCCGCCGCCCCCGGTGCCGCGGCGCTGGCGGCCGAACTGGCCGCTCTGGGCAGCGATGTGGACGTCGTGGCCTGCGAGGCCGCCGACCGGTCGCAGCTGGCCGGCCTGCTCGACCGGATCCCGGCGACCGGCCCCGCCCTGTCGTCCGTCCTGCACCTCGCGGAGGCCATCGACAACACGCCGGTCGACGCGCTGGACCTCGCGGAGTTCGCCGAGGTCCTCGCGGCCAAGGCGGACGCGGCGGCCTGGCTGGACGAGCTGACCGCCGGCCTGGACCTCGACGCCTTCGTCCTCTTCTCCTCCGTCGCCGCGGTCTGGGGCGGCGGGCAGCAGCCCGGGTTCTCGGCGGCCAACGCCTACCTGGACGCCCTGGCGGAGAGCCGCCTGGCCCGGGGCCTGGCCGCCACCTCGGTGGCCTGGGGACCGTGGAGCGTCGGCGCGATGGGCGCCGGGGCCGACGGCGCCCAGCTGGAGCGCCGCGGCCTGCGCCTGATGGGCCCCGACCTGGCCACCCGTGCGCTCGCCCGGATCCTGGACGGGGGCGAGGCGCTGACGACGGTCGTGGACGTGGACTGGGCGCGGTTCGCCCCGCCGTTCACGCTGCGCCGCCCCAGCCCGCTGATCGAGGGCGTGCCGGAGGCCGTCGCGGCCCTGGCCGGTGACGGGGCCGAGCAGGCCGCCGACCAGGCCGCCGCCACGCCCCTGCGCCAGCAGCTGGCCGGCCTGCCGGCCGCCGAGCAGGACCGCACCCTGGTCAACCTGGTCAGGGCCGAGGCCGCCGGCGTGCTGGAGTACTCCTCGCCGGAGGCGGTCGGCAGCAGCCGGGCCTTCAGCGAGCTGGGCTTCGACTCCCTGACCGCCGTCGAACTGCGCAACCGCCTGGGTGCCGCGACCGGGCTGAAGCTGCCCGCCACGCTGCTCTTCGACTACCCGAGCCCGACCGTGCTGGCCGGCTACCTGCGGGAGGAGCTGCTGGGCGACCGGGCCGCGAGCGCCGGCGCGCGCGTCCCGGCGAGCACGGTGCCGCTGGACGACGACCCCGTGGTGATCGTCGGCATGGCCTGCCGCTTCCCCGGCGGGGTGCGGACCCCGGAGGACATGTGGGAGCTGCTGGACTCGGGCACGGACGCGATCGGCGCGTTCCCGCAGGACCGCGGCTGGGACCTGGACGGCCTCTACGACCCGGACCCGGAGAATCCCGGCACGGCGTACGTGCGCCAGGGCGGATTCGTCTACAACGCGGCCGAGTTCGACGCCGGGTTCTTCGGCATCAGCCCGCGTGAGGCGCTGGCGATGGACCCGCAGCAGCGGCTCCTGCTGGAGACCTCCTGGGAGGCCCTGGAGCGGGCCGGCATCACCCAGTCGGCGCTGCGCGGCAGCCGTACCGGCGTCTACACGGGCGCGAGCTACACGGGCTACGGCCTGGTCGGGCCGGACGCCTCGGAGGGCCTGGAGGCCCACCTGCTGACGGGCACCACGACCAGCGTGCTCTCCGGCCGGGTGTCCTACACCTTCGGCCTGGAAGGCCCGGCGGTCACCGTCGACACGGCGTGCTCCTCGGCGCTGGTGGCGGTCAACCTGGCCAGCCAGGCGCTGCGTTCGGGTGAGTGCTCGCTGGCGCTGGCCGGTGCCGCGTTCATCGCCTCCACCCCGGACCTCTTCGTCTGGGTGAGCAAGCAGCGCGGCCTGTCCCCCGACGGCCGGTGCAAGTCCTTCGCGGCCGCGGCCGACGGCATGGGCGTCTCCGAGGGCGCGGGCATGGTCGTCCTGGAGCGGCTGTCGGACGCCCGGCGCAACGGGCACCCGGTGCTGGCCGTGGTGCGCGGCTCCGCGATCAACCAGGACGGCGCCTCCAACGGCCTGACCGCGCCCAACGGCCCCTCGCAGCAGCGCGTCATCCGCGCCGCCCTGGCCGAGGCCGGACTGACCACCGCCGACGTCGACGTGGTCGAGGCGCACGGCTCCGGCACGGTGCTGGGCGACCCGATCGAGGCGCAGGCCGTGATCGCCACCTACGGCCAGGACCGGCCGGAGGGCCGGCCGCTGTGGCTGGGCTCGGTGAAGTCCAACATCGGCCACACCCAGGCCGCGGCCGGCATCAGCGGCCTGATCAAGATGGTGCTGGCACTCCAGCACAAGAACCTGCCGGCCACCCTGCACGCGGACGAGTCCTCGCCGTACGTGGACTGGTCGGCCGGCGACGTCCGCCTGCTCACGGAGTCGCGGCCGTGGCAGACGGACGGCCGCCCGCGCCGGGCCGGGGTGTCCTCGTTCGGGGTCAGCGGCACCAACGCCCACCTGATCCTGGAGGAGGCCCCCGACCCGGCGGACGAGGTCGTCGCCCACCTCGCGCAGCCGCAGGCCCCCGCTCTCCTCGACGCCCCCGAGGCCGGTGCCTGGGTGCTGTCGGGACGGACCTCCGACGGCCTGCGCCGACAGGCGGCCCGGCTGGCGGAGTACCTGGCCGCGCGGCCGGAGGCGGACCCGGCGGACGTGGCGTGGTCGCTGGCGGCGACCCGCTCGGTCTACGAGTACCGGGCCGTGGTGACCGGGACCGCCCGCGAGGAGCTGGCCGCGGGCCTGGCCGCGCTGGCGGCCGGGGAGCCCGCGCCCGGCGTGGTCGCCGCGACGTCGGCCGCCGCCGAGTCGAGCGAGCCGGTGTTCGTCTTCCCCGGCCAGGGTGCCCAGTGGGCCGGCATGGGCCGGGAGCTGCTGGCGGCGTCGCCGGTGTTCGCGGCCCGGATCGCCGAGTGCGAGCAGGCGCTCGCGCCGTACGTGGACTGGTCGTTGAGCGAGGTGCTGGCCGGCGCCGACGGCGCGCCCGCACTGGACACCGCCGACGTGGTCCAGCCGGCGCTGTGGGCGGTCATGGTGTCGCTGGCCGCCGTGTGGGAGGCCGCGGGCGTGGTGCCGGGCGCGGTGGTCGGACACTCCCAGGGCGAGGTCGCGGCCGCGACGGTGGCCGGGATCCTGTCGCTGGAGGACGCGGCCGAGGTCGTGACGGTCCGCAGCCGGGCGCTGTCCGGGCTCGGCACCGGCGGCGCGATGCTGTCGGTCGTCATGCCCGCCGCGGCGGTGCGCGAGCTGCTCGCCCCCTGGGGCGACCGGCTGGCGGTCGCGGCCGTGAACGGGCCCGCCGCCACCGTGGTGTCCGGCGAGACGGAGGCGATGGCCGAGTTCGGCGCCGCGCTGGCGGCCCGGAAGGTCATGCGCTGGCCCATCCCGGTGACCGACTTCGTGGCGCACTCGGCCGGGGTGTCCGCGCTGGAGGGCGTGCTGACCGAGGGGCTGGCGGGGATCCGGCCGCAGGCCGGCCGCGTCCCGCTGTTCTCCACGGTCGAGTGCCGGTGGATGAACGGCGCGGAGCTGGACCCCGGGTACTGGTTCGCCAACGTCCGCCGGACCGTCCGCTTCGAGGAGGCCGTCCGCGAGCTGGCCGCGGCCGGGAACCGCACGTTCATCGAGGTGTCCCCGCAGCCGGTGCTGACCGGCGGGATCGCCGAGACGATCGAGGACCTGGGCACGGCCGGGACCCCGGTGATCACCGGGACGCTCGACCGCGAGAACAGCGGCCCCGCGCGGCTGCTGGCGGCGCTCGCCCAGGTGCACGTGGGCGGCACCTGCGTCGACTGGCAGCGGGTGCTGCCCGCCGCGCGGCGCACCGACCTGCCCACCTACGCCTTCCAGCACCAGCGCTACTGGCTCACCGGCTCCCGCCTGGCCCCGCCGGCGGCGCTCGGTGGCGACGGCGCCTCCTCGGAGGCCGAGGCCCGGTTCTGGGCGGCCGTCGAGGGCGGCGACCTCGAACAGCTCGCCGACACCCTGGCGGTGGACGGACAGCGCTCCTTCGGCGAGGTGCTCCCGGCCCTGGCGACCTGGCGACGCCGGGAACGGGACCGGGACGTCACCGGGAACTGGCGCTACCGGGTGACCTGGGCACCGGTCACCGACCCGGCACCGGCCAAGCCGGCCGGCACCTGGCTGGTGGCCGTCCCGGCGGACCGCACCGGCGCCGCCGCCGACCTGGTCCGGGCCTGCGTCCGCGCGCTGACCGCGCGGGCCGACCGCGTCGAGGTGGTCGAGGTCGACAACGGCGCGGCGCGCCGCGAGTCGCTGGCCGCCGACCTCGGCCGGGCCCTGCGCAACGACGACGACGCGGACGCCCCGGTGCGGGTGACCGGCGTGGTGTCGCTGCTCGGCCTGGACGAGGCGCCGCTCCCCGGCCTGCCGGCCGTGCCCGCCGGCCTGGCCGGCACCCTGGCCCTGCTCCAGGCGCTGACCGACGCCGCGATCGTCGCCCCGCTGTGGACGCTCACCTCCGGGGCGATCGCCACCGGCCCGGGCGACCCGCTGACCAGCCCGGTGCAGGCCCAGACCTGGGGCCTCGGCCGGGTGGTCTTCCTGGAGCAGCCGGACCGCTGGGGCGGCCTGATCGACCTGCCCGCCGTGCTCGACGACCGAGCCGCGAGCCGCCTGTGCACGGTGCTCGCCGGCTGCGGCGAGGACGAGGTGGCCATCCGGCCCGCCGGCATCCTGGGCCGCCGCCTGAACCGCGCCCCCCAGCCCAAGGACGGCCGGGACTGGACGCCGCGCGACACCGTGCTGATCACCGGCGGGACCGGAGCCGTCGGCGGGCACGTGGCCCGCTGGCTGGCCGGCCGCGCCGAACGGCTGGTCCTGGCCAGCCGGTCCGGCAGCACCGCCCCCGGCGCCGTGGCGCTGGCCGCGAGCCTGGCGGCCGCCGGGACCGACGTCGAGATCACCGGCTGCGACAGCGCGAGCCGCGCCGACCTCGCCGCGGTCATCGACCGCATCGGGGCGGGCGGTCCGCCGCTCACCGCGGTCATGCACACCGCCGGCGTGCTCGACGACGGCGTGCTCGACGGCCTCGACAACGAGCGGTTGGCGAGCGCCCTCGCGCCCAAGGCCGCCGGTGCCCGTCACCTCGACGAGCTGACGGCCGGTCTGGAGCTCGACGCGTTCGTGCTGTTCTCCTCGGCCGCCGCCACCTTCGGCGGCGCCGGCCAGGCCAACTACTCGGCCGCCAACGCCTTCCTGGACGCGCTGGCGCAGAACCGGCGCTCGCGCGGCCTGCCCGCCGTCTCGGTGGCCTGGGGCCCGTGGGCCGGCGAGGGCGTCTCCGGCGGCAGCGAGGCGGCCCGGCAGCGGCTGCGCCGCAACCGCTGGGAGGTCCTGATGGACCCCGGGACCGCGGTCAAGGCGCTGGGCGCCGCGGCGACCGGCCCGGACACCGTCCTGACCGTGATGGACCTGGACTGGCCCGCCTTCGCGGCCGCTCCCGGCCAGGCGAAGATCCTGGACGTCCCGTTCCTGCGCGACCTGCCCGACGCCCAGCAGCTGAAGGCGGCCCAGCAGACCGGGACCGTCGGCGGGCGGCAGGCGGAGGGCGAGCTCGCCCAGCGCCTGACCGGCCTGTCCCGGGCCGAGCAGGACCGGATCCTGGTCGACACGATCCGCGAGGAGGCCGCCGCCGTCCTCGACTACGCGAGCTCCGACGAGGTCGAAGCCGGGCGTGCGTTCAGCGAGTTGGGCTTCGACTCGCTGACGTCGGTCGAACTGCGCAACCGGATCGCCACCGCGACCGGGCTGCGCCTGCCGGCGACGCTGATGTTCGACTACCCGACCCCGACCGTGCTGGCCGAGCACCTGCGCGCCGAGCTGCTCGGCGCGCTGGCCGACAACGCGGCGCCGCTCGTGCCGACCGCGGTGGTCACCGATGACGAGCCGGTCGCCATCGTCGCGATGAGCTGCCGCTTCCCCGGCGGGCTGAACACCCCCGAGGAACTCTGGGAGCTGCTGGCCGCGGGCGGCGAGGGCATCTCCGGCTTCCCGCAGGACCGCGGCTGGGACGCGGACGCGCTGTTCGACCCCGACCCGGCGAACGCCGGGACGACCTACGCACGGGAGGGCGGCTTCCTCCACCAGGCGAGCCGGTTCGACGCGGGCTTCTTCGGGATCAGCCCGCGTGAGGCGCTGGCGATGGACCCGCAGCAGCGACTGATGCTCGAACTGTCCTGGGAGGCCCTGGAGTCGGCCGGGGTCGACCCGGCCTCGCTGGGCGGCTCGCGCACCGGCGTGTTCATCGGCGGCTACTCGTCGAACTACGCGCTGGCCAGCATGCAGCTGGGCGGCCGGGAGGGCGCCGGGCAGGTGGAGGGCCACCTGGTGACGGGGAACGCGACGAGCATCATCTCCGGCCGGGTGTCCTACGTGCTGGGCCTGGAGGGCCCGGCGCTGACGGTGGACACGGCGTGCTCCTCCGCACTGGTGGCGCTGCACACGGCCGCCCAGGCGGTGCGCTCGGGCGAGTGCTCGATGGCCCTGGTCGGCGGCGTCGCGGTGATGGCGACGCCGTGGGAGATGGTGGGCTTCGCCCGTCAGCGCGGACTCGCGGCGGACGGCCGCTCCAAGGCCTTCTCGGCCCGGGCCGACGGCATGGGCATGGGCGAAGGCGCCGGCATGGTGGTGCTGGAGCGGCTGTCCGACGCCCGCCGCAACGGGCACCGGGTGCTCGCGGTGGTGCGGGGCTCGGCGGTCAACCAGGACGGTGCGTCCAACGGTCTGACCGCGCCGAACGGTCCGTCGCAGCAGCGGGTGATCCGGGCGGCCCTCGCCAATGCCCGGCTGACCGCCGCCGACGTGGACGTGGTCGAGGCGCACGGCACCGGCACCCCGCTCGGGGATCCGATCGAGGCGCAGGCGCTGCTGGCGACGTACGGTCAGGAGCGGGCCGGCCAGGGGCCGCTGTGGCTGGGCTCGGTGAAGTCGAACATCGGGCACACCCAGGCGGCCGCCGGGATCGCCGGTGTGATGAAGATGGTGCTGGCGCTCCAGCACGAGGAACTGCCGCGCACACTGCACGTGGACGAGCCCTCGCCGCACGTGGACTGGGCCTCGGGCGAGGTGCGGCTGCTGGCCGAGCCGGTGCCGTGGCCGGCCGAGGGCCGGGTGCGCCGCGCGGGTGTGTCGGCGTTCGGCATCAGCGGGACCAACGCGCACGTGATCGTGGAGGAGGCGCCGGCGGCCGAGGCCGTCGAGGCTGCCGAGGCGGAGCCGGCGGCGCCGATCGCGGACCCGGTGCTGCCGGGTGCGGGTGCGTGGGTGGTGTCGGGCAAGACGGCGGAGGGTCTGACGGCTCAGGCGGGTCGGCTGCGGGAGTGGGTCTCGCAGCGGCCGGAGCTGGAGCCGGCGGATGTGGCGTGGTCGTTGGCGACGACGCGTTCGGTGTTCGAGCACCGGGCTGTGGTGGTCGGTGCCGGGCGCGACGAGCTGATGTCGGGTCTGCGGAGCCTGGCTGGCGGTGTGTCGGCGGCGTCGGTGGTGTCGGGCGTGGCGCGGGCCGGTGCCCGGGTGGGTCTGGTGTTCGCGGGTCAGGGTTCGCAGTGGGCCGGGATGGGCCGGGGGCTGTACGAGGGCAGTCCGGTGTTCGCGGAGGTCTTCGACCGGGTGAGCGGGCTGCTGGAGTTGGAGCTCGGGATCTCGGTGCGGGACGTGGTGCTGGGCGTCGAGGGTGTGGACGCCGACCTCGCGGACCGGACGCTGTATGCGCAGGCGGGGTTGTTCGCCTTCGAGGTGGCGGTCGCGGCGGTGCTGGCGGCGTCCGGTGTGGTGCCGGATGCGGTGGTGGGTCATTCGGTGGGTGAGGTGGCGGCCGCGTATGTGGCCGGGGTGCTGTCGCTGCCGGATGCGGTGCGTCTGGTGGCGGCGCGGGCCCGGTTGATGCAGGCGTTGCCGAGTGGTGGTGCGATGGCGGCGGTCAACGCGTCGGAGGCGGAGGTTGTTGCGACGCTTGCCGAGGGTGCTGTGATCGCTGCGGTCAACGGGCCGGAGTCGGTGGTGGTCTCGGGTGAGGTCGAGGCTGTGGACCGGGTGGTGGAGGTGTGGCGGGAGCGGGGTCGTCGGGTGCGGCGGCTGCGGGTCTCGCACGCGTTCCACTCGCCGGCGATGGACCCGGTGCTCGGTGAACTGTCGGCTGTGGCGGCCGGGTTGGAGTATGGCCGTGCGCAGGTGATGTGGGCGGGTGCGCTGACCGGTGAGCTGGTGACGGAGTGCGAGGCGGGGTACTGGCCGGCGCAGACGCGTCAGGCGGTGCGGTTCGCGGATGCGGTTGCCGTGCTCGCCGAGCAGGGTGTGACGGTGTTCATCGAGGTCGGCCCGGACGGCTCGCTGTCCTCGCTGGGCTCGGACATCGTCGCGGGCACCGGGACCGAGGACGCTGTGTTCGTCCCGCTCCAGCGGCGCAACGACGAGAGCGTTCCGAGTCTGGTGGCGGGCCTGGCCCGGGCGTACGTCAACGGCGCTTCGGTGGAGTGGAGTTCGGTGCTTCCGACCGGTACGCCGGTCCAGCTGCCGACCTACGCCTTCCGACAGGAGACGTACTGGCCCAAGGGCGTCCAGACCTCGCCGAACACCGGCGGGGAGGGGACGGGCACGGCCGCCGAGGCCCGGTTCTGGGCCGCCGTCGACAACGGCGACCTGGCCGGACTCGGCGACACCCTGGCCCTGGAGGACCAGCGGCACCTCGGCGAGGTGCTGCCGGCTCTGGCGTCCTGGCGGCGCCGCGAGCTGGACCGGTCGGCGGCCGTGAACTGGCGCTACCAGGTGAGCTGGGCGCCGGTGGCCGACCCCGCCCCGGCCGTGCTCGACGGGCACTGGCTGCTGGTGGGCACGCCCGAGCAGGCCGGGGGCGAGCTGTGGCAGGCGTGCGTGCGGGCGCTGACCGCGCGCGGCGCCGAGGTCGTGACACTGTCGACCACCGAGACCGCCGACCAGGGGCTGATGGCCGCGCGGATCGCCGCGACGCTGCCCGAGGCCGAGGTCTCCGGCGTGGTGTCGCTGCTGGCCCTGGACGAGACGCCGCTGCCCGGTCACCCGGTGCTGGCGAACGGTCTCGCCGGGACCCAGACGCTGATCCAGGCCCTGATCGCCGAGGGCGTCCACGCACCGATGTGGGCGCTGACCCGCGGTGCGGTGGCCACCACCTCGGACGAGGCCCTGACCAACCCGGTGCAGGCGCAGGCCTGGGGGCTCGGCCGGGTCGCCACCCTGGAACACCCCGACCACGGCGGCGGTCTGATCGACCTGCCGGCCGAGTTCGACGACCGGGCCGCGGAGCTGTTCTGCGCGGTGCTGGCCGAGTGCGGCGAGGACCAGGTCGCGATCCGTCCGGCCGGGATCTTCGGCCGCCGGCTCACCAGGGCCGCCCGACCGCGCGGCGTGGCAGGGCAGTTCGTGCCGCGCGGCACCGTACTGGTCACCGGCGGAACCGGTGCGATCGGCGGGCACGTCGCCCGCTGGCTGGCCGATCGCGGTACCAAGCGGCTCGTGCTGACCAGCCGCTCCGGGGCCGGGTCCGCGGGGACGGCCGCCCTGGCGGCCGAACTGGCGGCCGCGGGGACCGAGGTGGACGTGTTCGCCTGCGACGCCGCCGAGGACGCCGCCCTGGCGGGAGTGCTCGCCAGGATCGGGGCGGGCGGCCCGCCGCTGACCGCGGTCATGCACGCCGCCGGCCTCGGGCAGGCCACCGCACTGGACGACGTCACGGTGGAGGAGACCGCCGCCATGCTGGCGGCCAAGGCCGCCGGCGCCGCCAGTCTCGACCGGCTGACCGCCGACCTGGACCTGGACGCGTTCGTGCTGTTCTCCTCCATCGCGGCGACCTGGGGCAGTGGTCTCCAGGCCGGCTACGCGGCGGCGAACGCCTACCTGGACGCCCTGGCGGAGAACCGCCACGCCCGCGGCCTGGCTGCCACCTCGGTGGCCTGGGGTCCGTGGGGCGGCGGCGGGATGACCGACGCGGAGGGCGCGGCCGCGATGACCCGCCGCGGCCTGCGCCTGATCGACCCGGCCCAGGCGATCCAGGCCCTGGCCCAGGCACTTGACGGCCAGGACCGGCTGCTCACCGTCGTGGACGTGGACTGGGCGCGGTTCGCCCCGCCGTTCACCCTGCGCCGCCCCAGCCCGCTGATCGAGAGCCTGCCCGAGGTCATCGAGGCCCTGGCCGGCAACGGTGACGACGACGCCCAGGCCGACCCGTCGGCCGGGAACGCGCTGGCGCTGCAACTGGCGGGCCTGTCCCGGGTGGAACAGGACCGACTGCTGATCGACCTGGTCCGGACCGAGGCCGCCGCCGTCCTGGGACACGCGAGCATCGAGTCCGTCGAGGCCGACCGCGCCTTCAACGACCTCGGGGCCGACTCGCTGACCGCCGTCGAACTGCGGGACCGGCTGGGCGCGTCCACCGGACTGCGCCTGCCCAGCACGCTGCTGTTCGACTACCCCACCTCGGCCGCCCTCGCGGACCACCTGCGGGCGGGCCTGACCGAGGAGACCAGCCCGGCCCGGCCGGTGCTGATCGAGCTGGACAAGCTGGAGGGCATGCTCGCCGGGATCGCCGGCGACGCCGAATCCGCCCTGATCACGAACCGCCTCGAAGTCGTGCTCTCCAAGTGGAGGGAGGCTCGGGCACAGACCGCCGAGACCGGAGTTGCGGAGAAGCTCGAATCGTCAACCGACGACGAAGTCTTCGATTTCATCGGCAAGGAACTCGGAATCCACTGACACGGCCAACGCCGCGACTTCTTCGACGAGGTGACGTAAGTGAGCGAAGACAAGCTCCGCTACTTCCTCAAGCGGGTGACCGCTAATCTGCACGAGACCCGGCAGCGTCTGCAGGAATTGGAAGACGCCGGCGGCGAACCCATCGCCATCGTCGGCATGGGCTGCCGCTTCCCCGGGGGCGTGCGCAGCCCCGAGGCCCTGTGGGACCTGCTGGACGCCGGGCGGGAATCGGTGGCCGGGCTGCCGCAGGACCGCGGGTGGGCCTTCGGCGAGCCCGGCGGCCCCGGCGCCGCGGAGGTGCAGGCGGGCAACTTCATCTACAGCGCCACCGAGTTCGATGCCGGCTTCTTCGGGATCAGCCCGCGTGAGGCGCTGTCGATGGACCCGCAGCAGCGCCTGCTGCTGGAGGTGGCCTGGGAGGCACTGGAGCGGGCCGGGATCGACCCGGCCACGCTCCGGGGCTCGCAGACCGGCGTGTTCGCCGGCGCGTCCGCCTCCGGGTACGGCTGGATCACCGGCAAGCAGGGCGAGCTCGACGGTCACGTGATGACCGGCAACGCCACCAGCATCCTGTCCGGCCGGGTGTCCTACACGCTGGGCCTGGAGGGCCCGGCGGTGTCGATCGACACCGCGTGCTCGTCGTCGCTGGTCTCGCTGCACCTGGCCGCCCAGGCGCTGCGCTCCGGCGAGTGCTCGATGGCGCTGGTCGGGGGCGCGTTCGTGGCGGCCACCCCGGTGCTGTTCACCGACTTCAGCACCTCGCTCGGCCTGTCGCCCGACGGGCGCTGCCAGGCCTTCGGGGCCGGGGCGAACGGCATGGGCGTCGCCGAGGGCGCCGGTGTCGTGGTGGTGGAGCGGCTGTCGGACGCGCGCCGCAACGGGCACAAGGTCCTTGCCGTGGTGCGCGGTTCGGCGATCAACCAGGACGGTGCGTCCAACGGTCTGACCGCCCCGAACGGTCCGTCCCAGCAGCGCGTCATCCGCGCGGCGCTGGCCAGCGCCAAGCTCTCCACGGCCGACGTGGACGTGGTCGAGGCACACGGCACCGGCACCCCGCTCGGCGACCCGATCGAGGCCCAGGCTCTGCTGGCCACCTACGGGCAGAACCGCCCGGAGGACCGGCCGCTGTGGCTGGGGTCGGTGAAGTCCAACATCGGGCACACCCAGCAGGCCGCGGGCATGGCCGGGATCATCAAGATGGTGCTGGCGCTGCAGAACGAGCAGCTGCCGGCCACGCTCCACGTCGACGAACCGACGCATGAGGTGGACTGGTCGGCCGGTGACGTCAAGCTGCTGGCCGAGCCGGTGGCGTGGCCCGCCGGGGAGCGGGTGCGCCGTGGCGGCGTGTCCGGGTTCGGGATGAGCGGCACCAACGTGCACATCATCCTGGAGGAGGCCCCGGCCGAGGACGACGGGGCCACGGCGGCCCCCGACGGCGACGCCGAGGGCGCCGAGGGTGCCGACGCCGTGGACGAGTCGACCGCCGAGATCGAGGCGGCTCCGGCCGCTCCCGCGGTGGTGGAGCTGGACGGGCTGGCGGCCTGGGTGGTCTCGGGCCGGTCGGCCCAGGGGCTGACGGCCCAGGCGGGCCGGCTGCGGGACTGGGTGTCGGCGCGGCCTGAGCTGGTGCCGGGCGAGGTGGCGTGGTCGTTGGCGGCGACGCGTTCGGTGTTCGAGCACCGGGCCGTGGTGGTCGGTGACGACCGTAGCGAGCTGCTGTCCGGGCTCGGCGCCCTGGGGAGTGGCGTCTCGGCTGCTTCGGTGGTCTCCGGGGTCGCGCGTTCGGGTGGTCGGACGGCGTTCGTGTTCGCGGGTCAGGGTGCGCAGTGGGTCGGGATGGGCCGGGAGCTGCTGGCGTCGTCGCCGGTGTTCGCGGCGCGGTTGGCGGAGTGCGAGGCGGCGTTGGCGCCGTTCGTGGACTGGAGGCTCTCCGAGGTCGTCGAGGGTGTGGAGGGTGCTCCGGGGCTGGACACGGCGGATGTGGTGCAGCCGGTGCTGTGGGCGATCATGGTGTCGCTGGCGGCCGTGTGGGAGGCCGCGGGGGTGACGCCGGATGCGGTGGTGGGTCACTCGCAGGGTGAGATCGCGGCGGCGACGGTGGCCGGGATGCTGTCGCTGGAGGATGCCGCCCGGGTGGTGGCTGTCCGGGCGCGGGCGCTGACGGGTCTCGCCGTCCAGGGCTCGATGGTGTCGGTGGTGATGCCCTCGCCGGCGGTGCGTGAGATCGTCGACGGCTTCGGTGGGCGGCTGTCGGTGGCGGCGGTGAACGGCCCGGCGGCCGTCGTGGTGTCGGGTGAGCCGGAGGCGTTGTCGGAGTTCGAGCGTGAGCTGGCTTCGCGCAAGGTGCTGCGGTGGCGGATCCCGGCGACGGACTTCGTCGCGCACTCCCCGGCGGTGGAGCCGTTGGAGGCGGTGCTGGCCGGGGAGTTGGCGGGGATCGCGCCGCGGGCGGGTCGGGTGCCGATGGTCTCGACGGTGACCGGTGAGTGGCTCACGGGTACCGAGGTGGATGCCGGGTACTGGTACGCGAATCTGCGGCGGATGGTCCGTTTCGAGGAGGCCGTCCGTACGCTGCTGGGCGGCGGGTACGGGTCGTTCGTGGAGGTGTCGACGCATCCGGTGCTGACCGCGGCGGTGGCGGAGACGGCGGAGGACGCGGGTGTCGCGGATGTGCTGGCGGTCGGCACGCTGGAGCGTGAGAACGCGGGTGCGGCCCGGCTGGTGACGGCGTTGGCGCAGGCCTACGTCGGTGGTCTTGCGGTCGACTGGAAGTCCGTGCTGCCGGCCGCGGAGCCGGTGGACCTGCCGACGTACGCGTTCCAGCGTCAGCGGTACTGGCTGGAGCCCTCGGCCGAGGGTACGGCCGTTGTCGGTGGTGACGGCGCGGGCAGCGAGGCGGAGGCCGCGTTCTGGGCCGCCGTCGAGGGCGGCGACCTGGCCCACATCGCCGAGGTCCTGGAGCTGGACGACCGGCGTTCGCTCGGCGAGGTGCTGGAGGCGCTGACCTCCTGGCGCCGCCGCGAGCGCGACCGCTCGGCGACGGAGAACTGGCGCTACCAGGTGACCTGGGCGCCGGTCTCGGACCCCGACTCCGCCGCGCTCACCGGCCGTTGGCTGGTGCTCGCCGACCGGGCCGAGGACGAGCTGACCGGGCCTTGCGTCCGGGCGCTGGCCGCCCGCGGCGCGGACGTCACCGTCGCCGAGCTGCCGGCCGACGCCGTGGACCGGTCCGAGGTGGCGCTCGCCATCGCCGAGGCGCTGCACGGCTCCGAGGCGCCGGCCGGCATCGTGTCGCTGCTGGCCCTGGACGAGACTCCGGTACCCGGGTACCCGGCGGTCCCCCGGGGCTTCGCCACCACGCTGGCCGCGGTGCAGGCCCTGGGCGACTCGGGCATCGAGGCGCCGCTGTGGGTGCTCACCCGCGGCGCCGTCGCGGCCACGCCGGGGGAGGCCCTGACCAACCCGCTGCAGACCCAGATCTGGGGCTTCGGCCGCGTCGTCGGCCTCGAACACCCCGACCGCTGGGGCGGGTTGATCGACCTGCCGGCCGAGTTCGACGAGCAGACCGCGGGCCGGCTGACCGCCGTCCTGGCCGGCTGCGGCGAGGACCAGGTCGCCATCCGCCCGGCCGCGATCCTCGGCCGCCGGCTCACCAGGGCCGGTCAGCCGCACGCCGGCGCCGGGCAGTGGACGCCCGGCGGCAGTGTCCTGATCACCGGTGGCACCGGTGCGATCGGCGGGCACGTGGCCGCCTGGCTGGCCGGCCGGGGTGCACGGCGGCTGGTGCTGACCAGCCGGTCCGGCCCGGCCGCCGCCGGTCTGGCCGCGAAGGCCGCCGAACTGGCCGCCCTGGGCGCCGACGTGGACGTCCTGGCCTGCGACGCCGCCGAGCGGTCCGACCTGGCCGGGGTGCTCGACCGGATCCCGGCGACCGGCCCCGCCCTGTCCGCGGTGTTCCACACCGCCGGTGTCGTCCAGCACAACACCGTGCACGAGACCGACCTGGCCGAGACGGCCGCGGTGCTGGCCGCCAAGGCCGCCGGCGCGGTCCACCTGGACGAGCTGACCGCCGAGCTGGACCTCGACGCGTTCGTCCTCTTCTCGTCGATCGCCGCGACCTGGGGCAGTGGTCTCCAGCCCGCCTACGCCGCGGCCAACACCTTCCTGGACGGCCTGGCCGAGTACCGCCGGGCCCGGGGCCGGACCGCGACCTCGGTGGCCTGGGGCTCCTGGGGCGGCGGTGGCATGACCGACGAGGCGGGCGCCGCCCAGGGCAGCCGCCGCGGTCTGGTCGTCATGGACAAGGACCGGGCCGTGCAGGCGCTGGCCCAGATCCTGGACGGCGGCGAGGAGCAGCTGACCGTCGCCGACATCGACTGGGACAGGTTCGCCCCGCCGTTCACCCTGCGCCGTCCCAGCCCGCTGATCGAGGGCCTGCCCGAGGTCGTCGCGGCCCTGGCCGACGAGCTGCCGGACGCCCCCGGGGACGACCCGGCCGGCGGTTCGGACGCGAGCGCGTCGTGGAAGCAGCGGCTGGCGGGCCTGTCGCGCCTCGAGCAGAACCGGGCGCTGGTCCACCTGGTGCAGACCCAGGCCGCCTCGGTGCTCGACTACGCCTCGCCCGAGGCCGTCGAGGCCACCCGGGCCTTCAGCGACCTGGGCTTCGACTCGCTGACCTCGGTCGAGCTGCGCAACCGGCTCAGCGCCGCGACCGGACTCCGGCTGCCCGCGACCCTGCTGTTCGACGCCCCCACGCCGACGTCCGCCGCCGAGTTCCTGCTGGCGCAGCTGGCCGGCCTCCCCGACGCCGCGCAGAGCGCTCCGGTGGTGGCGGCGGCGACCGACGAGCCGCTGGCGATCGTCGGGATGGCCTGCCGGTACCCGGGCGGTGTGACCGGCCCCGAGGCGCTGTGGGACCTGGTGGCCGGCGGGACCGACGCCATCTCCGTCCTGCCGGAGGACCGCGGCTGGGTCATCGAGGGCCAGGGCGACGCCGCCGAGGGCGGTCCCGTCCGGGCCGGCGGCTTCGTCTACGACGCGACCGGCTTCGACGCGGGGTTCTTCGGGATCAGCCCGCGTGAGGCGGTGTCGATGGACCCGCAGCAGCGGCTGCTGCTGGAGGTGGCCTGGGAGGCGCTGGAGCGGGCCGGTCTCGACCCGGCGGCGCTGCGCGGTTCGGCGACCGGTGTGTTCGCGGGCGCGTCCGCCTCGGGTTACGGCTGGAGTTCCGGCCTGCAGGGCGAGCTGGACGGGCACCTGGTCACCGGGATCTCGACCAGCGTGGTGTCCGGCCGGGTGTCGTACGTGCTGGGCCTGGAGGGCCCGGCGGTGACGGTCGACACCGCGTGCTCGTCCTCGCTGGTGGCCCTGCACCTCGCCTGCCAGGCGGTGCGCTCCGGGGAGTGCACGCTGGCCCTGGCCGGCGGTGTCATGGTGGCGGCCAACCCGCTGCTGTTCGACCAGTTCAGCCGGCAGATGGGGCTGGCGCCCGACGGCCGGTGCAAGCCGTTCTCGGCCGCGGCCGACGGCATGGGCCTGGGCGAGGGCGCTGGCATGCTCGTGGTCGAGCGGCTGTCGGACGCCCGGCGCAACGGGCACCCGGTGCTCGCGGTGATCCGCGGCAGCGCCACCAACCAGGACGGTGCGTCCAACGGCCTGACGGCGCCCAACGGCCCCTCTCAGCAGCGCGTCATCCGCGCTGCCCTGGCCAACGCCGGGGTCCGTGCGGACGAGGTCGACGTGGTGGAGGCGCACGGGACGGGCACCCCGCTGGGTGACCCGATCGAGGCGCAGGCGCTGCTGGCGACGTACGGTCAGGAGCGGGGCGACAGCGGTCCGTTGCGGCTGGGGTCGGTGAAGTCGAACATCGGGCACACCCAGGCGGCCGCCGGTGTGGCCGGTGTGATCAAGATGGTGATGGCGCTGCGGAACCGGGAACTGCCGGGGACCCTGCACGCCGCCGAGCGCTCGCCGCACATCGACTGGTCGGCCGGTGAGGTCGAGCTGTTGACCGAGGCCGTGCCGTGGACGGCCGAGAACCGGGTGCGTCGCGCCGGTGTCTCGTCGTTCGGCATGAGCGGCACCAACGCCCACCTCATCCTGGAGGAGGCCCCGGTCGCGGACGGCGGACCGGTGGACACCGAGGTCGAGGTGGCTCCGGCCGCTCCCGCGGTGGTCGAGGGCGGGCCGGCGGCGTGGCTGGTGTCGGGCCGGTCGGCCCAGGGGCTGACGGCCCAGGCGGGCCGGCTGCGGGACTGGGTGTCGGCGCGTCCGGAGCTGGTGCCGGGCGAGGTGGCGTGGTCGTTGGCGGCGACGCGTTCGGTGTTCGAGCACCGGGCCGTGGTGGTCGGCGGCGACCGTACCGAGCTGGTGTCGGGTCTGGAGGGTCTGGCGCTCGGTGCCTCGGCCGCTTCGGTGGTGTCGGGTGTGGCCCGGACCGGTGGTCGGACGGCGTTCGTGTTCGCGGGTCAGGGTGCGCAGTGGGTCGGGATGGGCCGGGAGCTGCTGGCGTCGTCGCCGGTGTTCGCGGCGCGGTTGGCGGAGTGCGAGGCGGCGTTGGCGCCGTTCGTGGACTGGAAGCTGTCCGAGGTCGTCGAGGGTGTGGAGGGTGCTCCGGGGCTGGACACGGCGGATGTGGTGCAGCCGGTGCTGTGGGCGATCATGGTGTCGCTCGCGGCCGTGTGGGAGGCCGCGGGGGTGACGCCGGATGCGGTCGTCGGTCACTCGCAGGGTGAGATCGCGGCTGCCACGGTGGCCGGGATGCTCAGCATCGAGGACGCCGCCCGGGTGGTGACCGTCCGGGCGCGAGCCCTGACGGGTCTCGCCGTCCAGGGCTCGATGGTGTCGGTGGTGATGCCCTCGCCGGCGGTGCGCGAGATCGTCGACGGCTTCGGTGAGCGGCTGTCGGTGGCCGCGGTGAACAGCCCGGCGGCCGTCGTGGTGTCCGGTCAGCCGGAGGCGCTGTCGGAGTTCGAGCGTGAGCTGGCCTCGCGCAAGGTGCTGCGGTGGCGGATCCCCGAGACGGACTTCGTCGCGCACTCCCCGGCGGTGGAGCCGCTGGAGGCGGTGCTGGCCGGGGAGTTGGCGGGGATCGCGCCGCGGGCGGGCCGGGTGCCGATGGTCTCGACGGTGACCGGCGAGTGGCTCACCGGCACCGAGGTGGACGCCGCGTACTGGTACGCCAACCTGCGGCGGATGGTCCGTTTCGAGGAGGCCGTCCGTACGCTCCTGAGCGGCGGCTACGGGTCGTTCGTCGAGGTGTCGACGCACCCGGTGCTGACCGCCGCCGTCACGGAGACCGCCGAGGACGCCGGCCTCGACGTCCTGAGCGTGGGCTCGCTGGAGCGCGACAACGGCGGCGCCGCCCGTCTGGTCACCGCGCTGGCGCAGGCCCACGTCGGCGGCCTTCCGGTCGACTGGAAGGCCGTGCTGCCGGCCGCCGAGCCGGTGGACCTGCCGACCTACGCCTTCCAGCACCAGCACTACTGGCTGCAGGCCGCCGCGACGGCGTCCCCGGTGGGCGGCGACGGTGCGAGCACCGAGGCGGAGGCCGCGTTCTGGGCCGCCGTCGAGGGCGGCGACCTGGCCCGGCTCGCCGACACGCTCGCGATCGAGGACCAGCAGCAGCTCGGTGCGGTGCTGCCCGCCCTGGCATCCTGGCGCCGTCGGGAGCAGGACCGCTCGGTGACGGAGAACTGGCGTTACCGCGTCACCTGGGCGCCGGTCGCCGACCCCGCTCCCGCCCGGCTGTCCGGGCAGTGGCTGGTCGTGCTCCCCGCCGGAGGGGCGGATGCCGCCTTCGCCGAGCAGTGCACGGCGGCGCTGAGCGCCCGTGGTGCCGAGCTCGTCGTCCTGGAGGTCGAGGCCGCGGCCGACCGGAAGCCGACGGCGGAGCGGATCCGTGCGGTGCTGCCGGAGGCCGGGTTCGCCGGGGTGGTGTCGCTGCTGGCCCTGGACGAGACTCCGGTGCCCGAGCACCCGGTGGTTCCCGGGGGCTTCGCCGCGACGCTGGCCCTGGTGCAGGCGCTCGGCGACGCCGAGGTGGGCGCACCGCTGTGGGTGCTCACCTCCGGTGCGGTGGCCGACGGACCGGGCACCGGCCCGGCCCGCCCGGTGCAGACGCAGGTCTGGGGCCTGGGCCGCGTGGTGGCGCTGGAGCACCCGGACCGCTGGGGCGGGTCGGTCGACCTGCCCGGCACGGTCGACGAGCAGACCGCGGGCCGGCTGGTCGCCGTCCTGGCCGGCTGCGGCGAGGACCAGGTCGCCATCCGCCCGGCCGCGATCCTCGGCCGCCGGCTCACCAGGGCCGGTCAGCCGCACGCCGGCGCCGGGCAGTGGACGCCCGGCGGCAGTGTCCTGATCACCGGTGGCACCGGTGCGATCGGCGGGCACGTGGCCGCCTGGCTGGCCGGCCGGGGTGCACGGCGGCTGGTGCTGACCAGCCGGTCCGGCCCGGCCGCCGCCGGTCTGGCCGCGAGGGCCGCCGCACTGGCCGCCCTGGGCAGCGATGTGGACGTCGTGGCCTGCGACGCCGCCGACCGGTCGCAGCTGGCCGGCCTGCTCGACCGGATCCCGGCGACCGGCCCGGCCCTGTCGACGGTGATGCACACCGCCGGCATCGGACAGGCCACCACGGTGGCGGACACCGACCTGGCCGAGACGGCCGCGGTGCTGGCCGCCAAGGCCGCCGGCGCCGTCCACCTGGACGAGCTGACCGCCGGCCTGGACCTCGACGCGTTCGTCCTCTTCTCGTCGATCTCGGCGACCTGGGGCAGCAGCGTCCAGCCCGCCTACGCCGCGGCCAACACCTTCCTGGACGGCCTGGCCGAGCGGCGCCGGGCCGAGGGGCTGCCCGGCACCTCGGTGGCCTGGGGCCCCTGGGGCGGCGGCGGCATGACCGACGCCGACACCGCCGCGTGGATGGCGCGGGGCGGCCTGATGGTCATGGACGAGGACCACGCCGTGCAGGCGCTGGCCCAGATCCTGGACGGCCGCGAGGGCGCGGTCACGGTGGCCGACGTGGACTGGGCGCGGTTCGCCCCGCCGTTCACGCTGCGCCGCCGCAGCCCGCTGATCGAGGGCCTGCCCGAGGTGGTCGCGGCGCTGGCCGGCGGGGCGTCGGACCCGGCGGCCGACCCGGCGGCGGGCGAGTCCCTGAGGCAGCGGCTGGCGGGCCTGTCCCGGGCCGAGCAGAACCGGGCGCTGGTCAAGCTGGTCCAGGCCCAGGCGGCCTCGGTGCTCGACTACGCCTCGCCCGAGGCCGTCGAGGCCACCCGGGCCTTCAGCGACCTGGGCTTCGACTCGCTGACCTCGGTCGAGCTGCGCAACCGGATCGGTGCCGCCACCGGACTCCAGCTGCCGGCCACGCTGCTGTTCGACTGCCCCACCCCGGTGGTGCTGGCCGAGTACCTCTGGAACGAGGAGTTCCAGGACGAGGCCGGCCCGGCGTCCCTGGTCGAGGAGGTCGACCGGCTCGGGTCGCTGCTGACCGGGGCGGCACCGGATGAGAAGACACATCAAATGATCACCGATCGCCTGCAGGGGCTCCTTTCCCAGTGGCTGGAGGTCGGCGCCCCGGCGGAAAGCCAGGCGGTCGCGGAGAAGATCGGGTCCGCAACGGACGACGAGATATTCGAGTTCATTCACAGGGAACTCGGCAGGTAATTGGTTGTCCGTGCTTGCGGCTAGCAGGCTTGCTTTTCAAGAACTGGAATGGTGAGATCCGATGGCGAACGAAGAGACTCTCCGCGACTACCTCAAATGGGTGACGACCGACCTCTACAACACGCGGCAACGCCTGCGTGAGGTGGAGGAACGGGGCCACGAGCCGATCGCGATCGTCGGCATCGGCTGCCGTTACCCCGGCGGGATCCAGGCCCCCGAGGACTTCTGGAATCTGCTGGCCGAAGGCCGTGACGGCGTCGCCGGAATTCCGACCGACCGCGGCTGGAACCTCGATGACCTCTACGCGGAGGACCCGGACGGAATTTCGCAGGTGCGCGAGGCCGGATTCATCGCGGACGCCAGCGGATTCGACGCCGGATTCTTCGGCGTCAGTCCGCGCGAAGCGGTGGCGATGGACCCGCAGCAGCGCGTGCTGCTGGAGGTCTGCTGGGAGGCGCTGGAGCGCGCGGGCATCGACCCGACCTCCCTGCGCGGCTCGCTCACCGGCGTGTTCGCCGGTGCCGCGCTGTCCGGTTACGGCTTCGGCACGGACGAGGACCTCGACGTCCACCTGATGACCGGGACCTCCACCAGCGTCATCTCCGGCCGGGTCTCGTACTCGCTGGGCCTCGAGGGCCCCGCGGTGACCGTGGACACCGCGTGCTCCTCGTCCCTGGTGGCGCTGCACCTGGCGGCCCAGGCGGTGCGCTCGGGCGAGTGCTCGCTGGCCCTGGCCGGCGGTGTCACGGTGACCGCCATCCCCATCATGTTCACCCAGTTCTCCAAGCAGCTCGGGCTGGCCCACGACGGACGCTGCAAGGCCTTCTCGGCCGAGGCCGACGGCATGGGCATCGCCGAGGGCGCCGGCATGGTCGTCCTGGAGCGGCTGTCCGACGCCCGGCGCAACGGGCACCCGGTGCTCGCGGTGATCCGCGGCTCCGCGATCAACCAGGACGGCGCCTCCAACGGCCTGGCCGCGCCGAACGGCCCGTCCCAGCAGCGCGTCATCCGCGCCGCGCTGGCCAACGCGCGACTGTCGACCACCGACGTGGACGTCGTCGAGGCGCACGGCACCGGCACCACCCTCGGCGACCCGATCGAGGCCCAGGCCGTGATCGCCACCTACGGCCAGGGCCGGCCGGAGGAGGCCCCGGTCTTCCTCGGCTCGGTGAAGTCCAACATCGGCCACACCCAGGCCGCCGCCGGTGTCGCCGGTGTCATCAAGATGGTGCTGGCGCTGCGCAACCAGCGGATGCCGCAGACCCTGCACGCCCAGGAGCCCTCGCCGCACATCGACTGGTCGGCCGGTGACGTCCGGCTGCTCAACGAGCCGCAGGCCTGGCCCGCCGGCGAGCGGGTGCGCCGCGGCGGCGTCTCCTCGTTCGGCGTCAGCGGCACCAACGCCCACGTCATCATCGAGGAGGCCCCGGCCGAGGACGCCGAGCCCGCGGAGGCCGTCGAGGCCGACGCCCCGGCCGAGCAGAGCGCCCCCGAGGCCGCCCCGCCGGTGGTCTCGGGCGCCGCGGCCTGGCTGGTCTCCGGACGCTCGGCGGACGGGCTGGCCGCCCAGGCGGACCGCCTGCGCGACTGGCTCTCCGCCCGGCCCGCGCTGGAGCCCGCCGAGGTGGCCTGGTCGCTGGCGACCACCCGCGCCGCCTTCGAGCACCGGTCCGTCGTCCTGGGCGCCGAGCGCTCCGAACTCATGGGCGGTCTCGGCCAGTTGGCCGGAGGCCTGCAGAACGCCTCGGTCGTCACCGGGGTGGCGCACACCAGTGCGCGGTCCGTCTTCGTCTTCCCCGGCCAGGGCTCGCAGTGGCTCGGCATGGCCCGGGACCTCGCCGCCTGCAGCGACGTCTTCGCCGCCCGCCTGGCCGAGTGCGAGGCCGCGCTGGCGCCGTACGTGGACTGGAAGCTCGACGACGTGCTGACCGGCGCCGACGGCGCTCCGGAGCTCAAGGCCGCCGATGTCGTCCAGCCGGCGCTGTGGGCGGTCATGGTCTCGCTCGCGGCCGTGTGGGAGGCCGCCGGGGTGACCCCCGACGCGGTCGTCGGCCACTCGCAGGGCGAGATCGCCGCGGCCACCGTCGCGGGCATGCTGAGCCTGGAGGACGGCGCCAGGATCGTCGCGCTGCGCTCCCGGGCACTGCGGGCGATCACCGGCATCGGCGGGATGCTGTCGGTGACCGAGCCGGCCGCCCGGGTCGAGGAGCGGCTGGGACGCTGGGACGGCCGGCTCTCCCTGGCCTGCGTCAACGGGCCCTCCGCGGTCGTGGTCTCCGGCGAGGCGGCCGCCCTGCGCGAACTCCAGGAGGAACTGCAGGCCGACGGCGTGCGCGAGCGCATGGTCGCCGTCGACTACGCCTCGCACTGCGCCCAGGTCGAGCGGCTGGAGGAGGAGATCGCCGCCCTGCTCGCCGACGTGACGCCGCGGGCCGGACGGATACCGATGGTCTCCGCCGTCACCGGCGAGCCGCTGGACGGCGAGGACCTGGACGCCGGGTACTGGTACCGGAGCCTGCGGGCCACCGTCCGCTTCGAGAAGGCGGTGCGCACCCTGGCCGGCCTCGACCACCAGGTGTTCATCGAGGTCTCCCCGCACCCGGTGCTGCTCGCGCCGATGACCGACACCCTGGAGGAGGCCGCCGTCGAGGCCGGCCCGGCCGTCCGGCCCGGGGCCGTCCTCGGCACGCTGCGCCGCGACGACGGCGGCGCGATGCGCCTGCTCACCTCGCTCGCCGAGGCCTTCGTCGCCGGTGTGGCCGTCGACTGGGCCAAGGTGCTGCCCGCCGCCGAGCCCGTCGAACTGCCCACCTACGCCTTCCGCCACCAGCGGTACTGGCCCAAGGGCATGCTGGCGCTGCCCGGCGCCGCCAAGGCCGGCGACGGCGACCCGGCCTCGCTGGGCCTGGGCTCCGTGAGCCACCCGCTGCTGCGCGCCGTGGTCGAACTGGCCGGCGAGGCCGAGCTGGTGTGCACCGGCCGGCTGTCGCTGCGCACCCACGCCTGGCTGGCCGACCACGCCGTCGGCGGCGTGGTCCTGCTGCCGGGCACCGGCTTCGTCGAGATGGTGGTGAGCGCCGGCCACCAGGTGGGCTGCTCGCTGATGGAGGAGCTGACGCTGCAGGCGCCGCTCGTCCTGCCCGCTGACGGCGCCGGCGTCCAGGTCCAGGTCGTGGTGGCCCCCGCCGACGAGGAGGGCCGGCGCCAGGTCGACGTGTTCTCCCGCCCCGACCGCCCCGAGGAGGAGGAGCAGGTCTGGGTCAAGCACGCCGCCGCGGTGGTCGCCCCGGCGCAGACGTCCCCCCGGGCGGAGGAGGACCTCACCGTCTGGCCGCCGCGCGGCGCCCAGAAGCTCGACATCACCGACCTCTACACCGTCCACCTGGCCGACATCTACGGCCCGGCGTTCCAGGGCCTCCAGGCCGTCTGGCGCCGCGGCGAGGACATCTTCGCCGAGGTCGCGCTGCCCGAGGAGGCCGGCGACGCCGGCTCGTACGGGCTGCACCCGGTGCTGCTGGACGCGGCGCTGCTGGCCGGTGTCGTCGCCGAGGCCGCCGAGGCCCAGGAGTCCGGCGGCGACGCCGAGCAGGGCCAGATCCGGATGCCGTTCGCCTGGACGGGCGTGGAACTGCACGCCGCCGGGGCACCGGTCCTGCGGGCCCGGCTGCGCCGGGACGCCCAGGGCGGCCTGACCCTCACCGCCGCGGACGCCACCGGCGCGCCCGTGGTCTCGGTCGCCTCGCTGATCACCCGGCCGGTCTCGCCGGACCAGCTGCGGGCGGCCGGCGACGAGTGGATCCGGGACGCGTTCTTCACCGTGGAGTGGGCCCCGCTGGCCCAGGGCGCGGTCCTCGACGGGCCGTGGGCGCTGGTCGGCGCCGACCGCTTCGCCGTGGCCGAGCAGCTGGCCGCCGCGGGCGTCCAGGTGCACCGCTACGCCGACATCGCCGAACTGGCCGCGGCCACCGGCGCGGGCGGGACCGCCCCCCGCGCGGTGCTCGCCTGCGTCGGCGGCGAGGACGCCCACGGCGTGACCGTGGCCGCCCGGCAGGCCGCCGGCGAGGCCCTGCACCTCGCCCAGGAGTGGCTGGGCGCAGCCGAGTTGGAAGCCGCGCAGCTGGTGGTCCTGACCCGCGGCGGGATGGCCGTGCAGGCCGGCGACCGGGTGGCGGACCCGGCGGCCGGTGCGGTCTGGGGCCTGCTGCGCTCGGCGCAGCTGGAGAACCCCGGCCGGATCGTGCTGGCCGACCTCCCCGCCGACGGCGGCGAGGGCGAGGTCGCGGCGCTGCCGACCGTGCTGGGCAGCGGCGAGCCGGAGGTGGCCGTCCGGGACCGGAAGGGCTACGGCCGGCGCCTGACCCGCCCCTCGGGCGAGCTGGTCGTCCCCGACTGGACCGCGGCCGCCGCGCAGCGCCCCGAGGGCGAGGACCGGCGCACGGTGCTCGTGACCGGCGGCACCGGAACGCTCGGTGGCGTGGTCGCCAAGCACATGGTGGCCACCGGGCGGGCGGGCGGCGCCGTGCTGCTCAGCCGCTCGGGCCCGGGCGCCGCGGGCGTCGCCGCGCTGGCCGCCGAGGTGGCCGGGCTGGGCGGCTGGGTCCGGGTGCTGGCCTGCGACGTGGCCGACCGGGACGCGCTGGCCGGTGTGCTGGCCGGCCTCCCGGCCGACGGCCCGCTGGGCTCGGTCTTCCACGCGGCGGGCATCATCGACGACGGCATGGTCGACTCGCTGAGCGCGGAGCGCGTGGCGGCGGTCATGCGTCCCAAGGTCGACGCCGCCTGGCACCTGCACGAGCTCACCCGGGGACTCGACCTCGACCACTTCGTGCTGTTCTCCTCGGTGGCGGCGGCCTTCGGTGGCGCGGGCCAGGCCAACTACGCGGCCGCGAACGCCTTCCTGGACGCGCTGGCCGGCCACCGGCGGGCCGCCGGACTGGCGGGCACCGCACTGGCCTGGGGCCCCTGGATGCCCGAGGCCGGCATCGGCCGCGACCTCGACGAGGTGATGCTCCGACGGATGACCGGCTCGGGCCTCGCCGCCCTGAGCGAGCACGAGGGCCTGGCCCTGCTGGACCTGGCCCTGGAGCGGACCGAGGCCATCCTGGTCCCGGCCCGGCTGGACAAGGCCGCCCTGCGCGCGCAGGCGGCCGCCACCGGCGTCCCCGCGCTGTGGCAGGTGCTGGCCGACGAGATCATGCCCCGCCGGGCCGCCGTCACCTCCGCCGCCGGCGCCACCGGCACCGGCGCCGCGGACGTGCTGCGCCAGCAGCTGGCCGGGCTGCCGGCCGCGGAGCGCGACCGGGTGCTGCTGGACCTGGTCCGCACCCACGCGGCCGCGGTGCTCGGACACGCCTCGGGCGACGCGATCGAGGCGAACCGCCCGTTCACGGACCTGGGCTTCGACTCGCTGATCGCGGTCGAGTTCCGCAACCGGATGAACCCGGCGACCGGACTGCGCCTGCCGGCCACCCTGGTGTTCGACTACCCCAGCCCGGTCTCCCTCGCCGCCATGCTGCGCGAACAGCTCGCCGGAGACCTCGCCGACATCGCGGACGCGGTCGGCCCGGCGACGACCGTCGCGCTGGCCATGGACGAGCCGATCGCGATCGTCGGCATGGCCTGCCGCTTCCCGGGCGGCGCGGTCGGCCCGGAGGAGCTGTGGCAGATGCTGGCCGCCGGCACGGACGGGCTGTCCACCTTCCCGACCGACCGCGGTTGGGACCTCGACGCCCTCTACAACCCGGACGTGGACAACGTCGGCACCTCGTACACCCAGGTGGGCGGCTTCGTGCAGGACGCCAGCGCCTTCGACGCCGGGTTCTTCGGGATCAGCCCGCGCGAGGCGCTGGCGATGGACCCGCAGCAGCGGCTGCTGCTGGAGACCTCCTGGGAGGCGCTGGAGCGCGCCGGGATCGCCCCGGCCTCGCTCCGGGGCTCGCAGACCGGCGCCTTCGTCGGCGGCTACGGCTCCTCGTACCTCGCCGTCACCATGGCGGACGAGGAGGAGGTGGAGAGCCTCGGGGCGCACCTGATGACCGGCAACGCGGCCAGCGTGCTGTCCGGCCGGGTGTCCTACACGCTCGGGCTGGAGGGCCCGGCGGTGACGATCGACACCGCGTGCTCCTCCTCGCTGGTCGCCCTGCACCTGGCCGCCCAGGCCCTGCGCAACGGCGAGTGCACGCTCGCGCTGGCCGGCGGTGTCACGATCATGGCGAGCCCGGACGGGTTCCTGGCCTTCTCGCACGCCCGCGGTCTGGCCGAGGACGGACGGTCCAAGGCCTTCTCCGACGACGCCGACGGCATGGGCATGGCCGAGGGCGCGGGCATGCTCGTGGTCGAGCGGCTGTCGGACGCCCGGCGCAACGGGCACCCGGTGCTCGCGGTGATCCGCGGCTCGGCGATCAACCAGGACGGCGCCTCCAACGGTCTGACCGCGCCCAACGGCCCCTCGCAGCAGCGCGTCATCCGCGCCGCGCTGGCCAGCGCCCGACTCTCGACGGCCGACGTCGACGTGGTGGAGGCGCACGGTACGGGCACCACCCTGGGCGACCCGATCGAGGCCCAGGCCCTGCTGGCCACCTACGGCCAGGACCGCGGCGAGCGCGGCTCGCTGTGGCTGGGCTCGGTGAAGTCCAACCTGGGGCACACCCAGGCGGCCGCCGGTGTGGCCGGTGTGATGAAGATGGTGCTGGCGCTGCAGCACGAGCAGCTCCCGCGGACGCTCTACGCGGACGTCCCGTCCTCGCACGTCGACTGGGAGGCCGGTGACGTCCGACTGGTGAACGAGCCGGTGCCGTGGCCGGCCGGGGAGCGGGTGCGCCGGGCCGGCGTGTCGGCCTTCGGCATCAGCGGCACCAATGTGCACGTCATCGTCGAGGAGGCCCCGGCAGAGGAGGTCGAGCCCGAGGACGCCG
This sequence comes from Kitasatospora sp. NPDC096128, assembly GCF_040303105.1. NCBI lineage: Bacteria > Bacillati > Actinomycetota > Actinomycetes > Kitasatosporales > Streptomycetaceae > Kitasatospora > Kitasatospora sp. NPDC096128. The sequence continues at coordinate 24,876 of NZ_JBEOSP010000013.1, read as the reverse complement.
CGGGCGTGGACGACGCGGCGGACGGCGCCGCCGAGGCCGTCGAGGCGCCGGAGACGGTGCCGGTGGTGGCGGGTGCCGGTGCCTGGCTGGTGTCGGCCCGCTCGGCGGAGGGGCTGGCGGCCCAGGCGGGCCGACTGCGCGCCTGGGCGGTGGCCCGGCCGGAGCTGGAGCCGGCGCAGGCGGCGTGGTCGTTGGCGACGACGCGTTCGGTGTTCGAGCACCGGGCCGTGGTGGTCGGCGGCGAGCGGGCCGGGCTGGTGTCGGGGCTGCAGAGTCTGGCGGCTGGTGTGCCGTCGGGTTCGGTGGTGTCGGGTGTGGCGCGGCCGGGTGCGCGGACGGTGTTCGCGTTCGCGGGTCAGGGTTCGCAGTGGGTCGGTATGGGTCGTGAACTCGCCGAGGTGAGTGCGGTGTTCGCGGCTCGGCTGGCGGAGTGTGCGCAGGCGCTGGCGCCGTATGTGGACTGGTCGCTGGACGAGGTGCTGGCCGGTGCCGAGGGCGCTCCCGCGCTGGAGGCCGCCGATGTGGTGCAGCCGGCGCTGTGGGCGGTGATGGTGTCGCTGGCGGCGGTGTGGGAGGCCGCCGGGGTGACGCCGGATGCGGTCGTCGGTCACTCGCAGGGTGAGATCGCTGCGGCGACCGTGGCCGGGATGCTCAGCATCGAGGACGGTGCCCGGGTGGTGGCGCTGCGCTCGCGGTCGTTGAAGGTGCTGGCGGGTCTGGGCGGGATGCTGTCGGTGAGCAGCCCGGCCGTTGTGGTGGAGGAGCGGATCGCGCGCTTCGGTGACCGTCTGTCGCTGGCGGCGGTGAACGGGCCGTCGGCGGTGGTGGTTTCGGGTGATCCGGAGGGTCTGGAGGAGCTGAAGGCGGAGTTCGAGGCCGAGGGTGTGCGTGCCCGGTTGGTCGCGGTGGACTACGCCTCGCACTCCGCCCAGGTCGAGCGCCTGGAGGAGGAGATCCGCTCCGTCCTGGCCGGAGTGACGCCGCGTCGCGGACGCGTCCCGATGGTCTCCGCGATGACCGGCGAGACGCTGACGGGCGAGGAGCTGGACGCCGCCTACTGGTACCAGAGCCTGCGCGCGACGGTGCACTTCGACCGCGCGGTGCGCACCCTCGCGAGCCAGTACTACCAGGTGTTCGTCGAGGTCACCCCGCACCCGGTGCTGATGGGCGCGATGAACGACACCCTCGAAGAGGCCGCCCAGGAGGCCGGCCCCGGCGCGGTGCCGGCGGCCGTCTGCGGCACGCTGCGCCGCGACGAGGGCGGGACGGCCCGTCTGATCACCTCGCTGGCCGAGGCCTTCGTCAACGGCGCCACCGTCGACTGGCGCGTGGTGCTGCCCGCCGCCGAGCGGGTCGAGCTGCCGACGTACGCCTTCCAGCACCAGCGGTTCTGGCCGCAGGGCGTGCTGGCCCTGCCGACCTCGGCGGGCTCGGTCCTCGGCGGCGACGGTGCGAGCAGCGAGGCGGAGGCCCGGTTCTGGGCGGCCGTCGAGGGCGGGGACCTGACCCAGCTGGCCGACACGCTGCTGGTGGACGGTGACCGTCCGTTCAACGAGGTGCTGCCGTCGCTGGCGTCCTGGCGGCGCCGGGAGCTGGACCGGTCGGTGACCGCGAACTGGCGTTACCGGGTGAACTGGGCGGCGATCACCGAGTCCGACGCCCGGGTGCTGTCGGGGGCCTGGGTGCTGGTGGTTCCGGCCGGGTTCGACGGGCAGGCGTACGGTTCGGCGCTGGCTGCCCGCGGTGCCGAGGTCGTGGTGGTCGAGGTGCCGGCCGGGCTGGTGGACCGGGCCGCGGTGGCCGCGCTGCTGGCCGAGGCCGTCGAGCCGGCCGGTGTGGCGGGTGTGCTGTCGCTGCTGGCGCTGGACGGGACGGCGCTGCCCGAGCACCCGGTGGTGACCGGTGGCCTGGCGGCGACGCTCGCCCTCGTGCAGGGGCTGGGTGACGCCGGGATCTCCGCGCCGCTGTGGCTGGCCACGCGTGGTGCGGTGGCGGCGGGCCCGGGTGAGGCGCTGGCCAACCCGGTGCAGGCGCAGGTGTGGGGTCTGGGTCGGGTCGTCGGCCTGGAGCACCCGGAGCGCTGGGGCGGGTTGGTCGACCTGCCCGAGGTGCTGGACGAGCGGGCCGGTGCCCGACTGGTCGCGGTGCTCGCGGGCTGCGGCGAGGAGCAGGTCGCGATCCGGACGGCCGGGATCCTCGGCCGCCGGCTCTCGCGGGTGCCGCAGCGAGGCGGCGAGGACGGTTGGGCGCCGCGTGGCAGCGTGCTGATCACCGGTGGCACGGGTGCCATCGCCGGGCACGTCTCGCGCTGGCTGGCCGGTCGCGGTGCGGAGCGGCTGGTGCTGACCGGCCGGTCCGGCCCCGCCGCCACCGGCATCGCGGCGACCGTCGCGGAGCTGGCCGGGCAGGGCGCGCGGGTGGACGTCGTGTCCTGTGATGTGACGGACCGTTCGGCGCTGGCCGGGCTGGTGGACTGGATCGGTGGGACCGGTCCGGCGCTGTCCTCGGTGCTGCACACCGCCGCCGTCCTGGACGACGGGGTGGTGGACCGGCTGTCGGTGGACCGTCTGGAGACGGTGCTGGCCGCGAAGGCGGCGAGCGCGGTGTACCTGGACGAGCTGACCGCGGGCCTGGAGCTGGACGCCTTCGTGCTGTTCTCCTCGGCCGCGTCCACGCTGGGCGGCCCGGGCCAGGGCAACTACGCGGCGGCCAACGCCTTCCTGGACGCCCTGGCCGAGAACCGGCGCAGCCGGGGCCTGGCCGGTCTCGCGGTGGCCTGGGGCCTGTGGGGCGGTGGCGGCCTGGCGGAGTCCAACGAGGCGATCCGCTCGCGCATGCGCCGGATCCCCATGCCGCCGATGGACCCGCAGCTGGCCGTGCGCGCCCTGGCCGAGTCGATGGCGGGCCCGGAGCCCGTCGTCACCGTGATGGACGTCGACTGGCGGCAGCTGGGCTCGGCGCCGGGCACGGCGGACGTGCTGGACATGCCGCTGGTTCGCGACATGCCCGAGATCCGGCGCCTGGCCGCCGACCGGGCGGGGGCCGGCGACGCCACCCGCAGCGACGGCGAACTCGCGCGCCGCCTGGGCGGGTTGGGCCGCGCCGAGCAGGACCGGGTGCTGACCGACGTGGTGCGGGCCGAGGCGGCGGCCGTCCTGGGCCACTCCTCGGCGGACATGGTGCAGGCCCGGCAGGCCTTCAAGGACCTGGGCTTCGACTCGCTGACCGCCGTCGAACTGCGCAACCAGCTCAACGCGGCCACCAGGCTGCGGCTTCCGGCCACGCTGGTGTTCGACTACCCCACCCCGGTCGCCCTCGCCGAGTTCCTGCGCGGCGAGCTGGTCGGGGAGCAGACGGCCGAGGCCGCCGCCCCGGTGGCCGTGGTCACGGGCCCGGTCGTGGACGAGCCGCTGGCGATCGTCGGCATGGCCTGCCGCTTCCCGGGCGGCGCGGGCACTCCCGAGGAGTTCTGGGAGCTGCTCAACGCGGGCGGTGACGCGGTGGGCGGGTTCCCGACCGACCGCGGCTGGGACCTGGACGGGTTCTTCGACCTGGACGGAGGGAGCTCCGGCACCTCCTCCACCGAGTCGGGCGCGTTCCTGCGGGACGCGGCCGGCTTCGACGCCGGGTTCTTCGGGATCAGCCCGCGCGAGGCGCTGGCGATGGACCCGCAGCAGCGGCTCATGCTGGAGACCTCCTGGGAGGCCCTGGAGCGGGCGGGCATCGACCCGGCCTCGCTGCGCGGATCCTCGACCGGTGTGTTCGCCGGCGGCTTCGGCTCGGGCTACGCCATCGGCATGGCGCTCACGGGCCAGGACGGCTCGGGCGTCGAGGGCCACCTGATGACCGGCAACTCGACCAGTGTGCTGTCCGGCCGGGTCTCGTACGTGCTGGGCCTGGAGGGCCCGGCGGTGACGGTCGACACGGCGTGCTCCTCCTCGCTGGTCGCCCTGCACCTGGCCGCCCAGGCGGTGCGCTCGGGCGAGTGCTCGCTCGCGCTGGCCGGTGGTGTGACGGTCATGGCGACGCCGTTCTCCTTCGTGGAGTTCTCGCGGCAGCAGGGTCTGGCGACGGACGGCCGGTGCCGGGCGTTCTCCGAGGACGCGAACGGCACGGGCTGGGCCGAGGGCGCGGGCGTGCTCGTGGTGGAGCGGCTGTCGGACGCCCGGCGCAACGGGCACAAGGTGCTCGCGGTGATCCGGGGCTCGGCGGTCAACCAGGACGGTGCGTCCAACGGCCTGTCGGCGCCGAACGGTCCCTCGCAGCAGCGGGTGATCCGGGCCGCGCTGGCCAGCGGCCGGCTGACCGCCGCCGACGTGGACGTGGTCGAGGCGCACGGAACGGGCACCACGCTGGGCGACCCGATCGAGGCCCAGGCGCTGCTGGCCACCTACGGCCGGGAGCGGGGCGGGCACGGCCCGCTGCGGCTGGGGTCGGTGAAGTCCAACATCGGGCACACCCAGGCGGCCGCCGGTGTGGCGGGCGTCATCAAGATGGTGCTGGCGCTCCAGCACGAGCGGATGCCGCAGACGCTGCACGCCGAGGTGCCGTCCTCGCACATCGACTGGTCGGCGGGCGAGGTCGAACTGCTGACGGAGTCGGTGCCGTGGCCGGCGGGCGGACGTCCGCGGCGTGCGGGTGTGTCGGCGTTCGGGATCAGCGGGACCAACGCGCACGTGATCGTTGAGGAGGCGCCGGCGGCCGAGGTCACCGAGGCGCCGGAGACGGCGCCGGTGGTGTCCGGTGCCGGTGCGTGGGTGGTCTCGGGTCGCTCGGCGGACGGTCTGACGGCCCAGGCGGGTCGGCTGCGGGAGTGGGTCTCGCAGCGGCCGGAGCTGGAGCCGGCGGATGTGGCGTGGTCGCTGGCCGCGACGCGTACGTCCTTCGAGCACCGGGCGGTCGTGCTCGGTGCCGGGCGCGACGAGCTGATGTCGGGTCTGCAGGGCCTCGCCGCCGGGGTTTCCTCCGGTGCGGTGGTGTCGGGTGTGGCCCGGGCGGATGCCCGGGTTGGTCTGGTGTTCGCGGGTCAGGGTTCGCAGTGGGCCGGGATGGGCCGGGGGCTGTACGAGGGCAGTCCGGTGTTCGCGGAGGTCTTCGACCGGGTGAGCGGGCTGCTGGAGTTGGAGCTCGGGATCTCGGTGCGGGACGTGGTGCTGGGCGTCGAGGGTGTGGACGCCGACCTCGCGGACCGGACGCTGTATGCGCAGGCGGGGTTGTTCGCCTTCGAGGTGGCGGTCGCGGCGGTGCTGGCGGCGTCCGGTGTGGTGCCGGATGCGGTGGTGGGTCATTCGGTGGGTGAGGTGGCGGCCGCGTATGTGGCCGGGGTGCTGTCGTTGCCGGATGCGGTGCGTCTGGTGGCGGCGCGGGCCCGGTTGATGCAGGCGTTGCCGAGTGGTGGTGCGATGGCGGCGGTCAACGCGTCGGAGGCGGAGGTCGTTGCGACGCTCGCCGAGGGTGCTGTGATCGCTGCGGTCAACGGGCCGGAGTCGGTGGTGGTCTCGGGTGAGGTCGAGGCTGTGGACCGGGTGGTGGAGGTGTGGCGGGAGCGGGGTCGCCGGGTGCGGCGGCTGCGGGTCTCGCACGCGTTCCACTCGCCGGCGATGGACCCGGTGCTGGGCGAACTCGCTGCTGTGGCGGCCGGGTTGGAGTTCGGTCGTCCGCAGGTGATGTGGGCGGGTGCGCTGACCGGTGAGCTGGTGACGGAGTGCGAGGCGGGTTACTGGCCGGCGCAGACGCGTCAGGCGGTGCGGTTCGCGGATGCGGTCGCCGTGCTCGCCGAGCAGGGTGTGACGGTGTTCATCGAGGTCGGCCCGGACGGCTCGCTGTCCTCGCTGGGCTCGGACATCGTCGCGGGCACCGGGAACGAGGACGCTGTGTTCGTCCCGCTCCAGCGGCGCAACGACGAGAGCGTTCCGAGCCTGGTGACCGGCCTGGCCCGGGCGTACGTCAACGGTGCTTCGGTGGAGTGGAGTTCGGTGCTGCCGGCCGGTTCGCCGGTCGAGCTGCCGACCTACGCCTTCCGCCACCAGCGGTTCTGGCCGGAGGGCATCCTGGCGATGCCGGTGGCCGGTGGGGACGGTGCGAGCAGCGAGGCGGAGGCCCGGTTCTGGGCGGCCGTCGAGGGCGGGGACCTGACCCAGCTGGCCGACACGCTGGCGGTGGACGGTGACCGTCCGTTCAACGAGGTGCTGCCGTCGCTGGCGTCCTGGCGGCGCCGCGAGCTGGACCGCTCGCTGACCGCGAACTGGCGTTACCGGGTGAACTGGGCGACGGTCGCCGAGCCCGACGCCCGGGTGCTGTCGGGGGCCTGGCTGCTGGTGGTTCCGGCCGGGTTCGACGGGCGGGCTCACGGTTCCGCGCTGGCTGCCCGCGGTGCCGAGGTCGCGGTGGTCGAGGTGCCGGCCGGGCTGGTGAGCCGGTCCCAGGTGGCCGGGCTGCTGGCCGAGGCCGTCGAGCCGGCCGGTGTGGCGGGTGTGCTGTCGCTGCTGGCGCTGGACGGGACGGCGCTGCCGGAGCACCCGGCGGTGACCGGTGGCCTGGCGGCGACGCTCGCCCTCGTACAGGGGCTGGGTGACGCGGCGATCTCCGCGCCGCTGTGGCTGGCCACGAGCGGTGCGGTGGCGGCCGGTGCGGGTGAGGCGCTGCCCAACCCGGTGCAGGCACTGGCGTGGGGTCTGGGCCGGGTCGTCGGCCTGGAGCACCCGGAGCGCTGGGGCGGGTTGGTCGACCTGCCCGAGGTGCTGGACGAGCGGGCCGGTGCCCGGCTGGTCGCGGTGCTCGCGGGCTGCGGTGAGAACGAGGTCGCGGTCCGGTCCGCCGGAATCCTGGGCCGTCGGCTCACCCACGCCTCGCAGCCGCGCGGCAAGGACCGCTGGGCGCCGCGCGGCAGCGTGCTGATCACCGGTGGCACGGGTGCCATCGCCGGGCACGTCTCGCGCTGGCTGGCCGAACGCGGCACCGAGCGGCTGGTGCTGACCAGCCGCTCCGGCCCCGCCGCTCAGGGCGCGGCAGCGCTCGCCGCCGAGTTCGCGACGGCCGGCTCCACGGTCGAGATCGTCGCCTGTGATGTGACGGACCGTTCGGCGCTGGCCGGGCTGGTGGACTGGATCGGTGGGACCGGTCCGGCGCTGTCCTCGGTGCTGCACACCGCCGCCGTCCTGGACGACGGGGTGGTGGACCGGCTGTCGGTGGACCGTCTGGAGACGGTGCTGGCCGCGAAGGCGGCGAGCGCGGCGCTCCTGGACGAGCTGACCGCGGACCTGGACCTGGACGCCTTCGTGCTGTTCTCCTCGATCTCCTCCACACTGGGGGCCGCAGGGCAGGGCAACTACGCGGCGGCCAACGCCTACCTGGACGCCCTGGCGGAGAACCGGCGCAGCCGAGGCCTGGCCGCGCTCACCGTCGCCTGGGGAGCCTGGGCCGGCGGCGGCATGGCCGAGTCCAACAGTGTGGTGCAGGCCCGGGTCAAGCGCGGCCCGATGCCCGCCATGGACCCGCAGCTCGCCGCCCGGGCCCTGGGCGAGGCGCTGGAGGGGCCGGACGTGCTGGTGACCGTGATGGACGTGGACTGGGCGCAGCTGGCCTCCGGGCCCGGCGCCGCGGACCTGCCCGAGCGGCCGCTGGTGCGGGACCTGCCCGAGATCCGTCAGCTGGCCGCGGCCGGCGGGGCCACGGCCGCCGTGGTCCGCAGTGAGAGCGAGCTGGCGCACCGGCTGGCCGGGCTGGCCCGCGCCGAGCAGGAGCGGGTGCTCACCGACCTGGTGCGGGCCGAGGTCGCGGTCGTGCTGGGGCACGCCTCGGCCGACGCGGTCGAGGACCGGCGCGCGTTCAAGGACCTGGGCTTCGACTCGCTGACCGCCGTCGAACTGCGCAACCGGCTCAACGCCGCGACCGGCATCCGACTGCCCGCCACGCTGGTGTTCGACTACCCGACCCCGACGGTCCTCGCCGAGTTCCTGTGCGGCGAACTGACCGGCAAGGTGGCGGCTGCCGCCGCCCCGGTGGCCGCGGTCACGGGCCCGGTCGTGGACGAGCCGCTGGCGATCGTCGGCATGGCCTGCCGCTTCCCGGGCGGGGCCGGCACTCCCGAGGAGTTCTGGGAGCTGCTGTCCTCGGGCGGTGACGCGGTGGGCGGGTTCCCGACCGACCGCGGCTGGGACCTGGAGGGCTTCTACGACCCGGAGCGCGGCAACGCCGGGACCTCGTACACCCAGTCGGGCGCGTTCCTGCGGAACGCGGCGGAGTTCGACGCGGGGTTCTTCGGGATCAGCCCGCGTGAGGCGCTGGCGATGGACCCGCAGCAGCGTCAGCTGCTGGAGACCTCGTGGGAGGCGCTGGAGCGGGCGGGTATCGACCCGGCCTCGCTGCGCGGATCCTCGACCGGCGTGTTCGCGGGCGGTTTCGCCTCGGGCTACGGCTTCGGTGTGACGCTGGCGAGCCAGGGTGACTCCGGCGCCGAGGGCCACGTGATGACCGGGAACGCGACGAGCGTGCTCTCCGGCCGGGTCTCGTACGTGCTGGGCCTGGAGGGCCCGGCGGTGACGGTCGACACGGCGTGCTCGTCCTCGCTGGTCGCCCTGCACCTGGCCGCCCAGGCGGTGCGCTCGGGCGAGTGCTCGCTGGCCCTGGCCGGCGGTGTCACCGTGATGGCGACGCCGGGCACGTTCATCGACTTCTCGCGCCAGCAGGGCCTGGCGGCCGACGGCCGGTGCCGGGCGTTCTCCGAGGACGCCGACGGCACGGGCTGGGCCGAGGGCGCGGGCGTGGTCGTGGTGGAGCGGCTGTCGGACGCGCGGCGCAACGGGCACAAGGTCCTCGCGGTGCTGCGTGGTTCGGCGGTCAACCAGGACGGTGCGTCCAACGGTCTGACCGCGCCGAACGGTCCCTCGCAGCAGCGGGTGATCCGGGCCGCGCTGGCCAGCGGCCGACTGACCGCCGCCGACGTGGACGTGGTCGAGGCGCACGGAACGGGCACCACCCTGGGCGACCCGATCGAGGCCCAGGCGCTGCTGGCCACCTACGGCCAGGAGCGGCCGGAGGACCGGCCGCTGCTCCTCGGCTCGGTGAAGTCCAACATCGGCCACACCCAGGCCGCGGCCGGTGTGGCGGGTGTCATCAAGATGATCCTCGCCCTGCAGCACGAGCGGCTGCCGCAGACGCTGCACGCCGAGGTGCCGTCCTCGCACGTGGACTGGTCGGCGGGCGAGGTGCGGCTGCTGACCGAGCAGGTGGCCTGGCCGGCCGACGGCCGGGTGCGGCGTGCGGGTGTGTCGGCGTTCGGCATGAGCGGCACCAACGCCCACGTCATCCTGGAGGAGGCCCCGACCGCCGAGGCCGCCGCCGAGGCCGCCGCCGAGGCCGACCAGGCGCCGGAGACGGCGCCGGTGGTGTCCGGTGCCGGTGCGTGGGTGGTGTCGGGCAAGACGGCGGAGGGTCTGACGGCTCAGGCGGGTCGGCTGCGGGAGTGGGTCGCCGCGCGGCCGGAGTTGGAGCCGGTGGATGTGGCGTGGTCGTTGGCGACGACGCGTTCGGTGTTCGAGCACCGGGCTGTGGTGGTCGGTGCCGGGCGCGACGAGCTGATGTCGGGTCTGCGGAGCCTGGCTGGCGGTGTGTCGGCGGCGTCGGTGGTGTCGGGTGTGGCGCGGGCCGGTGCCCGGGTTGGTCTGGTGTTCGCGGGTCAGGGTTCGCAGTGGGCCGGGATGGGCCGGGGGCTGTACGAGGGCAGCCCGGTCTTCGCGGAGGTCTTCGACCGGGTGAGCGGGCTGCTGGAGTTGGAGCTCGGGATCTCGGTGCGGGATGTGGTGCTCGGGACCGAGGGCGTCGATGAGGCGCTGGCGGACCGGACGCTGTATGCGCAGGCGGGGTTGTTCGCCTTCGAGGTGGCGGTCGCGGCGGTGCTGGCGGCGTCCGGTGTGGTGCCGGATGCGGTGGTGGGTCATTCGGTGGGTGAGGTCGCGGCCGCGTATGTGGCCGGGGTGCTGTCTCTGCCGGATGCGGTGCGTCTGGTGGCGGCGCGGGCCCGGTTGATGCAGGCGTTGCCGAGTGGTGGTGCGATGGCGGCGGTCAACGCGTCGGAGGCGGAGGTTGTTGCGACGCTCGCCGAGGGTGCTGTGATCGCGGCGGTCAACGGGCCGGAGTCGGTGGTGGTCTCGGGTGAGGTCGAGGCTGTGGACCGGGTGGTGGAGTTGTGGCGGGAGCGGGGTCGCCGGGTGCGGCGGCTGCGGGTCTCGCACGCGTTCCACTCGCCGGCGATGGACCCGGTGCTGGGCGAACTCGCTGCTGTGGCGGCCGGGTTGGAGTTCGGTCGTGCGCAGGTGATGTGGGCGGGTGCGCTGACCGGTGAGCTGGTGACGGAGTGCGAGGCGGGTTACTGGCCGGCGCAGACGCGTCAGGCGGTGCGTTTCGCGGATGCGGTTGCCGTGCTCGCCGAGCAGGGTGTGACGGTGTTCATCGAGGTCGGCCCGGACGGCTCGCTGTCCTCGCTGGGCTCGGACATCGTCGCGGGCAGCGGGAACGAGGAGGCTGTGTTCGTCCCGCTCCAGCGGCGCAACGACGAGAGCGTTCCGAGCCTGGTGACGGGCCTGGCCCGGGCGTACGTCAACGGCGCTTCGGTGGAGTGGAGTCCGGTGCTTCCGGCCGGTTCGCCGGTCGAGCTGCCGACCTACGCCTTCCGCCACCAGCGGTTCTGGCCGGAGGGCATCCTGACGCTGCCGACGGTGTCCCCGGTGGGCGGCGACGGTGCGAGCACCGAGGCGGAGGCCCGGTTCTGGGCGGCCGTCGAAGACGGGGACCTGGCCCGCATCGCCGACACGCTGGCGATCGAGGACCAGCAGCAGCTCGGCGCGGTGCTGCCCGCTCTGGCGTCCTGGCGACGTCGCGAGCAGGACCGGTCGCTGACGGCCAACTGGCGCTACCGGGGCGGTTGGTCGGCTATCGCCGAGCCCGACTCCCGGGTACTCTCCGGCACCTGGCTGGTCGCCGCCCGTACCGGCTCGGCCGATGACCTGACGCGGCAGAGCGTGGCCGCGCTGGCTGCCCGTGGTGCCGAGGTCGTCCTGGTCGAGGTGCCGGCCGGGCTGGTGGACCGGTCCCAGGTGGCCGCGCTGCTGGCCGAGGCCGCGGAGCCGTCCTCGGTGGCGGGTGTGCTGTCGCTGCTGGCGCTGGACGGGACGGTGCTGCCGGAGCACCCGGCGGTGACCGGTGGCCTGGCCGCCACCCTGAGCCTGATCCAGGCAGTGGGCGATGCCGGGATCTCCGCGCCGCTGTGGCTGGCCACGCGTGGTGCGGTGGCGGCCGGTGCGGGTGAGGCGCTGGCCAACCCGGTGCAGGCGCAGGTGTGGGGTCTGGGCCGGGTCGTCGGCCTGGAACAGCCGGACCGCTGGGGCGGGTTGGTCGACCTGCCGGAGGTGCTGGACGAGCGGGCGGGCGCCCGGTTGGTCGCGGTGCTCGCGGGCTGCGGCGAGAACGAGGTCGCGGTCCGGTCCGCCGGAATCCTGGGCCGTCGGCTCACCCGGGCCTCGCAGCCGCGGGGTGAGGACCGCTGGGCGCCGCGCGGCAGTGTGCTGATCACCGGTGGCACGGGTGCCATCGCCGGGCACGTCTCGCGCTGGCTGGCCGGTCGCGGTGCGGAGCGGCTGGTGCTGACCGGCCGGTCCGGCCCCGCCGCCACCGGCATCGCGGCGACCGTCGCGGAGCTGGCCGGGCAGGGCGCGCGGGTGGACGTCGTGTCCTGTGATGTGACGGACCGTTCGGCGCTGGCCGGGCTGGTGGACTGGATCGGTGGGACCGGTCCGGCGCTGTCCTCGGTGCTGCACACGGCGGCAGTCCTGGACGACGGGGTGGTGGACCGGCTGTCGGTGGACCGTCTGGAGACGGTGCTGGCCGCGAAGGCGGCGAGCGCGGCGCTCCTGGACGAGCTGACCGCGGACCTGGACCTGGACGCCTTCGTGCTGTTCTCCTCGGCCGCGTCCACGCTGGGCGCAGCCGGTCAGGGCAACTACGCGGCGGCCAACGCCTACCTGGACGCCCTGGCGGAGAACCGGCGCAGCCGCGGTCTGGCCGCGCTCACCGTCGCCTGGGGTGCCTGGGCCGGCGGCGGCATGGCCGAGTCCAGCAAGGTGGTCCGGGCGAGGGTCAAGCGGGCCCCGATGCCGGCGATGGACCCGCAGCTCGCGGTGCGGGCCCTGGGCGAGTCGCTGGACGGGCCGGACGCCGTCGTCACGGTGATGGACGTCGACTGGGCCGAGTTGGTCGCCTCGCCCGGCCCGGTGGATCCGCGGGAGATGCCGCTGGTGCGGGAGCTGCCGGAGATCCGTCGGCTGGCCGCCGCGCGCACCGACGGCGGTGCCGCGGTCCGCGAGGAGGGCGGACTGGTCCGTCAGCTGACCGGGCTGACCCGCGCCGAGCAGGAGCGGGTGCTCACCGACCTGGTGCGGGCCGAGGTCGCGGTCGTGCTGGGGCACGCCTCGGCCGACGCGGTCGAGGACCGGCGCGCGTTCAACGACCTGGGCTTCGACTCGCTGACGTCGGTCGAACTGCGCAACCGGCTCAACGGCGCGACGGGTCTTCGACTGCCGGCCACGCTGGTGTTCGACTACCCGACCCCGAACGCCCTTGCCAGCTGGCTGCGAACCGAGATTGTCTCGGACGCAGCGGTGTCGGTGCCGATCCTTGCCGAGCTCGACCGGCTCGAGGCCGCCCTGCGTACCGGGTCGATGGACGACCCGGTGCGCGAGGAGGCCACCGACCGACTCCGTCGGCTGCTGGACGCCATCGGCGACCAGGCCGCCGACAAGAGCAAGAAGCGGCGCGAAGCGGAACTCGAGGGCGCGACCGACGACGAGCTGTTCGCTCTCGTCGACGAGCTCGAGTGACGCCTGTCCGGCCCTGAGGGGCTCTGCTCGAACCGGGCTGTCCCGCGCGTTCCGTGCGCGCGGGGCAGCCCGCCCCTGACTTTGCCCGAAAAACCACTGCTGGGAGACGACCGTGTCCGACGGGGACAAGCTTCGTAGTTACCTAAAGCGGGCCATCGCAGACGCTCAGGACGCCCGCGCCCGGCTGCGCGAGGTGCAGGAGCAGGCCGCGGAGCCGGTGGCGATCGTCGGCATGGCGTGCCGCTTCCCGGGTGGTGCGGACAGCCCGGAGGAGTTCTGGGAGCTGCTGTCCTCGGGCGGTGACGCGGTGGGCGGGTTCCCGACCGACCGCGGCTGGGATCTGGACGACGTCTATGACCCGGACGGCGAGCGCGAGGGCACCTCGTACGTGGCGCAGGGCGCGTTCCTGCGGGACGCGACCCGCTTCGACGCCGGGTTCTTCGGGATCAGCCCGCGCGAGGCGATGGCGATGGACCCGCAGCAGCGGCTGCTGCTGGAGACCTCCTGGGAGGCGCTGGAGCGGGCGGGCATCGACCCGGCCGCCCTGCGGGAGACGGCGACCGGGGTGTTCGCCGGCGGCTTCGGGTCCAACTACGGGATCGGCGTCTCCTGGTCCGCCGAGGCCGGGTCCGGCGTCGAGGGCCACCTGATGACCGGCAACGCGACGAGTGTGCTGTCGGGCCGCGTCTCGTACGTGCTGGGCCTGGAGGGCCCGGCGGTGACGATCGACACCGCGTGCTCGTCCTCGCTGGTCGCCCTGCACCTGGCCGCCCAGGCGCTGCGCTCGGGGGAGTGCACGCTGGCCCTGGCCGGCGGTGTCACGGTGCTGGTGTCCCCGGGGACGTTCGTGGAGTTCTCGCGGCAGCAGGGGCTGTCCGCGGACGGTCGGTGCCGGGCGTTCTCGGAGGACGCCGACGGGACCGGCTGGGCCGAGGGTGTGGGCATGCTCGTGGTCGAGCGGCTCTCGGACGCCCGCCGCAACGGGCACAAGGTGCTGGCGGTGCTGCGTGGTTCGGCGGTCAACCAGGACGGTGCGTCCAACGGTCTGACGGCGCCGAACGGTCCGTCGCAGCAGCGGGTGATCCGGGCGGCGCTGGCCAGCGCGCGGCTGTCGGCCGCGGATGTGGACGTGGTGGAGGCGCACGGTACGGGTACGACGCTGGGCGACCCGATCGAGGCCCAGGCGCTGCTGGCCACCTACGGCCAGGAGCGGCCGGAGGGCCGGCCGCTGTGGCTGGGGTCGGTGAAGTCCAACATCGGGCACACCCAGGCCGCGGCCGGTGTGGCCGGTGTGATGAAGATGGTGCTGGCGCTCCAGCACGAGGAACTGCCGCCCACGCTGCACGCCGAGGTGCCGTCCTCGCACGTGGACTGGTCCGCCGGTGAGGTGGAACTGCTGACGGAGTCGGTGCCGTGGCCGGCGGGGGAGCGCCCGCGGCGTGCGGGCGTCTCCTCCTTCGGCATCAGCGGGACCAACGCGCACGTGATCGTGGAGGAGGCGCCGGCGGCCGAGGCCGTCGAGGCTGCCGAGGCGGAGCCGGCGGCGCCGATCGCGGACTCGGTGCTGCCGGGTGCGGGTGCGTGGGTGGTGTCGGGCAAGACGGCGGAGGGTCTGACGGCTCAGGCGGGTCGGCTGCGGGAGTGGGTCGCCGCGCGGCCGGAGTTGGAGCCGGTGGATGTGGCGTGGTCGCTGGCCGCGACGCGTACGTCCTTCGAGCACCGGGCAGTCGTGCTCGGTGCCGCGCGCGACGAGCTGATGTCGGGTCTGCAGGGCCTCGCCGCCGGGGTTTCCTCCGGTGCGGTGGTGTCGGGTGTGGCCCGGGCGGATGCCCGGGTTGGTCTGGTGTTCGCCGGTCAGGGTTCGCAGTGGGCCGGGATGGGCCGGGGGCTGTACGAGGGCAGTCCGGTGTTCGCGGAGGTCTTCGACCGGGTGAGCGGGCTGCTGGAGTTGGAGCTCGGGATCTCGGTGCGGGATGTGGTGCTCGGGACCGAGGGCGTCGATGAGGCGCTGGTGGACCGGACGCTGTATGCGCAGGCGGGGTTGTTCGCCTTCGAGGTGGCGGTCGCGGCGGTGCTGGCGGCGTCCGGTGTGGTGCCGGATGCGGTGGTGGGTCATTCGGTGGGTGAGGTCGCGGCCGCGTATGTGGCCGGGGTGCTGTCGTTGCCGGATGCGGTGCGTCTGGTGGCGGCGCGGGCCCGGTTGATGCAGGCGTTGCCGAGTGGTGGTGCGATGGCGGCGGTCAACGCGTCGGAGGCGGAGGTCGTTGCGACGCTTGCCGAGGGTGCGGTGATCGCTGCGGTCAACGGGCCGGAGTCGGTGGTGGTCTCGGGTGAGGTCGAGGCTGTGGACCGGGTGGTGGAGGTGTGGCGGGAGCGGGGTCGTCGGGTGCGGCGGCTGCGGGTCTCGCACGCGTTCCACTCGCCGGCGATGGACCCGGTGCTGGGCGAACTCGCTGCTGTGGCGGCCGGGTTGGAGTTCGGTCGTCCGCAGGTGATGTGGGCGGGTGCGCTGACCGGTGAGCTGGTGACGGAGTGCGAGGCGGGTTACTGGCCGGCGCAGACGCGTCAGGCGGTGCGGTTCGCGGATGCGGTTGCCGCGCTCGCCGAGCAGGGTGTGACGGTGTTCATCGAGGTCGGCCCGGACGGCTCGCTGTCCTCGCTGGGCTCGGACATCGTCGCGGGCAGCGGGAACGAGGAGGCTGTGTTCGTCCCGCTCCAGCGGCGCGACGACGAGAGCGTCCCGAGTCTGGTGGCGGGCCTGGCCCGGGCTTATGTCAACGGCGCTTCGGTGGAGTGGAGTTCGGTGCTGCCGGCCGGTACGCCGGTCCAGCTGCCGACCTACGCCTTCCGCCACCAGCGGTTCTGGCCGGAGGGCGTGGTGTCGCTCACCCCGCCGGCGGTCGGCGCGGACGGCGCGAGCAGTGCGGCGGAGGCCGAGTTCTGGGCCGCTGTCGAGAACGGGGACCTGGCCCGCATCGCCGACACGCTGGCCATCGAGGACGGGCAGCAGCTGAGCGAGGTGCTGCCGGCCCTGGCGTCCTGGCGGCGCCGCGAGAAGGACCGGCTGGCGACCACGGGCTGGCGTTACCGGGTGAACTGGGCGACGGTCGCCGAGCCCGACGCCCGGGTGCTGTCGGGGGCCTGGGTGCTGGTGGTTCCGGCCGGGTTCGACGGGCAGGCGTACGGTTCCGCGCTGGCTGCCCGTGGTGCCGAGGTCGTGGTGGTCGAGGTGCCGGCCGGGCTGGTGAGCCGGTCCCAGGTGGCCGGGCTGCTGGCCGAGGCCGTCGAGCCGTCCTCGGTGGCGGGTGTGCTGTCGCTGCTGGCGCTGGACGGGACGGCGCTGCCCGAGCACCCGGTGGTGGCAGGAGGTCTGGCCGCCACCCTGGCCCTGATCCAGTCGCTCGGTGACGTCGGGGTCGAGGCGCCGCTGTGGCTGGCCACGCGTGGTGCGGTGGCGGCCGGTGCGGGTGAGGCGCTGGTCAACCCGGTGCAGGCGCAGGTGTGGGGTCTGGGTCGGGTCGTCGGCCTGGAGCACCCGGACCGTTGGGGCGGGTTGGTCGACCTGCCCGAGGTGCTGGACGAGCGGGCCGGTGCCCGGTTGGTCGCGGTGCTCGCGGGCTGCGGTGAGAACGAGGTCGCGGTCCGGTCCGCCGGGATCCTGGGCCGTCGGCTCACCCGGGCCTCGCAGCTGCGGGGCAAGGACCGCTGGGCGCCGCGCGGCAGTGTGCTGATCACCGGTGGCACCGGCGCGATCGCCGGGCACGTCTCGCGCTGGCTGGCCGAACGCGGCACCGAGCGGCTGGTGCTGACCGGCCGGTCCGGCCCCGCCGCCACCGGCATCGCCGCGACCGTCGCGGCTTTGGCCGGGCGGGGTACGCGCGTGGACGTCGTGGCGTGCGACGTCAGCGACCGTTCGGCGCTGGCCGGGCTGGTGGACTGGATCGGTGGGACCGGTCCGGCGCTGTCCTCGGTGCTGCACACCGCCGCCGTCCTGGACGACGGGGTGGTGGACGGCCTCTCGGCGGAGCGGCTGGCATCCGTGCTGCGGGTGAAGGCCGAAGGCGCCGTCCTGCTCGACGAGTTGACCTCAGGCCTGGACCTGGACGCCTTCGTGCTGTTCTCCTCGGCCGCGTCCACGCTGGGCGCATCCGGCCAGGGCAACTACGCGGCGGCCAACGCCTTCCTGGACGCCCTGGCGGAGAACCGCCGGGGCCGCGGACTGCCCGGCCTGTCGGTGGCCTGGGGCGCGTGGGGCGGTGGCGGGTTCGCCGAGTCCAGCGAGGCGGCGCGGGCCCGGGTCAAGCGCGGCCCGATGCCGGCCATGGACCCGCAGCTCGCCGCCCGCGCCCTCGGCGGGGCACTGGACGGCCCGGACGCCGTCGTCACCGTGATGGACGTCGACTGGGCCCTGCTGGTCTCCGCGTCGGGCTCGGTGGACCTGCGGGAGGTGCCGCTCTTCCGCGACCTGCCCGAGGTCCGCCGGCTCGCCGCCCGAGGAGCCGGGGCTGAAACCCGTACCGAGGGTGAACTGGCCCGCCGACTGGCCGGGTTGGGCCGGGCCGAGCAGGAGCGGGTGCTCGCCGACGTGGTCCGGGCCGAGGTCGCGGTCGTGCTGGGGCATGCCTCGGCCGACGCGGTCGAGGACCGGCGCTCGTTCAAGGACCTGGGCTTCGACTCGCTGACCGCCGTCGAGCTGCGCAACCGCCTCAACGCGGTGAGCGGCGTCCGGCTGCCCGCCACCCTCGTGTTCGACTACCCGACCCCGCTGCTGCTGGCCCGCTTCCTGCGCGGTGAACTGACCGGCGAGGCGGCCGGATCGGGCGCGGCCGTCGCGGTGAACGCCGCGGCCGCGGACGAGCCGCTGGCGATCGTCGGCATGGCCTGCCGCTTCCCGGGCGGCGCGGGCACTCCCGAGGAGTTCTGGGAGCTGCTCAACGCGGGCGGTGACGCGGTGGGCGGGTTCCCGACCGACCGCGGCTGGGACCTGGAGGGTGTGTACGACCCGGACGGTGAGCGGGAGAACACCTCCTACGTGGCGCAGGGCGCCTTCGTCCGGGACGCGGCCGAGTTCGACGCGGGGTTCTTCGGGATCAGCCCGCGTGAGGCGCTGGCGATGGACCCGCAGCAGCGGTTGCTGCTGGAGGCCTCCTGGGAGGCCCTGGAGCGGGCCGGTATCGACCCGTCGGGGCTGAACGGCAGCGCGACCGGCGTCTTCGCCGGTGGCTACGCCTCGGGATACGGCTTCACCCTGGCGGGCGAGGAGGGCTCCGGTGTCGAGGGCCACCTGCTGACCGGCAACGCGACCAGCGTGCTCTCCGGCCGGGTGTCGTACGTGCTGGGCCTGGAGGGCCCGGCGGTGACGATCGACACCGCGTGCTCGTCCTCGCTGGTCGCCCTGCACCTGGCCGCCCAGGCGCTGCGCTCGGGGGAGTGCACGCTGGCGCTCGCCGGCGGCGCCACGGTGATGGTGACGCCGGGCATGTTCGTCGACTTCTCGCGGCAGCAGGGGCTGTCCGCGGACGGTCGGTGCCGGGCGTTCTCGGAGGACGCCGACGGCACGGGCTGGGCCGAAGGCGTGGGCATGCTCGTGGTGGAGCGGCTGTCGGACGCCCGCCGCAACGGGCACAAGGTGCTGGCGGTGCTGCGTGGTTCGGCGGTCAACCAGGACGGTGCGTCCAACGGTCTGACCGCCCCGAACGGTCCCTCGCAGCAGCGGGTGATCCGGGCGGCGCTGGCCAACGCGCGGCTGTCGGCCGCGGATGTGGACGTGGTGGAGGCGCACGGTACGGGCACCACGCTGGGCGACCCGATCGAGGCGCAGGCGCTGCTGGCCACCTACGGCCAGGAGCGGCCGGAGGGCCGGCCGCTGTGGCTCGGCTCGGTGAAGTCCAACATCGGGCACACCCAGGCCGCGGCCGGTGTGGCCGGTGTCATCAAGATGATCCTCGCCCTGCAGCACGAGCGGCTGCCGCAGACGCTGCACGCCGATGAGCCGTCCTCGCACGTGGACTGGTCCGCCGGTGAGGTGGAACTGCTGACGGAGTCGGTGCCGTGGCCGGCGGGGGAGCGCCCGCGCCGGGCCGGGGTGTCCTCGTTCGGGATGAGCGGCACCAACGCCCATGTGATCGTGGAGGAGGCGCCGGCGGCCGAGGCCATGGAGACCGTCGAGGCGCCGGAGACGGTGCCGGTGGTGGCGGGTGCCGGTGCGTGGCTGGTGTCGGGTCGGTCGGCCGAGGGGCTGGAGGCCCAGGCGGAGCGGCTGCGGGAGTGGGTCGCCGTGCGGCCGGGGCTGGAGCCGGCGGAGGTGGCGTGGTCGTTGGCGACGACGCGTTCGGTGTTCGAGCACCGGGCGGTCGTGGTCGGGACCGAGCGCGCCGAACTGCTGGGCGCCGTCGAGAGCTTGGCGGCTGGTGTGCCGTCGGGTTCGGTGGTGTCGGGTGTGGCGCGGCCGGGTGCGCGGACGGTGTTCGCGTTCGCGGGTCAGGGTTCGCAGTGGGTCGGTATGGGTCGTGAACTCGCCGAGGTGAGTCCGGTGTTCGCGGCTCGGCTGGCGGAGTGCGCGCAGGCGCTGGCGCCGTATGTGGACTGGAAGCTCGCTGATGTGCTGGCGGGTGCCGAGGGCGCTCCCGCGCTGGAGGCCGCCGATGTGGTGCAGCCGGCGTTGTGGGCGGTGATGGTGTCGCTGGCGGCGGTGTGGGAGGCCGCGGGGGTGACGCCGGATGCGGTCGTCGGTCACTCGCAGGGTGAGATCGCGGCGGCGACGGTCGCCGGGATGCTCAGCATCGAGGACGGTGCCCGGGTGGTGGCGCTGCGCTCCCGGTCGCTGAAGGTGCTGGCGGGTCTGGGCGGGATGCTCTCGGTGAGCAGCCCGGCCGTTGTGGTGGAGGAGCGGATCGCGCGCTTCGGTGAGCGGCTGTCGCTGGCGGCGGTCAACGGGCCTTCCGCCGTGGTGGTTTCGGGTGATCCGGAGGGTCTGGAGGAGCTGAAGGCGGAGTTCGAGGCCGAGGGTGTGCGTGCCCGGTTGGTCGCGGTGGACTACGCCTCGCACTCCGCGCAGGTGGACCGTCTCGAAGCGGAGATCACCGCTGTTCTTGCCGGGGTCAGCCCTCGGCGGGGCCGTGTCCCGATGGTCTCCGCGATGACCGGCGAGACGCTGACGGGCGAGGAGCTGGACGCCGGCTACTGGTACGCGAGCCTGCGGGCGACGGTGCACTTCGACCGTGCGGTGCGCACCCTCGCGGGCCAGGGTCACCAGGTGTTCGTGGAGGTCACTCCGCATCCGGTGTTGATGGGTGCGATGAACGACACCCTCGAAGAGGTCGCCCACGAGGCCGGCCCGGGTATCGTCCCGGCGGCCGTCTGCGGCACGCTGCGGCGTGACGAGGGCGGGACGGCCCGTCTGGTGGCCTCCCTCGCCGAGGCCTTCGTGAGCGGCGCCACCGTCGACTGGCGCGTGGTGCTGCCCGCCGCCGAGCGGGTCGAGCTGCCGACGTACGCCTTCCGGCACGAGCGTTACTGGCCGCAGGGGATGCTGCCCCTGTCGCTGGCGGGCGCCGGTCAGGACGCGGCCTCGCTGGGGCTGGGTGCGGTGGGTCATCCGCTGCTGGGTGCGGCGGTCGAACTGGCCGGTGGTGCGGGTCTGGTGTGCACCGGGCGGTTGTCGGTGCGTAGCCACCCGTGGCTGGCCGATCACGTGGTCGGCGGGGCGGTGCTGCTGCCGGGTACCGGGTTCGTGGAGATGGTGGTGCGGGCCGGTGACCAGGTGGGCTGTGGTCTGCTGGAGGAGCTGACGCTCCAGGCGCCGCTGGTGCTGCCCGCCGACGGTTCCGGCGTCCAGGTCCAGGTCGTCGTCGCCGACGCCGACGGGGACGGTCGGCGGACGGTCGAGGTGTACTCGCGCCCCGATACCGCCGACGCGCAGCAGGGCTGGGCGCAGCACGCGAGCGGCGTGGTGGCCCCGGCCCCGGCGGCCCAAGCGGCCTCGCGGGCGCCGGGGGAGCTGGCGGTCTGGCCGCCGGAGGGCGCGACCGCGCTCGCCGTCGACGAGGTGTACGACGTCCGGCTGGCCGAGGTGTACGGCCCGGCGTTCCACGGTCTGCGGGCCGCCTGGCGCCGGGGTGAGGACGTGTTCGCCGAGGTGGTGCTGCCGGAGTCGGTGGCGCGGGAGGCGGGGGCGTTCGGTCTGCACCCGGTGCTGCTCGACGCGGCCCTGCACGCCGCCCTGCTGGAGGGCACGCCGCTGTCGGATGCGGAGCCGGAGGGCGGGCCGGACGGGGTCCGGATGCCGTTCGCCTGGACCGGGGTCGAGCTGCACGCCGGCGGCGCGTCGGTGCTGCGCGCCCGGCTGCGGCGCGACGCCCGGGGTGGTCTGGCGCTGACGGCCGTGGACCCGGCCGGTGCCCTGGTGGTGTCGGTGGAGTCGTTGGTCAGCCGACCGGTGTCGGCCGAGCAGCTGCGGGCCGCCGACAGCGGGGCGGCGGGCGCGTTGTTCGTCGAGGAGTGGGCGCCGATCGCCGCTGCCGAGGCCCGGGCCGGGGACTGGGCGCTGATCGGTGCCGACCGGTTCGGCCTGGTCGAGGAGCTGGCGGCCGCCGGCGTGCCGGTCCGGTCGTTCGCCGGCCTGGCCGATGCCGCGGCGGCGACGGAGGCGGGTGCGGCCGCGCCGGACGTGGTGCTGGTCTGCGTCGGTGCGACACCGGCGACGGCTGAGGCCGCGGAGGCCGCGGAGGCCGGGGCGGTCCCGGAGGCCGCCCGCCGGCTCGCCGCCGACGCGCTGGCCCTGGCCCAGGAGTGGCTGGACGAACAGCGCCTGGAGTCCGCCACGCTGGTGGTCGTCACCCGCGGCGGTGCGGCCGTCGGGGGCGGTGAGGCCGTGGCCGACCTGGCCGCCGCCGCGGCCCGGGGCCTGCTGCGCTCGGCGCAGGCGGAGAACCCGGGCCGACTGGTCCTGGTCGACCTGCCCGCCGCCGGAACGGACGGGCGGATCGCCCTCCTCCCGTCGGTCCTCGCGGCCGGCGAACCCGAGCTGGCCCTGCGCGGCGAGAGTGCCTTCGGGCGTCGGCTCAACCGTCCGTCCGGCGCTGGAGCAGCGGTTGAACAGCCTTCGGGCCCCGTCGCCGACGGCCCCCGGACGCTCCTGGTGACCGGTGGGACGGGCACGCTGGGCGGTCTGGTGGCCCGTCACCTGGTGGTGACCGGGCGGGCCCGCGGCGTGGTGCTGACCAGCCGTTCCGGGCCGGCCGCCGCTGTGGTGGCCGGGCTCGCCGCCGAGCTGGCGCAGCTCGGTGCCTGGGTCCGGGTCGTGGCCTGCGACGTCGCGGACCGGGACGCGCTGGCCGCGCTCCTGGCCGCGCTCCCGGCCGACTGCCCGCTGGGCTCCGTCGTCCACGCCGCCGGGATCATCGACGACGGCGTGATCGGCACCCTGACCGCCGACCGGCTGGCCGCGGTCATGCGGCCGAAGGCCGACGCCGCGTGGCACCTCCACGAACTGACCCGGGGTCTCGACCTGGAGAACTTCGTGCTGTTCTCCTCGGCGGCCGGGATCTTCGGCGCGCCGGGGCAGGGCAACTACGTGGCCGCCAACTCCTTCCTGGACGCGCTGGCCGGCCACCGGCGGGCCGCCGGCCTGGCGGGCCTGTCGCTGGCCTGGGGCCCGTGGGTGCACGAGGCGGGCATCGGCCGGGACCTGGGCGAGCACCTGCTGACCCGGATCAGCCGCTCCGGGGTCACGGCCCTGGGCGCGGACGAGGGCCTGGCCGTGATGGACGAGGCGATGGCCCGCGGCGAGGCCGTCCTGGTGCCCGCCCGGCTGGACCTGGCGGACCTGCGGGCGCGCGCCGCCCGTACCGGTGACGTCCCGCCGTTGTGGCGGGCGCTGGCCGGGGGCCGGGTCCGCCGGTCGGCCGCCGCCCAGGCCGTGAGCGGCGCCGACGCGGCCGACGCGCTGCGCCGCCGGCTGGCCGGCCTGTCCGGCCAGGAGCGCGACCGTACGCTGCTGGACCTGGTGCGGGCCCACGTGGCCGTGGTGCTGGGGCACGCCTCCGCCGAGGCGGTCGAGCCCACCCGGGCGTTCACCGACCTGGGCTTCGACTCGCTCACCGCGGTGGAGCTGCGGAACCGGCTGCGGACGGAGACCGGGCTGCGGCTGCCGGCCACGCTGGTCTTCGACTACCCCACCCCCGTCGCCCTGGCCGCGCTGCTGCGCGGCGAGCTGGCGGGCGACCTGCCCGCCGCGGCCGGCCCGGTCCGGCCGTCCGGCGCGGTGACGGACGAGCCGGTCGCGATCGTCGGCATGGCCTGCCGGTTCCCCGGCGGCGTCGACGGACCGGAGGAGCTGTGGGCACTGCTGGCCGGGGGCCGGGACGCGATCGGCCCGTTCCCGCAGGACCGCGGTTGGGACCTCGACGCCCTGTACGACCCGGACACCGAGCACGCCGGAACCTCCTACACCCGGGAGGGCGGCTTCCTCCAGGACGTCAGCGGCTTCGACCCGGCGTTCTTCGGGATCAGCCCGCGCGAGGCGCTGGCGATGGACCCGCAGCAGCGGCTGCTGCTGGAGACCTCCTGGGAGGCCTTCGAGCGGGCCGGGATCGACCCGGCCTCGCTCCGGGGCTCGCAGACCGGCGCCTTCGTCGGCGGCTACAGCTCGGGGTACGCCGCGATGAGCCTTGACGGCGATTCGGAGTTCGAGGGCATCGACAGCCACGTGATGACCGGGAACGCGACCAGCGTGCTGTCCGGCCGGCTGTCGTACACGCTCGGCCTGGAGGGCCCGGCGGTGACGATGGACACGGCGTGCTCCTCGTCGCTGGTGGCGCTGCACCTGGCCTGGCAGTCGGTCCGGGCGGGGGAGTGCTCGCTCGCGCTCGCCGGCGGCGTCACGGTCACGGCGGCCCCGGACGGCTTCATCGCCTTCTCCCAGGCCCGCGGCCTGGCGGTGGACGGGCGCTCCAAGGCGTTCGCCGCGTCCGCCGACGGCATGGGCATGGCCGAGGGTGTGGGCATGCTCGTGGTGGAGCGGCTGTCGGACGCGCGCCGCAACGGGCACCCGGTGCTGGCGGTGATCCGCGGTTCGGCGGTCAACCAGGACGGTGCGTCCAACGGTCTGACGGCGCCCAACGGCCCCTCCCAGCAGCGTGTCATCCGCGCCGCCCTGGACAGCGCGGGTCTGGCCGCGGGTGACGTGGACGCCGTGGAGGCGCACGGTACGGGCACCAAGCTGGGCGACCCGATCGAGGCCCAGGCGCTGCTGGCCACCTACGGCCAGGACCGGCCGGAGGAGCGGCCGGTGCTGCTCGGCTCGGTGAAGTCCAACATCGGGCACACCCAGGCCGCGGCCGGTGTGGCCGGTGTGATGAAGATGGTGCTGGCGCTCCAGCACGGGGAACTGCCGCCCACACTGCACGTGGACGAGCCGTCGCCGCACATCGACTGGTCGGCCGGGCACTCGCGGCTGCTCACCGAGTCGGTGCCGTGGCCGGCGGGGGAGCGCCCGCGCCGGGCCGGGGTGTCCTCGTTCGGGATGAGCGGCACCAACGCGCACGTCATCCTGGAGGAGGCCCCCGCCGAGGCGCCCGCCGAGGACGCCGCCGAACCGCGGACACCGGCCACCGGGCCGGTGCTGTCGGGTGTCGGCGCGTGGGTGCTGTCGGGCCGGTCGGCCAAGGCCCTGTCGGGGCAGGCGGGCCGGTTGCGCGAGTGGGTGGCCGCCCGGCCGGAGGCCGAGCCGGCCGACCTGGCGTGGTCGCTGGCCGCGACCCGGTCCCTGTTCGAGCACCGGGCCGTCGTGGTCGGCGGTGACCGCGCGGAACTCGTGGCGGGGCTGGACAGCCTGACGGCGGGTGCGTCCGCCGGTTCGGTGGTGTCAGGTGTGGCCCGGGCCGATGTGCGCCCGGTGTTCGTCTTCCCGGGTCAGGGTTCGCAGTGGGTCGGTATGGGTCGTGAACTCGCCGAGGTGAGTGCGGTGTTCGCGGCTCGGTTGGCGGAGTGTGAGGCGGCGCTG
>NZ_JBEOSP010000012.1:0-216426 GCF_040303105.1 Kitasatospora sp. NPDC096128 | reverse complement strand
CCGTTGGCGGTCTGAAAATCACCCGTCACGCCCCTCTCCGCACCCACCCCCTCCACCGCCCCCTCCCGCAGCGCGTCCCTCTCGCCTGGGGCGGGGGAGGGGGTGGGGGGTGGTTGGGGTGGGTGGGGTGGTGCGGGTTGGGGCGGGGGAGGGGGGGAGGGGGTGGTGCGGGTGGGTGAGGTGGTCTGGGGTGGTGCGGGGTGGGTTGGTGTGGGTTTTGGGGGTGGGGCTGCCTGGTCAGTGGCGGTTTGTGCGTGGGTGTCCGGTCCAGTGGAGGAGTAGGAGGCTGGCCAGGGCGGCGAGGGCGCACCAGGTGGAGACGAAGGCGAGCCGCCAGAGCAGGGCGCAGGCGAGGGCGCCCGCTGCGGTGAGGAGGCCGAGCTGGCGGAGGAGGCGGTCGGGGCTGAGGAGGAGGGAACCGACGGTGGTGATGAGGTAGCCGGTGAGCAGCAGGGCGGGGTGCGGGATGCCGATGGAGTAGTCGAGGGTGTGGCCGTGCGGGGCGGCGGTCACCGGGTGGGTGGCGAGGGCGGTGGCGAGCGGGATCGCCACGGTTGCGCCGAGTGCGGCGAGGAGGGCCAGGCGGCGGTGGGCGGGGGCGGTCGGGTGTCCGGGTTCGCGGGCCGCGTACCAGACCCCGGTGGGGACCAGGACGGGCAGGAGCGGCAGGGCGATCACGGCCCAGGTGGTGCGGGCCGTCGCGGCGAGGGCGGAGGGCAGCTCGTCGTCCGTGCCGAGCCAGACCAGGGCCTCCACGAGTTGGTGGATGCCCAGCACCAGGGGGAGTGCGGCGAGCAGGAGGCGGTTCGGGTGCCCGGACCGGTGGGCGCGGACCAGGCAGGCCACGCCGGTGCCCGCGACCACCGTGCCGACCACGGCGTCCGCCGGGGCGCTCCAGCACATCGGGGGGGCCTACTCGTCCCGGCGGTTCGGGTCGGCGTCGTCCGAGGAGGGGTCCTCCGGTGGTGACCCGATGCTCTCCAGGGTGTCGCGCACGCTCCCGGGCATGGCCGGATGCCGGCCGATCACGATCACCCCGATCACGATCGCCACCAGCCCGGCCGCCTGCCAGGCCAGCGCCCCCGGGGTGACCCGCAGCCGGTCGCCGAGGAAGCCGACCGCGCAGGCGATCCCGGACAGCGGCTGGGCCGCGGTCAGGGCCGGCAGGGACATCCGCAGCGGGGCGGCCTCGAAGGCGCTCTGCACCAGCAGCAGCCCGACCACGCCGGCCACCACCACCGCGTACGGCTGCCAGGTGCGCAGCACCGCCGTGAGCCCGTCGTGGTCGAGGCGCTGGGTGGTGGTGCGGGTGAGCGCGTCCTGCAAGCCGTAGAGCAGTCCGGCGGCGAGGGCGAGCAGGGTGGCTTCCTCGAACAGGGGCAGCCGTCGGGCGAGCGTGACCAGCAGCAGGGTCAGCCCGACCACCGTGCCGACCACCAGCCAGTGGCGCAGCTCCCCGGCGGGCGCACCGCCGCCGGTGGGCTGCCCGGCCACGATGAACGCCGTCACCCCCAGGCCGAGCAGCAGCACCCCGGCCCAGCCGGAGCGGCCGAGGGTCTGACGGGTCAGCACCCGGGAGAGCGCCATGGCGAAGATCAGGTTGGTCGCCAGCAGCGGCTCGACCAGGGACACCTCGCCCTGGTTGAGCGCGAGCGCGGAGAGGAGCAGGCCGCTGACCATGAACCCGGTGCCGAGCAGCCACTCCGGCATCCGCATCAGGTCCAGCAGCAGGCGCCAGTGCAGCAGGTCGGCACGGGGGGCCCGCTGCGCCGCGTGCTGCTGGAGGACGAAGCCGAGTCCCAGACAGCAGGCCGCGCTCAGAGCGAGGAGGAAGACCGCCACGGAGGGACCACCAGGTTGTCGCTGCCCCGCGCCGCGCCGGCGGTTCCGGGGAGGGACGGCGGTCGCGGCGCGCTTCCGTCAGCGTACCGCCGGGGCGGCGGCCGGGCCGATCGGGCGCGGCCGTGGGGGCTGGGAGC
Organism: Kitasatospora sp. NPDC096128; assembly: GCF_040303105.1. Lineage (NCBI taxonomy): Bacteria > Bacillati > Actinomycetota > Actinomycetes > Kitasatosporales > Streptomycetaceae > Kitasatospora > Kitasatospora sp. NPDC096128. The sequence goes on along the minus strand of NZ_JBEOSP010000012.1, from coordinate 214,447 downwards.
GGGGGGTGGCCGCCGGGCTTGCCGGTACGGGCGGGGCGGGCGCACGCTGGTGTGAGCGGCCGCCACGGGCCCACCGTCCGGGCGGCCCGGACCGGCGCGACGGGGGTCTGCGCCAGGAGGTGTGGCCATGCACAATCAGTGGGACGTGGAGCTCAGCTTCGACGAAGACGGCGTGCACACGGTGTGCGACGCCAGGTTGACGGGCGCCCGGGCGCCGGGCCTGAGCGCGCACGGTGAGGCCGAGAAGAGCGCGGAGGACCGTCCGCTCGCCAGGATCGGCGAGGAGGTCGCGGCCTCCCGGGCCCTGGAGGAACTGTCCCGCAAGCTGCGGGCCCAGGCCACCGGGGAGATCGAGGACGAGGGGCACCGCCCGGGCTACCTGATCTACTGAGATCCGGCGCGGGCGCCCGGGGCGGTGGCGCGGGAACGACCGCCCCGGGGCCGGTCCGGCCGGGTCAGCTCCAGGGGTCGGCCGGCTGGTCGTCGATCGCGGTCCAGAACCGGGTGCCCACGGGGAGGATGCCGGTCGCCCAGAGCGACCAGCCCTCGCCGTCGTGGAACTCGGCCATCCGCCAGTCCCCTCCGAAGGTGTCCGCGCACAGCCCGTCGGCGACGTCGCGGCTGGTCAGGTCCGAGCCCGCGGTCGGGCCGGTCGCGGCGACCTCGCCGCCCGCCCAGCTGTGGAAGCCGGTGGCCGGGATGCCGTCCGGGGCCGGGCGGCCGTCCACCCGGATGCAGAGCACCGGCAGTTCGGTGCCGGGGTCGGTGTCGCCGAGGTACGGGTTGCTGGCGCTGTCGGTGCCGACGTGCACCGAGCTGCCGCGCTGCTCCAGGACCGTCCAGGTCAGCCCCAGGTGCGCGCCCGGCGAGGCGGCGGGCGTCGGGGTCGGCACGTCCGCGGCGGACGCACCGTTCGGGGCGACGGTCAGGGCGGCGAGCGCGAGCACCGCCGCGGGGGCGAGGCGTCGGAGGAACACGGCCATGGCTGCTCCAGGGGAGAGGCGTGGGAGTGGGGCGGCTGCGCGGCGACAGTGTGCCAGCGCCAAGTGTCCTCTGGGGCAAGAGACTTGAACGGTGGGTCGGTTTCCGGCCGCCGAATGCCGTGATGCTCCGTGCGCTACCGGAGCGGCGCCTCGGCGCGGCACAGCCGCGCGGCGGCCGAGCGGACCGAGTCCTCCCAGGCGAGGTACCGCTCGCTCGGTCCGTCCGTCAGGAGGTCGATCAGGTACTCGGGCCCGATGGCGTCGAGGAACTCCGCCTCGGCCCCGGTGCCACCCTCCATGGCGAGGAGCCAGACCTCGCCCGCCACGGTGGCCGGGGTGAGCTCCCCGGCCACCAGCCGGCCCGCCAAGTGGTGGATCAGGCAGCGCTCGGCCGTCCGCTCGTCGGGCAGGGCCGTGCCGAGCTCGGCCAGCGCTTCGCGGAAGACCTCGCGGGTGCCGTCGCCCCGGGCCCGGCCGGCCAGGTCCCGCAGGGCGGGGGAGTCGAAGCCTTCGACCAGCAGGTGGGCGGCCGCCATCGGAAGGTCCGCGGGATCGACGCGTCCGGCGACGTACTGCCAGGTCAGGGTCTGCAACTGGTCCACCCCGACATTGTGCCGAAGGCCGTCAGGTGCGCCACCGCAGGGCCCGGATCACGTCGTCCGGATCGCTCGCACCGTCGGTGCCGCTGGCCACCTCGTGGGCGCCCCGGCCGCCACGCCCCACCACACCCCGTTGAACGCCTCCACCACGACAGCAGGAAGTCGGCCGGGTCTACTTCTGGTACGGGCGGGTCAGGTGCGGCCCTGGGTGAGGAAGGTGAGGACCTGGTGGTTGACGGTTTCGGCGGCGGCTGTCGGCAGGGTGTGGTGGGAGACGTCGGGCACGGTGGTGACGGTGGCGTGGGGGAGGGCTCGGCGGGTGGCTTCTGCGGTGCGGTGGGGGTCGTGGGTGCGGGAGCGGGCGGCGTAGAGGGCGAGTACCGGGGTGGTGAGGGTGCTGAGCCGGGCGGCGGTGGGGCGGGGGCCGGTGATGACGGGGGAGGCGGGGAAGTCGGCGTACCCGAGGGCGTAGACCTCGCGCCAGTCGGGGTCCGGTCCGGGGCCGGGTCCGGATTCCCAGTCGAGGTAGGAGCGGGCCCGGTCCGGGGTGCGGCGGGGGAGGAAGAGGGGGAGGACGCGCAGGAGGTAGCCGGGGCGGAAGCCGGTGAAGCACTGGGTGGGGTCGAGGAGGGCGAGACGGCTGACCCGGGCGGGGGCGTGGAGTGCGTACTCGAGGGCGGTCCAGGCCCCGTAGGAGTGGCCGCAGAGGTCGGCTTCGCGCACGCCGAGGCCGTCGAGGACGGCGTCCAGCCAGCCGAGCAGGCCGGGGACGTTGCCGAGCGGGGTGCCGTCGTGGACGCTGCGCCCGGGGTCGCCGATGAGGTCGACGGCGAGGACGCGGTGGCCGGCTCCGGCCCAGGCGCCGGCGTTGGCGAACCACATGGCGGAGGTGGCGCCGCCGCCGTGGAGGAGGACGAGGGGGCGGCCGTCGGCGGGGCCGCAGGCGTTGACGCGGGTGGTGCCGTGGGCGGTCCGGACGGTGAGGGCTTCGACCGGGACGGGCCAGCGGGCGAGGAGGGTGTCGTAGGCGGCGAGGAAGGGGGAGGTGGTGCTGAGGTCGGACATCATGGGCCTCCGGGGGGCGTGGTGTGATCGCGTGCGGGATCACCGGCAGATCACTCGCTGGACAAGTATCTCGCCGAACGAGAGAATAGTGGCACGGGAGTGTCCGAGGAAGGACGACAGGGTGTCCGAGCTTGAGCAGTCGATGAGGCTGGTCCACCTGCTGCGCGGTCTGACGGTCGAACTCGACCTGTTCGGGGCCGAGTTCGCGACCCGTAGCGGTCTGCACCCGACCGATCTGCGGGCGCTGATCCACCTGTTGGACGCGGCCCGCGCCGGGGAGGTGGTCACCCCGGGGCGGCTCGGCGAGGCGCTCCGGCTGAACTCGGCCGGGACCACCGGTCTGGTCGACCGGCTGGAGCGGCTCGGCCTGATCCGCCGTGAGCGCGATCCGCGGGACCGGCGGAAGGTGCGGCTGGTGGTGGAGCAGCGCGCGATGGAGCTGGGCGAGGGCTTCTTCGGCGGGCTGATCGGCGACCTGGTCGCGGAGATGGGCCGGTTCGACCCGGCGGAGCTGGCGACGGCCCGCCGCTTCCTGGAGGCGATGACCTCCGTGGTGGCCGCCGCCCGGCAGGATCCCTAGGCGGGGCGCAGGGTCCAGGCGATCGCGGAGAGGGTGCCCATCGAGACCAGCGTCGACCAGAGCACCGTGTCCCGGGCGAGGTCGGTGCCCTGCCCGTACTCGCGGGCGTAGGTGTAGACGTTCTGGGCGGTCGGCAGGGCGGAGAACAGCACCACGGTGAGCAGTTGGTGGGTGGGCAGGTGGAGCACCGGGCCGGCCATGATCAGGGCGACGAGCGGCTGGACCAGGGTCTTCACCGCGACGGTCAGTCCGACCTCGGCGCGCAGCGATCGGCCTTCGGCGGCCGGGCGGTTGTGCAGTGACATGCCGAGGGCGACCAGGGCGGTGGGCACTCCGGCGGCGCCCAGCAGGTCGGCGGAGTGGTGGAGTTCGGCGGGCAGCCGCAGGCCGGTCGCGGAGGCGACGGCGCCGAGGGCGGTGGCGATCAGGACCGGGTTGCGCAGCGGCAGGGTGAGCAGGGCCCGGCGGCCGGCCGCGCCGCTGTCCAGGACGGTCAGCACGGCGGGGGTGACCACCAGGATCTGGAAGAGGACCACCGGGCCGACGAAGGAGGCGTCGCCGATGACCTGCATGGTCACCGGTATGCCGAGGTTGGCGGAGTTGACGTACCCGGAGGCCATCGCGCCGATCGCCAGTTCGCCGCGCTTGCGGCGGAACAGCAGCCGTCCGGCGAGCAGCCCGAGGGCGGTGGCGACGGTGGTGCCGGCCGCGAAGGCGAGCATCGACGGGTTGGCGAAGCTCCCCAGCGGGGTGCGGGAGATCATCAGGAACAGCGCGGCCGGCATCGCGACGTGGAAGACGAAGCGGGTCAGCACCAGCTCCGCCTGCGGTCCGAGCAGTCCGGCGCGGGCGACGACGTACCCGACCGCGGTGAGAGCCCAGATCGGGGCGAAGGCGGACAGCAGCGGGTGGAGGTCGGGCATGGTTCCTCGGATCGCTCGGACGGGTCTGCCGGGTGCGGCGGGGATCGCCCGCCGGAGGGCCCCGGACCACGGGCACCGCCAGAACCCCCCGAGGGAGTAAACCAGTGGCCGTCGAGGTGTTGATCAAGGGGTCCGGGCCCGCGGCGGCGTCGGGGGCGGACCTACGATGAGCGGATGGAGGACCAGTACCTGAGCCTGTCCGAGGTCGAGGCCGTCGCGCGCCGCGCCCACCGGGGGCAGCTGGACAAGAACGGTCACCCGTACGCCGAGCACATCGCGGCGGTCGCCGGCGGGACGGCGGCGCGCGGCGGCAGCGAGGCGCAGATCGCGGCGGGCTGGCTGCACGACACCGTCGAGGACGACCGGCTGAGCCGGGAGTGGCTGGCGGGGGCCGCGCTGCCGGAGGCGACCAAGGCGATCGTGGACGCGCTCACCCGGCGGCCCGAGGAGCCGGTGGAGGCGTACACCGCGCGCATCCTGGCCACGCCGGGCGCGCTGCTGGTCAAGCGCGCGGACCTGGCGCACAACTCCGACCCGGCCCGGCTGGCCGCGCTGGACCGGGCGACCGCCGAGCGGTTGGCCGCCAAGTACGCGCGGATGCGGGAGCTGCTGGGGCTCACCGGGGAGCTCTGAGGGCGTGGCCGCGGCTCGCGGGGCCCGGGAGGAGGCCGGCAGCGTCGGGCGGGGGGGAACGCACGGGAGGGCCCGGGCCACGCGGATCGCGCGGGCCCGGGCCCTCCTGGGTCACCCCGGTGGTCCCTGTCCGACCCCCGGGGTGAGGGGGGAGTGGTCAGGAGACGGGTGGAAGTTCGGTACGCCGGTGGTCGGTCGGCTTAGTACCAGTGGTGGTTCTGCCAGAAGGCCCAGGCGGCGTTCGGGCTGCCGTAGCGGGTGTTCATGTAGTCCAGCGCCCACTTGATCTGGGTGGCCGGGTTGGTCTTCCAGTCCGCACCGGCGGAGGCCATCTTGGAGGCCGGCAGCGCCTGGCCCAGGCCGTACGAGCCCGAGCTCGGGTTGGTCGCCGTGACGTTCCAGCCGGACTCGTGGGAGATGATCTGGCTGAACGAGGCCAGCTGGTTCGCCGGGACGATCTGGGCGGCGATGGCCTGCGGGGAGGCGGTGGCGGCGTTCGCGGTGGCGGGCAGGACACCCGCGCCCAGGGCGGTCAGACCAGCGGCGCCGGCGAGAATCGCGGCGGAAGTGCGCATGCGGAGCTTGAAAGTGGGCATGTAGAACAGGACCTCAATCAGGTTGGGCCGAGTCGTGCCCCACCCAGGACCACGGGCCGGACAGGGGCCGTTGCGGTTGTGGGGCGCGACTCGGCGGTAAGCCGTCGACCGGCGGGACAGGAGCCGGTGCGGCTGGCGACGAGAGCCATTGTTGGCAGACCGGATCGGCCGTCGCCAAGACCCCCTTGTTACGACGCACCGTCGTACCCGCGGCGGTGGCCGTGGATTCGAAGGGCTGCCCGGACGGGGCCGATCGGACGGGCTCCGAGTCGGGCGGGTGCGGGTCGGGCGTCGGTCCGGCGGCGACCGGCCCGGGGGCCGGGCGGGCACCCCGGATCACTACTAGGGCTCGTCGTAGCGGCTTTTCGCCTGTGAGCGCACTCACCGTTTGAGGGCGGCGTCAGTCACCCGACGATCCGGTCACAGCACTTTGGGTACTGACGATCTGTGCCCGGCGCCACAGGAATCGGTCACGCTCCGCAGTGGTTTCCGAGCCCGGGGTGATCCGGAGGTCACCGACGGTCGTCAAAGCCGCCGGGGATCACCGAAGGTCGCCGAGTCGCCGGTGCCGGAGGGCCCGGGCGGCCAGCCGGTCCGCCTCGCCGGCGGTCGACAGCGAGCCGAGCGCCGCCGCGACCGCCGCGCCCAGCCGCTCGCAGAAGGCCGCCGGCTCCTCGGCGGCGTCCGGCAGCTCGGGGACCACCTCGTCCACCAGCCCGACCGCCGCCAGCCGCCCGGCGCCGATGCCCTGCGCCCGGGCCAGCTCGGCGGCGTGGGCGCCGTCCCGGTGCACGATCGCCGAGGCGCCCTCCGGCGGCAGCGGCGCCAGCCAGGCGTGCCCGGCGGCCAGTACCCGGTCGGCCGGGAGCAGCGCCAGCGCGCCGCCGCCGGAACCCTGGCCGAGCAGGACCGCGAGGACGGGGGTGCGCAGCGCGAGCAGGGTGGTCAGGCAGTGCGCGATCTCGACCGCGATCCCCTCCAGCTCGGCCCGGGCAGACAGCTCGGCGCCCGCCGTGTCCACCACGGTGACCAACGGCAGGCCCAGTTGCTCGGCCAGGCGGGCGCTGCGCCGGACGGCCCGCAGGTCGGCGGCGGTGAAGGGGCGCTCGGGCCCGGCGCCCTGCCGCTGCTGGCCGACGACCAGGGCGGGGCGGCCGCCGAGCACGGCGAGCGCGCGGACCAGGGCGCCCTCGCGGCCGCCGGGGGCATCCAGCAGCACCAGCTCCTCGGCGGTGCGGCGCAGCAGCTCACGGGTGCCGGGGCGGTCGGGGCGGCGGGTGCGGCGGACGGAGTCCCAGGGGTCCGGGGGCGTGGTCCCGGCGGGCTCCTCGGGGGTGCCCTTGCCGGGGAGAGGGGTGCCCCGGTGGAGGGGGGTGCCCTGATAAGGGGGAGGGGTGCTGCCGAGGACGGCGAGTGTGCGGCGGAGCAGCTCGCGCAGTTCCTGCGGCGGGACCACGGCGTCCACCAGCCCGTGCCCGGCCAGGGTCTCGGCCCGCTGGACGTCCGGCGGCAGCTCCACCCCGCGCAGTTCCTCGTAGACCCGGGGGCCGAGGAAGCCGAGCCGGGCGCCCGGCTCGGCGAAGACCAGCTGGCCGAGGGTGCCCCAGGAGGCGAAGACCCCGCCCATGGTCGGGTTGCGCAGGTAGGTGAGGTAGGGGAGGCCGGCCGCGCGGTGCGCCTGGACGGCGGCGGTGATCCGGAGCATGCAGAGGAAGGCCGCCGAGCCCTCCTGCATCCTGGTGCCGCCGGAGACCGGCAGGGCGATCAGCGGGAGGCGTTCGGCGGTGGCGCGTTCGACGGCCCGGGTGATCCGTTCGGCGGTGGCGACGCCGATGGAGCCGCCGAGGAAGCGGAACTCGGAGGCGATCAGGGCGACCGGCCGGCCGTCGATCAGGCCGAGGCCGGTGAGTACGGCCTCGTCCAGGCCGGTGCGGTCGCGGGCCCGGTCGAGCGAGGCGCGGTAGTCGGGGTCGGCGGGCGGGGCCGGTGTCGGTCCGTCCCAGCTCCGGAAGCCGCCCGGGTCGACCAGCAGGCCGATCAGCTGGTGGGCGGTCGGCGAGGCGCCCGCCCCCGTACTGGTGCCCGTGCCCGCGTGCCTGTCCATGTCCACCCCGTCAGAGATCGTTCCCGCCCGACCCGGTGCGCCACTCTATGCGGCGCGGACGGGGTGTTGTGGGAGGGCTGTGAAGGTGTGAGCGGGGCGACAGCGGCCCACGCGATCAGTTCGACGGCGGTCGACCCATGGACGGTCCGGGCGGTTCGTGGACGGCCCCGGAGGAGCGGCCTCCGGGGCCGACGTACGCATGAAGTCGCTGGTGGGACAAGTGAGTTACCCGCCGGTAAAAAGTTGATTCAGGCCTTCCGGAGTTGTCCGTGGCTCGCCACACTGATGGGCATGACTCGCACTCTACGCGCGTGGAAGACCCGCGCCGCCGCCATCACCGCCGTCGCCATGATGACCCTCGCTCCCGTCGCCGTCGCCACCGACGCGCACGCCGACGTGAGCGGCACCGTGTGCCTGACCGCGCTTCCGCCGGAGGCCACCGACACCCTGAACCTGATCGCCTCGGACGGGCCGTTCCCGTACTCGCAGGACGGCGTGGTGTTCCAGAACAGAGAGAGCGTCCTGCCCAGCCAGTCGTACGGGTACTACCACGAGTACACCGTCATCACCCCGGGCGCGCCGACGCGCGGTGCCCGGCGGATCATCACCGGCCAGCAGAGCCAGGAGGACTACTACACCGGCGACCACTACGCCACGTTCTCCCTGATCGACCAGACCTGCTGATCCGTCCCGGTGAGCCCGCGGCCCCGGCGGCTCCTCCCGCCGGGGCCGCGGGCTCACCGGGAGCGGTGTCACAGCTCGGACGCCCCCCAGCCGCCCACCGTCGGTTCGCCCCCACCCGCAGCACGCCCGGGCGCCGGCCGTCGGGCCGGTGAGCGCCCGGGCAGTCGCGCGGTTGCTAGGGTCTGCCCATGGCACCGAGCAGCGCGAACCCTCCGGGACGGCTCCGGCGCGACGCCCAGCGCAACCGCGACCTGCTGCTCGCCGCCGCCCGCGGGATGTTCTCCCGGCAGGGCCTCGACGTCCCGCTGGACCAGATCGCCAAGGAGGCCGGGGTCGGCAACGCCACCCTCTACCGGCACTTCCCGACCCGCGAGGCGCTGATCGCCGAGGTCTTCGCGGACGCCGGAGCCGGGCTCGCCGAAGCCGGGCGGGAGGCGCTCGCCGCCGAGGACGCCTGGACCGGCCTCGAGGAGTACTTCGGGCGGATCTTCGCGCTCGTCGCCGCCGACCGCGGCATCAACGACCTGGTCACCCAGGCCATCCCGAGCATCCCCGGCATGCTCGAGATCAGCCGCGGGCACGCCGTCACCGTCGGCGCCCTGATCGCCCGCGCCCAGGAGCAGGGCACCATGCGGCGCGACGTGGTCACCATGGACCTGCTCTTCCTGCTCGGCCCGCTCTGCCGCGCCCTGCCCGCCACCACCGAACTGCGCCCCGACCTCTGGCGCCGCTACCTCGCCCTGCTGCTGGACGGCTTCCGCACCCAGGCCACCCACCCGCTGCCCGTCCCGCCGATCGGCGAGGAGCACCTGGACCGGATGTTCGCCGACCTGTGGGAGGCGGAGGCCCCCGAGGCCTGACCGCGCCCTCCCTCCCCGGCCCTCCTGTCGGCATCAGGGACGCGTACGGAACACCGGGCGGCGCGTCAGAGCCGTGTCAACGGGCTCGGCCGGCCGTCGCGGACCGTTTTTGCTGGGGTGACGCGCCGCGGAGCGCGGCGCGGTGGAACGACAGCAGGCGCGGACGGGCGCGGACGACGCGGGCGGAGAGACGGGGGCGGGCCATGACGGACACGGGTGCGGACGGTGCCGACGACGGCCGGATCGTGGTCGGCGTCAGTGGCTCGCTCGGCAGTCTCGCCGCCCTGCACCGCGCGGTGGCCGAGGCCCGGCGGACGGACGCCGAGGTGCTCGCGGTGCTGTGCTGGACCCCGCCGGGCGAGGAGCTCGGCTACCGCCGCTCGGTCTGCCCGCCCGTGGTCGGCGCCGGTCGCGACGCCGCCGTCGCCCGGCTGCGGCGGGCACTCGACGAGGCCTTCGCCGGACGCCACGCCGGGGCCCGGCTGCGCTGCCAGGCCGTGCGCGGCGACACCGCCTACACCCTGGTGCGCTGCGCGGACCGGCCCGGGGACGTCCTGGTGCTCGGCGCGGGCCGGGAGCGGAGCCGCCTCTCCCGGCTGATCCGGCCGTCGGTCACCGCCTACTGCGTCCGGCACGCGACCTGCCCGGTGCTCACCGTGCCGCGCCCGGCGTTGCAGCGGGACCTGGAGGCGCTGGAGCGCGGCTCCGGGCTGCGCGACCTGGTCGCGGGCAACTAGCCTTCAGGACAAGGTGGTCGGGCGGCGACTCATCGGGGACGACCAGCAGGGACAGCCGCCCTCCCGGATCGTCTAGCGGAGCCCGGCCGCCCGGGCGAGGACGGCGGCGGTCTGCCGCCCGGCCGCCAGGGCGGCGGGGTCGGTGGCGGGCACGCAGCGGCGGGCCCCGGGGTCGTAGACGGTCATCACCACGCCGGCGTGGTCGGTGGGGAGTTCGAGCAGCTCGACCGTCGACATGTGCTTGGTCAGAGCAGCGCTCAGCTGGTGGGTCGGCTCGGCGGGCACCACCTCGTCGGCCGTGCCCAGCACCAGCAGGACGGGCACCGGGGACCGGCCCGCCGCCAGCTGCTCGAGCGGGCTGTCGCCGGTGGTGGTCGCCGGGCGGCCGTACGCGGAGGCGATGCCGACGGCGGCGGTGGGGCGCAGCTCGGCCGCGGTGTCCGGGTGGGTGGCCACCGCGACGGCCTCCCGGCCGCCGAGCGACCAGCCGGCCAGTACGAAGCGGTCCGGATCCCCGCCGTACCCGGCGGCGTTGCGCCGGGCGAAGGCCAGCGAGGCGAGCAGGTCGGCGCGGCCGCCGTCGGCCAGGTCGGGGCGCCAGTCCGGAACGAGGACCAACAGGCCCAGCCCGGCGGCCTCCTGGGCGAGGGTGTGCAGCACGTCGCGCTCGTCGGGGCCCGAGCCGTGCCAGAGCAGGACGACGGGGGCGGGCCCGGAGGTGGCGGTGGAGGTGGGGCGGTGGACGTCCAACAGCCGTCCGTCCGCGTACGGAACGGTCTCCGGTCGAGCGGTCGCCATGCCGGGTTCGCCTCCGATTGGGTTCGTGATCACGGGGCTGCTACTGTACTTCCTGTCGCGAGGGAGATGATCTCTCGTCAGGCGTCAGCGGTGCTACCAGAGCACGTCCTACTTTCAGTAGGAAGAGTCCGTGCGATCCGGGCCTGGCGCTCCAATGTCGGACGGGGTCCGGCGCCTTCACGGGTGCCGGGCCCCGTCCGCGTTCCTGGGCCGTGACCGGGTGGACCGGGGTGGGTCGCGGTGATCGGCCGTGGTTCGTCGCACGGTCGTTGAGCTGCTAGTATTCCTTCTGTCGCGAGGGAGTTGATTCCTCGTCAGGCGTCAGCGGTGCTACCAGAGCACGTCCTACTTTCAGTAGGAAGAGTCCGTGCGATCCGGGCCTGGCGCTCCAAAGTCGGACGGGGTCCGGCGCCTTCACGGGTGCCGGGCCCCGTCCGCGTTTCCGGCTGTGGGGGCGGGAGTTCAGGACGGCTGACGGTCGGAGCCCAGTTCGCGGGAGATCCGCAGGCCGGCCTGGGCGACGACCGGGCCGAGGGCGCGGACCCGGGCGGCCGTCATCCGGGAGGTGAGGCCGGAGACGGAGAGGGCCGCCGTCACCTCGCCGGTGTGGTCGAAGATCGGTGCGGCCACGCACCGCACCTCGGGCTCGTTCTCCCGGTCGTCGATCGAGTAGCCGCGGGCGCGGATCCGGGCGAGGTCGGCACGCAGCCGGGGCTCGTCCGCGATGGTCCAGGCGGTGACCGGGCGCAGTCCGGCCTCGACCACTTCGGTGACCGCCTCCTCGGGCAGCCAGGCGAGGATCGCCTTTCCGGTGGCGGTGCAGTAGGCGGGCGCCCGGCTGCCGACCCGGGAGGCCATCCGGACGTTGGTCTCGTCCTCGACCTTGTCCAGGTAGACGATGCCGGGTGCCTGCCAGACGGTCAGGTGGACGGTCTCACCGGCCTCGCGCTGGAGCCGGCGCAGGTGTTCGGCGGCGACGCTGCGCAGGTCGAGGGTGGTCAGGTAGGCCTGGCCGAGCCGGAGCGAGCCGTGGCCGAGGCGGAACCAGCCGGTCTCGCGGTCCCGTTCGAGCAGGTGCTCGTCGAGCAGCGGGCCGGCCAGCCGGAGCACGGTGCTCTTGTTGAGGCCCAGCGCGTCCGCGAGTTGGGCGAGCGGGACGCCGCGCCCGTCGCCGTGGTCCCGGACGTGGCCGAGGACGGCGAGCGCGCGGCGCAGCGAGGAGGACTGGTTGCGTTCGGTCGTCGGCTTCGACCCGGGCGCGGGAGCTGCCGCGGGCGCGGGCTCCGCTGAGGCCGACTCTGTCGGGGCCGACTCTGCTGCTGAGCTGGGCTTCTTGGGTGACGTCTCCGTCATGGGTCCGTTCCCTGGTCCGGTTCCGCTGGTGTTCCCCCGCGCGTCGGCGGCGGTTGTCAGAAACTACCCCTTCGGGTCCGGAACGGCGCATCCTCGATACAACGTTGTGCAGTGCAAAACTTCGTGAACGGCCTCTTGTTGGGGCCGATCGCCCCCGCCTAACGTCCCTGCCATCGAGCAGGCGGCGTCGCCCACCCGAGGCGCTGCGCCCTGCCGTCCACCCCACCACTCACCCACCATCGGCCCCGGTCAGGGCCTGCTTCGACGCGCCCGTCCCCGGCGGAGCACGTCTCGGCGGCAGCTGTCGGGAGGGGAGGTCTCCACCCATGCGACTCATGCCGCGACTCACCGGTCGGGCCGCCGCGGCCGTCGTGCTCGCCGCCGGCTGCCTCGCCGCCACCGCCTGCGCTCCGGGCACCGCCGCGCCGGTCGGCGACCGGGCCGCCGACGACCGCACCGGCACGCTCCAGGTGTGGCTGTACAACGAGGCGGGCAACGCGGCCAAGGAGGCCGTGGTGGCCAGGGCCGTCAACGAGTTCCACGCCTCCCACCAGGGCGTCACCGTCAAGGTCGGCTACATCGACACCGACGCTTCGGCCCGCGCCGCCAAGATGAAGGGAGCCTTCAACGACCCCAACAGCGCTCCCGACCTGGTCGAGTTCGGCAACACCGACCTGCCCGGCTACGTCGCCGCCGGCGGACTGGCGGAGATCGGCGCCGAGTTGGACAAGTGGCAGGACAAGGGGGACCTCGACCCGGCGATCGCGAAGACCGCGGTGGTCGACGGCAGGACCTACGGACTGCCGTGGTGGGTGGGCGTGCGCGCCCTGTACTACCGCACCGACCTGTTCACCGAGGCCGGGCTCAACCCGCCCGCCTCGTACGCCGAACTGGTCGAGGCCGGCCGGAGGATCCACGCCGCGCACCCGGACACCTACGGCATCGCGGTCGGCGGCAAGTACACCTACGGCGCGCTGCCGTTCGTCTGGGACGCGGGCGGTGACCTCGCCGCCGCGAACGGCTCCACCTTCAAGGCCGCCATCGACTCGCCCGCCGCGCAGGCCGGGATCAAGCGCTACACCGACCTGTTCGGCCCGGACGGCTGCCCCGCCCAGCAGTGCGCGGACCTGACGGGCGGCAAGACCGTCGACCTGTTCGCGGCCGGCAAGTCGGCGATGGCGATCCTGGTCAACTCCAACCGCAGCAAGGTGGACGCGGGCCCGGTCAAGGGCAAGTACGGCGTGGTGCCGCTGCCCGGGGAGAAGGCCGGCTCGATCGCCCCCGCCTTCGCGGGCGGTAACCATCTCGGGGTGATGAAGGCGGCCAAGCACCGCACGCTGGCGGTGGAGTTCGCCGAGCTGCTGGCGAGCCCGTCGTACCAGGAGCAGATGTACGACGCGATGGGCAACCTGCCGACGCTCAAGTCCGTCAGCGGCAGGGTCGGGGCGAAGGACGCCTTCCTGAAGCCGTTCACCGACACCATCGCGGCCGGCACCCGCTTCGTGCCGCTCGACCAGGCGTGGGCGCAGATCGACGCCCAGGCGGTGATCCCGACCATGCTGCAGCAGGTCGTCACCGGCAAGGCGGACGTGGCGAAGGCCTCCGCCGACGCCGCGGCGCAGATCAACTCGGCCTTCGCCGCGCGCTGACCCCGCGCATTGACGCCGTGCGTGCTGACCCGCCGCGCGCACGGACCCGCCGAGCGCACCGACCCGCCGAGCAGAGAGCAGGTCCCGCACGTGTCCGCATCCACCACGACCGCCCCGTCGGCGCCGGCCTCCCCGCAGCGGCGCCGTGGCGGCAGGGCGCCGGCCGCACCCCCGGGCGGCCGGCGCCGACGGCCCCCGCTGCTGCTCCTGCCGGCCGCGGTCATCCTGATCCCGCTGGTGGCCTACCCGATCTACCAGCTCGGCCTGTTGTCCGTGCTGGACTTCGGGCAGGCCCAGGCCTCCGGCGGCGCCCCGACCTCCTTCGTCGGCCTCGGCAACTACGCCAAGATCCTTGAGGACGGCCAGTTCTGGACGGTGCTGTTGCAGACGGTCGGCTTCGCCGCCTTCTGCGTGGTCGCCACGCTGGCCGTCGGCGCGACCCTCGCGGTGCTGCTGACCAGGGTCGGCCGCTGGCCGCGGCTGGTGCTGACCACGGCGGCGATGGCCGCCTGGGCGGCGCCCGCGATGACCGGTTCGACGGTGTGGAGCTTCCTGTTCGACACCAACCTCGGGCTGGTCAACCACACCCTGGTGCGGCTCGGGCTGAGCGGCTTCCACGAGTTCAACTGGTTCTACGACAAGTGGACGGCGTTCCTGATCGTCGGCGCCGTGGTGGTCTGGCACTCCTACCCGTTCGTGATGGTCACCCTCTACGCCGGCATCCGCGCGATCCCGGAGGAGGTCATGGAGGCCGCCGCCCTGGACGGCGCCGGCACCTGGACCACCTTCCGCCGGATCACCGCGCCGATGCTGCGGCCGATCCTGACCATCGTGGTGATCCAGTCGGTGATCTGGGACTTCAAGGTCTTCACCCAGATCTATGTGATGACCGAGGGCGGCGGCATCGCCGGCCAGAACCTGGTGCTCAACGTGTACGCGTACCAGAAGGCCTTCGCCTCCTCGCAGTACGGGCTGGGCGCGGCGATCGGCGTGATCATGCTGCTGGTCCTGGTGATCCCGACGGTCCTGTACATCCGCACCCTGCGACGGACGGGGAACGAACTGTGAACTCCCGTACGCGGTGGCGGCTCGCCGCGAACGCCGGCGCGGTGCTGCTGGCCGTGGTCACCGCCTTCCCGATCTTCTGGATGGCGCTCTCGGCCTTCAAGCCCAAGGGCGAGGTGCAGTCGCTCGACCCGAGGCCCTGGACCGCCCACCCGACGCTGGAGAGCTTCCGTCAGGTGCTCAGCGTGGACGGCTTCGGCCGGTACTTCGTGAACAGCCTGGTGGTCGCACTGTCGGTGGTGGTGCTGTCGGGGGTGGTGGTGTTCCTGGCGGCCGTGGCGGTGACCCGGTTCAGGTTCCGGTTCCGTACCACGATCATGGTGATGTTCCTGATCGCCCAGATGATCCCGGTCGAGGCGCTGACCATCCCGCTGTTCTTCATGTTCCGTGACGCCGGCCGGTTCGCGCCGGGCCTCGGGCTGAACACCCTGGCCTCGCTGGTGCTGGTGCAGTTGGCGTTCTCGCTGCCGTTCGGGATCTGGATGATGCGCGGCTTCGTCGCGGCCGTTCCGGTCTCGATCGAGGAGGCCGCCCAGATCGACGGGGCGAGCCGGACCCGCATCCTGTGGCGGATCCTGCTGCCGCTGGTGGCCCCGGGCCTCGCCGCGACCAGCGTGTTCTCCTTCATCGCGGCCTGGAACGACTTCGTCTTCGCGAAGACCTTCATCATCAGCGCCACCCAGAACCAGACGCTGCCCTCCGCGCTGCTGGTGTTCTTCAAGCCGGACGAGAACGACTGGGGCGGGATCATGGCGGCGTCCACGCTGATGACGGTGCCGGTGCTGGTGTTCTTCATCGCGGTGCAGCGCAAGCTGGTGTCCGGGCTGGCGGGCGCGGTCAAGGACTGATGCCGGGCGGCGCCCTGGTGAGCGCACGCCTCGGACTGCCCGGCAGGCGAGGCCGGGTGGCCTTTCCGAAGCCGGGGACAGATCGGTACACCGCTGGTACACCAGCGGTGTACGATCTCGCTATGGCTGATGCGACGATCAAGGTCTCCCCTGATACGCGTGACCGTTTGGCCGCCCTCGCTGTGGCCCGCGGCACCACGATCGGTGCCCAGGTGGCCCTGCTGGTGGAGGCGCAGCCCACGGCGGAGCAGATCGCGGAGCGCGTCGCCGAGGGCCGTCGGCTGTTGCGGGAGCATTTCGGGATGACCCTTTCCGACGCGGAGCTGGACGAGGGCCCGGACCTGCTGCAGCGGGTGTACGAGATCGCCGCGGCGGACGCCCGTGCCAAGGTCGCCCCCCGGCGCAGCGCGTGATCATCCTGGATTCCAGTGCCCTGTCCGCACTGGCTGCCGGTCATCCGCGTCTGCACCGGATCGTGGACTCCGCCCTGCAGAGCCCGTTCCAGCATCTGCTGGTCCCGGTGCTGTGCGTGGTCGAGGCGGAGGTCAAGGGCGAGGGCGCCGCGCACGCGGTGATGGCTCTGCCCGCGCTGGAGTTCGAGCCGCTGGACGCGAGCACCGCCGTGGTGGTGGCGACGATGGTCCGTGACGGCTACGGAGGTGCGGATCTGGCGCATGCGATCACCACGAGTCTGCCGACGCCGGTGCGGCCGCTACAGCACCTGATCCTGACGGCCCGCCCGGAGCTGTATCCGCCCGGGATCGCCACTGTGGACATCGACGACTCCCGCCTGGAGCCGTAGGCGCCGCGGGTCACCGCGAAGGGCATCGGCGGCCCGGCAATGGTCGGGCACCTCGTACGGCTCCCGGCGATCCGCCCCCCGGACGGCGGCCGGGGGAGCGGCAAACGGGCCGTTCAGGCGACCCCGTGCGGACGGAACTGGATGCTGATCCGCGGGCCGACCGGGCGGGCGGTCTTCGGGACGGCGTGCTCCCAGGTGCGCTGGCAGGAACCGCCCATCACCACGAGGTCCCCGTGGCCGAGCGGCCGGCGGACGACCGCGCCGCCGCCGGAGCGCGGCCGCAGGGCGAGGACGCGCGGCTCGCCCACGGACAGGATCGCCACCATGGTGTCCTCGCGGGCGCCGCGCCCGATCCGGTCGCCGTGCCAGGCCACGCTGTCCCGGCCGTCCCGGTAGTAGCACAGCCCGAGGGTGCGGAAGGGCTCGCCCAGCTCCGGCGCGTAGTGCCGGCTCAGTGCCGTCCGGGCCGCGCCGAGGACGGGGTGCGGCGGTTCGGCGTCGGCGGCGTAGGAGGCGAGCAACCGGGGGACGTCGACGGTGCGCTCGTACATCTCGCGCTGTTCGGCCCGCCAGGGGACGGTCGAAACCAGCTGTTCGAACAGCCGGTCGGCCCCGCACAGCCAGCCGGGCAGCACGTCCAGCCAGGCGCCGTCGCCGAGGGGCAGGCGCTGGACGCCGTCGAGCGGGCCGAGCCGGATGTCGGCGGCTTCGTCGAGTTCTTCGAACAGCGAGGGCTGGAGGTGGACGGTGCCGTGCATGGCTCCAGCGTACGCCGTGAATCGAACAGGTGCGCGAATACAAGCGTTGGGGTGGGGTCGGAGACGCCTTAGCCTGCCGGTATGGCGATCAACGGGTTCGGGGTCACCGAGTTCCAGCTCTTCCTGCTGCGCCGGATGGCCGACTACCACCCCGGGCTGGTCGAGGACGCGGTGCGGCGGCTCGGTGCCACCCGGGCCTCGATGCGGGAGGCGAACAGGCGCTGGCAGGCGATGGTCCGGGCGCCCCGGTTCCCGCGCGGCGCGGCCCGGTACGCCGCCGTCCTCGGGCCGCCGGAGGCGAGCCCGCCGCGGCGGATCGGCGACCTCGCCTGCACCGCCCGGCAGTGGGCGCTGCCGCTCTGGCCGGAGCTGCGCTTCGAGGTGCTGGTCGGGCCGGCCGGGATCGGCGCGCCGGTGCTGAACGAGTGGCTGGTCCGGGCGGCCGGTGCCCCCGTGCCCGAGCTGCGCACGGTCGCCGACCTGGAGCCGTGGGGCTGCGTGGTGGACGACGTGGGAGTGGCATTCCCGGGGGCCGTGCCGCGGGAGGGGAGCGCGCCGACCCGCTTCCGGCTGGACTTCGCGGCGCCCGGCGCGGACGGGCGGGTGGACTCCTGGACGGCCGACTTCACCTGGGGGCTGCTCCAGGAGGTCCGGCAAGGCGGGGCGGTCTGAGCCCGGCAGGGCGGTCCGGGCGGTGTCGATGCAAGGCGATATTCAGTGAATGCCTTTGATTTGTAGGCTCAGGCGGGAGTGTGGCAGCATAATCCCAGTCACTGAAGAGGCTTGAGATCGGAAAGCGAAGGATCATGTCGGACGGCGCCCGCGTCATCGTCGGAGTCAGCGGCTCCCTGCACAGCCTGACCGCCCTGCACCGGGCGGCGGAGGAGGCCCGGGCCCGACAGGCCGTCCTGGTCCCGGTGCTGGCCTGGACCCCGGTCGGCGGCGAGCGCAACTACCGCGCCCGGCCCTGCCCGCCGCTGCTCCGTGCCTGGCAGGATGCCGCCGGGGCCCGGCTGGAGAGCGCGCTCGGACAGGCCTTCGGCGGCCTGCCGATCGGCCTGCCGGTGCAGCCGCTGGTGATGCGCGGCGAGGCCGGACCGGTGCTGACCGAACTGGCCGACCGGCCCGGCGACCTGCTGGTGATCAGCGCCGGGCTGCACGGCTCGGCGCGCGGACGACTCCGCCGGCTGCTGCGCGGCTCGGTCGCCCGCTACTGCCTCGACCACGCCCGCGGCGGCGTGCTCGTCGTCCCGCCGTCCACCCTGCACGAGGACCTGCGCGCCCTGCACCGCGGCGTCGACCTGCGGGAGCTCATCGCGGCCTGACGAACCGTCAACTTCCGTGCACGGTAAGGCCGTCATCCTCCGTGCACGGTACATCCGTCGACCACCGTCCGGAGCGGCAGCAGACCGCGCAGCGCCGCCTCCGGGCAGTCCAGCGGGTCGACCGGCCACAGTGTCAGGTCGGCGAACGCCCCCGGCCGCAGGCTGCCGCGCTCGGCGCTCTCGCCGGTCAGCCGGGCCGCGTTCACGGTGTGCAGGGCGATCGCCTCGGCCCGCCCGATCGCGTGCTCGGCGCCGACCACCCCGGCCGTGGTGCCGCGGGTCGTCATGCCCCAGACCGACACCATCGCGCCGTAGGGGCCGACCGGGAAGTCCGATCCGGCCGAGAGCTGGGCTCCCTCGTCCAGCCACTCGCGCAGCGGGAACAGCGCGGCGGTGCGCTCCTCGCCCCAGGCGCGCTGCTGGGTGAGCGCGCCGTCGTGCAGCAGCGGATGCTGCACCGTCACCGGGATGCCCAGCGCGACCGCCCGGGCCCGCTGGTCGGCCCGGGCCAGCCCGCCGTGCTCGACCACCAGCGTGCCCGGCGGCAGGCCGGGGTGGCGCTTCACCACCTGCTCGAAGACGTCCAGCAGCACCCGCAGCCCGCGGTCGCCCCAGGCGTGCACGCCCACCCGCCAGCCCCGCCCGACCACTCGCTCCACCGCGGCGAGCAGTTGCTCCGGCTCCCAGAGCAACCGCCCGTGGTAGCAGGGCTGCCCCTGGTACGGCTGCTCCAGGGCGCCCGCCTCGAAGCCGCCGTCGATGCCGAACTTGACGCCCCACAGCCGCAGTCGGTCGTCGTCCCGGCCGTCCGCGCGCCAGCCGTCCATCCGGTCCAGCAGCGCGTCGACCTGTTCG
The DNA here is from genome assembly GCF_040303105.1 of Kitasatospora sp. NPDC096128. Lineage (NCBI taxonomy): Bacteria > Bacillati > Actinomycetota > Actinomycetes > Kitasatosporales > Streptomycetaceae > Kitasatospora > Kitasatospora sp. NPDC096128. The sequence continues at coordinate 195,230 of NZ_JBEOSP010000012.1, read as the reverse complement.
GGGGTGCGCGCCGCGAAGCCGGAGACCAGCGCCCGGACCCGGACGGCGAGCGCGCCCTCGGCCCGGGCCGCGTCCAGGACGTCGAGGTCCTCGACCGGGACCAGGCAGTCGCGCACGGTCCCGATCCCGGTGGCCGCGTAGTCGGCGGAGGCCGCGCGCAGGCCCTCGATCCGCTCGGCGGGGGTCGGCCGGGGCAGCACCCGCTCGACGGGTTCGATCGCCCGGTTGATCAGCCGGCCGGTCAGCCGCCCCCGCTCGTCGCGCTCGATCACCCCGCCGTCCGGCGCCTCGCTGGACTCGTCGATCCCGGCCAGCCGCAGCGCCGCCGAGTTGAGCACCATGTTGTACGCGCCGCGGCGCACCAGTACCGGGTGGTCGGCGGTGGCGGCGTCCAGCTCCTCGGTGGTCGGCATCCGCTGCTCGGCGAGCAGCACCTCCTGCCAGTTGACCGTGGTGACGATCCACTGCCCGGCGGGGGTGTAGGCGGCGCGCTCGCGGATCAGCTCCAGGAACCCGGCGAGGTCCCGGGCCCGGTGGACCGGGACGCCGTGGACGCTGTGCCCGGCCAGGATCAGATGGGTGTGGGTGTCGTCGAAGGCGGGCAGCACGGTCGCCGTCGGGGCGTCCACCACCTCGGTGCCCGGCCCGACCAGGGCGTCCAGGCCGTCCGGCTCGGGGGCGAGGGCGGTGATCCGGCCGCCGGTGACGGCGATCGCCCGCTGCGGCGGCTCGCCCGGCACGAGGGTGTGCACGGCGGCGGCCCGGATCAGCAGGTCGGCCGGGGCAGGGGTGGGGGCGGGGGTCGGGCCCTGGGTGGTCATGGCAGCTCCTGGGGGTGGGACAGACCGGTGACCTTCTCGACGTACCGCAGGCTCGGTTCGGCGAGCCGACCGTGCACCTCGGTGAACACGGCGCGGGCCGGGACGGCGTTCCAGTCGGCGGGCAGCAGCGGCGCGGGCAGCCCCGGATCCAGGTACGGCAGCCGGCGCCACTGGGTGAGCATCGGCACGTACGCCCGGAAGGCCTCGACCGGGTCGATCCGCGCCGAGCCGCGCGACCGCTCGGCGACCGGGCGCCAGGCGTCGGTGAAGGCGGCGTACTGCGCCTCGATCGCCGGGAGGTCCCACCAGCCGGCCACCGCCGTACGGAGTTCGGCGAAGCCGGCGTACTCGGCGGAGAGGAAGAGGTGGACGTAGGCGCTCAGGCCGAGGCGCTCCAGCAGCCGGCGGGCGTCCGGCAGCAGCCGGGCGGGCGCCAGCCAGACGCCGGGGGCGGCGTTGCCGAAGCCGAGCCAGCTGAGCCGCGAGCGCAGCTGGTGGCGGTGGGCGCGTTCGGCCTCGGGCACCGAGAAGACCGCCACCACCCAGCCGTCGGCGAGTTCGGCGGGCTCCAGGCTGTGGAAGATCCGGCGGTCGCCCTCGTCGAACACCGGGTCCATCGCGGGGGCCAGCCGGTAGCCGGTGGCCGAGCGGCGCTCCTGGAGCAGGGTGCCGGCCTTCTTCAGCCGGGAGATGGCCGAGCGGACGGCCGGGCCGTCGACGTCCAGCTCGGCCATCAGGGCGATCAGGTCGGCGATCGATATCCAGCCGCCGAGGCGGCGGACGAACTCGCCGTAGACGGTGTTGATCAGGGAACTGGGCCGGGTCGTGCTCTCCGGCATGCGCGGGCCCTCCTCCCCGACGGCTGGTGATGATCATAGCGACGGCACTACTGCCGGGTGCGGGTCGGTCGTGGATCGGGCTCCGGTCACGCGTAGGCGCCGGAGAGCAGGTGCCCGGCGCCGGGGGCGACGGCGGGCAGGCCGAGGGCGCGCAGCAGCTGGTGGGTGGTGCAGATCGCGGCCGAGACCACCGGTTTGCCGAGCTGCTGCTCGGCCTCCGCGACGGCGGACAGCGAGGGCATCTGCACGCAGGCGGAGAGCACCACCGCGTCCGCGTCGGTGTGCGCCAGGCCCCTGGCGATCCCGGGCAGCCGGGCCGGGTCGTGGGCGGCCACGTCCAGGTTGTCGGCGATCTCCAGGGCCGCGTGGTCGAGCACCTCGATGCCCTCCCGGCCGAGGTAGTCGACCACCGTCGCGGCCAGCGGACGCAGGTACGGGGTGACCATCGCGACCTTCCTCGCGCCGAGCGTGTGCAGGCCCTCGACCAGGGCGCCGGCGCTGGTCACCACCGGCGCGGGCGCGCCGTTCTCGACGGTGCGGCGGTGCAGCCGCCGCTCGGCCTCGCGGTGGTAGCCGGGGCCGGTGGCCATCACCGCGACCAGGCAGGCGTAGCCGATCACGTCGACCCGGGCGTCCGAGAGCTCGGTGGCGCAGCGGTCGGACTCGCCGTCCATGGCGCGCAGTTGCTCGGGGGTGACCCTGGTCATCCGCATCCGGCTGGAGTGGAAGGTGAACCGTTCGGGGGCGACCGCCTCGCGGGCCCGCAGCAGGGCGGGCACCTCGGTCTCCATGGTGACGTTGGAGCTGGGGACGATCTGGCCGATCCGGTAGGTGGTCATCTGCGTCGGACTCCTCTCAGCGGGCGTCGATCACCGGGTTGGCGAGGGTGCCGATCCGCTCGATGGTGGCCTCGACCAGGTCCCCGGGCTGCAGGAACTGCGGCGGGACCATCCCGGCGCCCACCCCGGACGGGGAGCCGGTGGCGATGACGTCGCCGGGCTCCAGGGTCATGCCGGCGGAGATGTCGGCGATCAGCCGGGCGATGCCGAACAGCATGTGGCGGGTGTTGGAGTCCTGCCGCAGCTCGCCGTTGACCCGCAGCGAGAGGTCGAGCCGCTGGGGGTCGGGGATCTCGTCCGCGGTGACCACGACCGGGCCGAACGGCGCGTAGCTGTCCTGGCCCTTGGAGAAGAACCACTGCCCGCTGCGGCGCTGGTCGCGGGCGCTGATGTCGTTGACGATGCTGTAGCCGAACACGTGCCGCAGGGCGTCCGCCTCGCTCACCCGGAAGGCGGGCACGCCGATCACCACGGCGAGTTCGCACTCCCAGTCGAGCTGCTTGGTGAGGTCGGCGTTGTGCAGGATCGGCTGGCCGGGGCCGGTGACGGCGGTGGCGGGCTTGCCGAACAGCACCGGGCGGTCCGGGAGTTCGCGCTCGGTGTCCAGGGTGCGGTGCGACTCGGCCACGTGCTCCACGTAGTTGAGGCCGACGCCGACGATCTTCCCCGGGCGCAGCGGGGCGCACAGCGAGACCTCGGCGAGCGGCCGGGTCTCCGGCGCCCCGGCGGTCAGTTCCCGGGCGGTGGCCAGGGCCGGCTCCCCGGCCCGGATCAACCCCAGGAGGTCGGGCGGGAGTTCGGCCCCGGCCGCGGTGGCGAGGGCGGTCAGGTCGGCGACCCGGTCGGTGCCGGTGCGGGCGCCGAGGCGGGGGGTGGGGTCGCCGTCGGCGCGGTAGGTCAGCAGCTGCATCGGGGTGGGCTCCTGTTACGGGGTGGTGGGCTGGTGCCGGTCCGGGTGGGCCTCCTCGCGGTAGAGGCCGAGCGAGTGCATCACCGGGAAGTCGTTGAAGGAGAACAGGCAGGCGTCCTCGCCCTGGTCGAGGTTCGCGTGCTCGTGCCAGGCCCAGGCCGGGACCACGAAGATGTCGCCCTGCTGCCACTCGAAGCGCCGCCCGGCGACCACCGAGACGCCCCGGCCCTTGGCGGCGGTGTAGACCACCGAGCCGGTGTGCCGGTGGGCGTGCGTCGCCTGGCCGGGGCGGAGCAGCTGGAGGTGGGCGCTCATGGTGGGCATCACCGAGCCGCCGGTGACCGGGTTGGTGTACTCCATGATCACGCCGTCGTACGGGGATCCCTCGGTGGCGCGGGCGAGTCGGCACAGCGCGTGGTAGCTGGGCTCCCACGGCCAGCCGAGCAGCGGCGAGTACGGGCGGGTCCACTTCTCGACGCCGTACGGCAGCAGGTTGCCGCCGTAGCTGAGCAGCGAGGAGTTCGGGACCGGGCCGGGCCGCTGGTAGAGCTCCGGGTGGACTTCGTAGAAGTTGGCGTCGAGGGTGTTGACCAGCGGGATGTCCAGGCCGTCCTGCCAGATCACCGGGTTGTCCTCGGCCTCGTTGCCGTGCTCGTGCCAGGTGCTGTTGGGGGTGATCGCGAAGTCGCGCGGGCCGACCCGGAGCCTCTGCCCGTCCACGATCGTCCAGGCGCCGGCGCCCTCGTGGACGAAGCGCAGGGCGGAGGCCTGGTGGCGGTGGGCGGTCATCGCCTCGCCGGGCCCCATGATCTGCAGGCCGGTGTACAACAGGCCGACGGCGGCGCTGAGTTCGCGGCGTCCGGGGTTGACCAGCATCACCACCCGGCGGCCCGCGTCGTCGGCCTTCACCAGCGGGAGGGCCTTGCGGACCAGCGGGCGCAGGTCGGCGTAGCGCCAGAGCACCGGGACGGACTTCGGCTGGGGGTACCAGGGTTCGATCTCGTTCGCCACCGTCCACAGGGCGCCGGCCTCGTGTTTGGCCAACTCATCGTAGTAGGCGCGCAGTTCGGGGCTGTCGTTGACGCGGGCCCGGCCGATCCGGCCGTCGTCGTAGTCGCCTCGGTCGGTCATGTCTCCTCCTCGGTCACGGTTCCTGGTCGGTCAGGCTTCTTCGTCGGTCAGGCTTCCTCGTCGGTCAGCGTCAGGGGCCGCAGCGGGCGGTTGTCCACGTGCAGTCGGAAGACGTCGAAGCGGTTGTAGTGGCCGACGATGTCGTGCATCTGCTTGGGCTGGATGCACCGGCCGAGGTCGATCTCGGCGTAGACGATGCCCTCCTCGTCCACCAGCGGTTCGGTGACCGGCCGGCCGTCCGGCCCGAAGATGCCGGACAACGCGTTGCGCGGGCGGGCGAGTTGCTTGCGGACCTGCTGGTCGTCGCCGGCGATCAGGTCGATGATCTCGGGCGAGACGGTCGAGCAGGAGACCACGGTGAACAGCTTGCCCTCGAAGCAGTGGGCGGCGGCGCGCAGCGCGATCGCCTCCGCCATGTCGTAGTCCTCGGGGGCCACCGGCAGGGCGATGTAGCTCGCGGCATGGACGAGTTCGCCCTGGGCCAGCAGGGTGAAGCGGGCCAGGGTGTTGGTGTTCTCCCCGCAGGCCAGCGCGCCGAGCGGGCCGATGGCGGTGCGGTGCACCTTCAGTGAGCTGCCGTCGCCCTGGGTCCAGGTCAGCTTCTCCGCCCAGGTGGGCACCAGCTTGCGGTGCACTCCGAGGAGTTCGCCGTCCGAGCCGATGATCAGCAGGGTGTTGTGGAGCACGCCGAGGCTGTGCCGGCCGCGTTCGTTGACGCCGATCACCAGCACCACCCCGGCCTGCCGGGCGGCCGCGCGCAGGGTGTCCACGTACGGTCCGGGGACGTCCACGGCGGCGCGGTACAGCCGCTCGTACCAGGGCGAGCCCTGGACCGGGGTCATCGTCCAGTTCCAGTACGGGTAGCCGGGGACGAAGACCTCGGGGAAGACCACCAGTTCGGCGCCGTGCCCGGCCGCCTCCTGGATCAGGGCGACGGCCTTGTCCACGGTGGCGGCCGGGTCCAGGTAGACCGGGGCGGCCTGGACGGCGGCGGCGGTGAAGCGGGGCAGGTCCGGCATCGTCACTCCTTCGGCGGGGCGGTCGGGCGCCAGCGGCGGTGGACGGGCGGGGCGGCCTCGCGCAGCAGGTGCAGGCGCGGGGCGACCTTGTCGGCGCCCGGGCCTGGCGGCTTGCGGCGCCCGGCCAGCCAGGGCGCGGGCCAGGGGGCGCCGGGGCCGGTGTAGTCCTGGTCGGCGGCGGCGTGCAGGGTCCAGAAGGGGTCGTGCAGCTGGGCCCGGCCGATCGCGACCAGGTCGGCGCGGCCCGCCAGCAGCACGGAGTTGGCGTCGTCGTGGCCGGAGATCGCGCCGACCGCGATGGTCGGCAGGCCGGTGGCGGTGCGGACCAGCTCGGCGAAGGGCGTCTGGTAGCCGCGCCCGTACGGCGGCCGCTGGTGCGCCACCACCTCGCCGGTGGAGACGTCCACCGCGTCCGCACCGGCCTCGCCCAGTGCGCGGCAGATCGCCACCGCCTCGGCCTCGGTGGTGCCGCCGGGCGCCCAGTCGGCGGCCGAGATCCGGACCAGCAGCGGCCGCCCGGCGGGCCAGACGGCGCGTACGGCGGACAGCACCTCGACCGGCAGCCGCAGCCGGTGGGCGAGCGGGCCGCCGTAGCGGTCGGTGCGGCGGTTGGTGAGCGGGGAGAGGAAACCGGAGAGCAGGTGCCCGTGGCCGAACTGGAGCTCCAGCAGGTCGAACCCGGCCCGGGCGGCGCGCTCGGCGGAGGCCGCGAAGTCTGCCGTGACGGCCGCCAGTTGGACGTCGTTCGCCTCGTGCGGGACGGGGCTGCCGGTGTCCCAGGGCAGCGGCGAGGGGGCGAGCAGCGGCCAGCCGTCGGCGAGCGGGCGGCCGATGCCGTCCGGTCCGGGGGCGGCCGTCGCGCCCCGGCGGCCGGCGTGGGTGAGCTGGATGCCGACCGGGGTGTCACTCACCGCCGCCACCGCGCGCCGGAGTTCGGCCCAGGCGCCCTCCTGGCGGTCGGTCCACAGCCCGGGGCAGCGGTCGGTGGTCCGGCCCTCGGGGCTGACCGCCGTCATCCCGGCGATCACCAGTGCGGCGCCGCCGAGCGCGTGGGCGGTCAGCTGGGCCCGGTCGAAGGCGCTGGGCAGTGCGTCGGGGGAGCTGAAGGTCGCCAGCGGGGGCACCACGATCCGGTTGCGCAGCTCCAACGTGCCCAGTTTCAGCGGGCGGAACATCGGCGGCACCCCGGGCGAGCCGCCGGCGGCGGTGTCCACGGCGGCGGTGAACTCCGGGTCCCGGGCCCGCAGATTGCCGTAGGTGACCCGGCGGCTGCGGGTGAGCAGGTTGAAGGCGAACCGGTCGGCGTCCTGCCCGGTGCGGCGCCCCACCGTCTCGAACCACTCCAGGCTGGCCTGCGCGGCGCGCTGGGTGGACTCCACCACCGGTCGCCGCTCCGCCTCGTAGGCGGCCAACGCGCCCTCCAGGGTGGGCTGTTCGCTCAGCGCGGCGGCCAGGGCGAGGGCGTCCTCCAGGGCCAGCTTGGTGCCCGAGCCGATCGAGAAGTGCGCGGAGTGCGCGGCGTCGCCGAGCAGCACGGTGTTGCGGTGGCGCCAACCGGCGTTGCGGACGGTGGTGAAGCGGATCCAGCGGGAGGCGTTGGGGATCAGCCGGTGGCCGTCCAGGTGTCCGGCGAGCAGCTCCGCGCAGCGGTCCACGCTCGCCAGGTCGCTCGCTCCGCGCGCGAACTCCCGTGCGGCGAGGGCCTCGAAGCCCGCGCGGCGCCAGGCGTCGGCGGCGACCTCCACGATGAAGGTCGAGCGGGTGGCGCTGTACGGGTAGGCGTGTACCTGGAGGGTGCCGAAGTCGAACTCCTCGACGATGAAGGTGAAGGCCTCGAAGACCTTGTCGGTGGCGAGCCAGATGTAGCGGCAGTGCCGCTCGTCCAGCTCGGTGCGGAAGGCCTCGGGGTGGGCGGCCCGGGTGCCGGAGTGGATGCCGTCGGCGGCCACCACCAGGTCGTACTCGGCGGCGAGCCGGTCGGCCGGCGGGGCGGGCGTGCGGTAGCGCACGTCCACCGCCAGCTCGGCGCAGCGTTCTTGCAGGACGGCGCGCAGCCGGTTGCGGTCCAGGGCGGCGAAGCCGTGTCCGCCGCTGGTGCGGACCTGGCCGGCGTAGCGGATGTCGATGTCGCTCCAGCGGGCGAACTCGGCGCTGATCGCGGCGAAGACCCGCGGGTCGGCCTGGGCGATGCCGTCCAGGGTCTCGTCGGAGAAGACCACGCCGAAGCCGAACTCGTCGTCCCGGCCGTCGCGTTCGAACACGGTGATCTCACGCCCGGGGTCCAACTGCTTGGCCAGGGCGGCGAAGTAGAGCCCGCCGGGGCCGGCGCCGATCACCGCGATGCGGTGGGCTCCGGCCGTCCGCTGCCGCGACCCGGCCGTCACGCGACCACCTCCGGCTGTTGCGGACCGGCCTCGGTGAGCGCCCGGCGGACCGGGGCGGGCCAGGGCTCGGAACCCTTGACCCGCGGCGCGGAGTGCACCACCGACATCCGGCCGCTGGCGGCCAGCCCCTGCGGGCCGTGCACCTCGAAGGCGTAGTGCAGCGAGGAGCCGCCGACCCGGACCACCCGCAGCTCGGTGCGGACCACGTCCCCGAACCAGAGCCGCTCCCGGTAGTCGGCCTCGAAGTGCACCCGGGGGATCCGCCCGAACAGCTCGGCCAGTCCGAGCCTGCGCAGCAGCGCCGCCTCCGCGGCCTCGGCCCAGCGCTGCACGGCGGAGAAGTGGTAGTGCCCGGCGGCGTCGGTGTCCGACCACTCGACCCGGCGCTCGATGGTGATCGCGGCCGGGGCGGGCGCCGGGTCCTGGGGTGCGTCCTGGGGCACCGCGTCCTGCGGCTTCTCGTGCGCTGGTGCGACGTTCTGCGGTGCGACGTCCTGTGGGGTCACGTCCTGTGGGGTCACGTCCTGTGGGGTCACGTCCTGTGGGGTCACGTCCTGCGGGGTCACGGCGGCCCTTCTGCGCAGCTCGGCGCGGAGCAGCTTGCCGGTCGCGGTGCGCGGCAGCTCGGGGACGAACTCGACGGCGCGCGGGTACTTGTACGGCGCGATGGTGCACTTGACGTGCTCCTGGAGCTCCTTGACCGTCTCCGGGCCGGCCGAGGTGCCCTCGCGCAGCACCACGTACGCCTTGACCACCGTGCCGCGCCGCTCGTCCGGCGCGGCCACCACGGCGCAGTCGGCGACCGCCGGGTGGGCGGCGAGCGCCTGTTCCACCTCGGGGCCGGCGATGTTGTACCCGGCCGAGACGATCATGTCGTCGTTGCGGGCCTGGTACCAGAAGTAGCCGTCGCGGTCGCGGAGGTAGGTGTCCCCGGTGAGGTTCCAGCCGTCGCGGACGTACTCGCGCTGGCGCTCGTCGTCCAGGTAGCGGCAACCGGTCGGGCCCTTGACCGCGAGCAGTCCGGGTTCGCCGTCCGGCAGCGGGTTGCCCTGCCGGTCCAGGACCGCCGCCCGGTAGCCGGGGACGGGGCGGCCGGTGGAGCCGGGCCGGACGGCCTCGTCGGCGGCCGAGATGAACACGTGCAGCAGCTCGGTGGCGCCGATGCCGTCGATCAGCCGCCGGCCGGTGGCCGCGTGGAAGGCCTCCCAGACGGCGGCGGGCAGCGGCTCGCCGGCCGACACGCAGCGCCGTACGCCCGCCAGCCGGTCGGCCAGCCCGGCGGCCAGGATCGCCCGGTAGGCGGTGGGCGCGGTGAACAGCACGCTCACGCCGTGGCGGACGACCTGCTCGGCGAGCTGTTCGGGGGTGGCCTGCTCCAGCAGCAGGCTGGCGGCGCCGACCCGCAGCGGGAAGACCAGCAGGCCGCCGAGGCCGAAGGTGAAGCCGAGCGGCGGGGTGCCGGTGAAGAGGTCGTCGGGGGTCGGGCGGAGCACGTGGCGGGAGAAGGTGTCGGCGTTGGCCAGCACGTCCCGGTGGAAGTGCAGGGTGGCCTTGGGGCGGCCGGTGGTGCCGGAGGTGAAGGCGATCAGCGCGACGTCGTCGGCGGCGGTCGGTACGGCGGTGAAGCCGGGCCGCTGGGCGGCGCTGCGGGCGGTGAGGTCCTCGGGGCCGGGGCCGCCGAAGGAGAGTATCCGCAGGCCGGGGGTGTCGGCGAGGTCGAGCTCGGTGCGGAAGCGGTGGTCGCACAGGGCGAGGGTGGGGCGGGCGATCCGGGTCAGTTCGGTCAGCTCGGCCGCGCGGAGCAGCGGCATGGTGGTGACCACCACGCCGCCCGCTTTCAGTACTCCGAGCCAACAGGCGGCCAGCCAGGGCGTGTTGGGGCCGCGCAGCAGGACGCGGTTGCCGGTGGCCAGGCCCAGCTCCTCGGTGAGCAGGCGGGCTGTCCGGTCGGCGTGGTCGCGCAGTTCGCCGTAGCTCCACCGACTGGTGGGGGTGAGCAGGCAGCGGCGGTCGGGTCCGAGGCGGTCGATGGTGTCGTCGAGCAGGGCGGCCGCGCAGTTCAGGCGGTCGGGGTAGGCCAACTCCGGTAGTTCGAAGAGGAGTTCTGGCCACTGGTCGAAGGGCGGGAGATGGTCTCGGCAGAACGTGTCCACGTGCGCCGAGGGGGAGAGCTCCATGGGCGGGCACCTCGTCGTGCGAGCGGGAGTGAAGCCAGTATGGCGTGCTCGTGACGCCAGTCAAGAGAGCGATACACGCATTCGGGCGACGGGGGCGTGCGGTGCGGGGTCGCACGGGAAAAGCCCCGCGGGCCGGAGGGGCCCGCGGGGCTGATGGGGCCGGCGGGGGCGGTTCTGGGGGCTGGTGGTCAGCCCGCGGTGGCGTGGAAGGCGGCGTCCGGGGTCCGGCCGTCCTCGGCCTGCCGGGCGCGCTCGGCGAGCAGCCGGGCGAACGGGGTCAGGCCGGGCAGTGCGATCGCGGCGCCCGGGCCCGCGTAGTGCACGGACAGTAGCGTCGAGTCGACCCGGACCACCGTCTCCGCCGTCGAGTCGCCCCGGGTGCGGGCGGCGCTCTGGTCGCCGACCGGTGGGACGCCCGCCGGGGTCGCGTCGCCCCGGGCGTCGAGCAGGTCGAGCCGGGTGCCGAAGGCCCGCCCGGCCGCCTCGGCGGAGGCGAAGGTGACCACGGTGAACTGCACGGACGGCAGCGGGGTGGCGCTGAACGTCACGGTCGCGTAGGCGAGTTGCCGGTCGCAGGCGTCCGGGAGCAGGCAGGGCACGTCCGGCCCGCTGCCCGTCCCGGAGCGCGGCGCGCCCTCCACCCGCCAGCCGCCCGGCATCGCGGCCGTGTCCGGCAGCACGCTCTGCGCGCGGGACGGGTCGCGGATGGTCCGGGCGGCGTGGGCGAAGTCGGGCCCGGTGGGGCTCAGCAGCGGGCGCGAGCCGAGGTGGATCCCGAGCGCGACCAGTGCGGCGATCAGGACCAGGGCGAGGGTGACGAGGACGCCGGTGTTGCCGCGCCGGGCGGCCAGGGGCCGGGCGCCGCCGGTGGCCGGGTCGACCCGCAGCTGGACGGTGGTCGGGTCCGAACCCCGGCCGGTCCGTAGCTGGACGGTGCTCGGGCCCGCCGTCGGTCCGGTTCGCAGCTGGACGGTGCTCGGGCCCGCCGTCGGTCCGGTTCGCAGCTGGACGGTGGTCGGATCGGTCGGCCCGCCGAGCTCGGTGGTGGCCAGGTACTGCGCGAACCCCGGATCGGTGGCGAGCAGTCGGGTGACGGCTGCGGCCAGCTCGGCCCGCGCCCCAGGATGGTCCGGGCCGGCCTCGATCGCCGTGACCGCCCGCGCCCCCTCGGGCATCAGCCGCAGCCGGGCCCGTACCACCTCGGCCACCGCCTGCCCCGGGCCGCCGGGCGTGCCACGGGCCAGCCGTACCAGCGCCCCCACCACGCCCGGTACCAGTTCCCGGCCGTCCCCCATGGCAGCTCCCCCCCACCGTACGAGTCGTTGCCACCAGGCTCCCGGACGGGCGGCCGCGGCACACCCCCATCCGGTTGAACGGAGACGCAACTGCAACCGCTCCCGGACGTGGCGGGCACCCCGGCGGCCCACCGGCCCCGTCCGTCACGCGGAGGCCAGCTCCGCCATCACCGCCACCGGCAGGGCGGGGTTGGCGGCCGCCGCCCAGGTGGTGCGGGGGTCAGGGGAGGCCAGGCAGGCGGCCAGGGCGGCGGGGGAGGCGTTGGGGTGGGCGGCGATGGTGCGCAGGGCCTTGCCGGCCAGCGGCCGGAGCGCGGCGAGGCGCTCCAGCAGGGCGGCCGAGGTGCCGGGGTTGGTGGCGACGGCGGTCGCCACTCCGTGTCCGAACCGGTCGACCAGCGCGGAGAGTCGGGCGTTGTCAAGACCGGGGTGCGGGGCCACCGACTTGGCCACCCTGACGTCGGGGTCGGCGATCAGTCGGTCGCGGAGCTCGGCCGGCAGGTCACGGCGCTCGGCGACCAGCGCACGAACCTTGGGCTCCGGCGAGCCCGCGAGTGCGACGAGTTCGGCGGCGTCGGCGGCGGCGATCCGGGGGAGCAGGGTCGCGCCGATCTTGGTGACGGGGGCGATGCGGGCGAGCACGTCGAGCGGGACGCGCGGGTGGTGGGCGAGCGAACGCCGCACGCCGTAGCCGTCGTCCCCGGACAGCCGGTTCATCGGCGTCGCGTCGATCCCGGGGTTCTGCGCCAGGTTGGAGCGGACCCAGGGGATGTCGTCCTCCGCCAGCCGGTGGTACGTCTCGGCGGGCAGTCCGGGGTGGGTGGCGAGCGCCTGCCGGACCATCATGTGGTCGGCCACCAGTCGGGCGGCGGCCGCCCCCGGCGTCGCGGGGTTGCCCGCCGCCTGCTCGCGGACCGGCACCTCCGGATCGTCCAGCAGGGCGGTCAGCAGCTCTGCGGGCGCGGCCTCGTTCGCCGCGGCCCAGCGCCGCACCTTCGGCACGGGGTGGGCGGCCAGGCGTGCCAGCAGGCCCGGCCGGGTCGTGTTGATGGCCAGTTCGGCCACCACGTCGGTGTCCTCGTCGACGGCGAGGAGCTCGCCGGCCTCCTCCGGCAAGCCGTCGTAGGAGGCGAGCCGCTGCCGGAGGTAGGCGTCCGGGGACCGGGCCAACAGCCGTACCCAGGCCGGTTCCCCGCGGCCCTGCTCCAGCAGCGTGAGCGCCGGGTGCGGAAGGGTGAGCGGATCGACGTCCCCGGCGTGCAGCAGGCCGTTGCCGGCGAGCCGTAGCGCGGCGCCCTCGCACCGTTCGGCCAACTGCCGGACCTGCCCCGGGTCGAGGTCCGTCCGCTCCGCGAGCGCGCACGCCAACTCCTCGTCGGTGTCGGGGAGTCGAGCGAACAGCCGCCCGAGCAGCTCGGGCGGCAGTGCGGGGTTGCCGGCGACGGCGTGCAGCAGGGAGGGCATCCGCGCATTCTGCCCGCCGCCCGGCCGGGCCCGCTGCCGAATTTCGTGCGGGCCCGACCGGCCGCCGGCCCGGACCACCGCGATCGGGTGCGTGCCCGTCAGGGCGGCGCCGCGGGTCAGCGCACGGGTGCCGACATGTAGACGGCCCGCCGCCCGTAGCAGTCCGGCACCGCGACCTCCCGATGCGCCCGGTAGCCGAGCAGCCGCAGCAGGATGTCGGCGCCGCGCACCGCGACCATCGAGATCCGCTCGTACCCCGACTCCTCGGCCCGCTCCCGGAAGTGCCGCATGAATCCCAGGGCGACCTCCCGGCCGCGCAGCTCCTCGGCGATCACCAGGTCGTGCACGTGCAGGTTGGCCGAGGCGTACGCCGTCTCCTCCGGCCGGGTGAGGTCCGGGCAGCGCAGCGGCGGGTACGGCAGGCTCAGCAGGTAGCCGCGGACGACGCCCTGCTGCTCCAGCACGTAGCAGGTGTCCGGTGAGCTGCGGGCCCGGGACTGCAGCGCCTCCCGGCCCTCGGACAGGCCGTCGGCGGCGTAGGCGTCGTGTTCGAGGGCGACCACGGCGTCCCAGTCCCCGTCGGCCAGCCGCCGGATCCGGAGGTCCTCGCTCACCGGGTCGCCCCCTCCGCACCGGCGTCCGGGCCGGCCGGGCCGGTGTCCAGCCCCTGGGCGCGGGCGGCGGCCACCAGCGGCGCCCAGGCCTCCACCAGGACCGCCCAGCGCTCGGCGTCCTGCCGGGCCTCGTCCAGGAGCTGCCCGCGCCGCTCGGCCACCACGTCGGCGAGGTCGGCGTACTTGCCGCCCAGCTTGCGGTACGAGCGGTCCAGCACGTCCAGGCAGTGCTCGTTCCCGGACCGGTCCCAGTCGACGCTGCCGCGCACCAGGTCGAGGATCGGCTCGACCTTCAGCCCGTGCCGCTCGTCCAGCAGCCCGCGGCCGAGGTCGATCATGCCGCCGTAGACCGGGTACAGGTACAGCATCGAGAGCAGGAACTTGACGAACCGCATCTGGTAGCCGACGAAGCCGGCGCCGGTGCGGCGCTCGGGCGTGTAGTAGTTGACGATGTGGCGGTTGTGGACGACGCCGGGCAGCCGGGAGTGGACCATGGCGTGCAGCAGGGCGTAGTCGCTGCCGATGGTCTCGATCGAGGGCAGCAGCGGCAGCACCTCGTAGGCCCGGTGGTCCAGGGCGATGTTGCACATGTAGACGTCCCAGATGTCGGGCACGCCGAGGACGGACTCGTCGGTGCTGAACGGCTCGGAGCCGGCGCCCTTGAAGGAGACGTCCACCATCGCGTCCCGTTCCTCCTCCGACCACACCGGCGGGGTCCACAGCCGGACGATGTCGCGGTAGACGGCCGGGTCCAGCTCGTGGATCTCGCTGATGTCCACGTTGAGTTCGCCGATGAAGGAGCCGCTGACCAGCATCACCGGCTTGTCGGCGTCGGCCGGGTCGAGTTCGGAGCGGGACACCCCGGCCACCGCCTCGCCGGCCGGTCGGCCGATCGAGAGCAGCTCGTGGTGGATCGGGAAGACCTTCCGGCCGTCGACGACCTGGAAGTCGGCGTCGTCGTTGCGCAGGTGCGCCGAGGTGCAGTCGAGGGCGGCCGCGCCGAGGAAGAGCCGGTTGACGCAGGAGCCGTACGCGACGGCAGGCGGGAGCATCAGGTCGAGCAGCAGCCCGGGGTCGGCGGCGCCGGAGCGCTCGGCCACCCGGCGCAGGAACTCCCGCTGCCGCGCCTCGCCCAGGTGGTGGACGACCACGCCGGGGGTCGGCTCCAGCGCGGCCACGGCGCCCGCGTTCTCCGCGAACGCGACGGCGCCGGTGGTGTCGAGGATCAGGAGGTGCACCTCGACCCCGAAGTTCGCGACGGCGTAGGCCGCCTCCTCGGCGAGTTCCGCGATGGTCTCGGGGCAGGAACGCATGGTGGGCAGGGCGAGGCAGACTCTCTGCATGGCGGCGGCTCTCCGTCGGTTCGTCAGAATCGTTGCGGCAATGGCGATGTGAGGGCTGTGAGCGCACCACCGTGGACTAGACCACTTTCCAAGTCAACGATTGACAGGGCGGTCTCGGCGAGGTGGAATGCGCCCCCGCCCGGCGGCTTCCGGGGCCTCCGGGCTTTCCCCGGGCCCCCTTTCGGGCAGAACGGAGTACGGGGTCGGCGGCGCGCGCTGCGGGCCCCTGGCCCGCACGCCAGGACGAACTCCCCTCGATGATCCGAACGGCCGTGCGGATATGGGAGGTTCAACGCCGCAGATCCCACCGTCGGGGTCAATTCCCGACGCGTACCTGCCGATACCGGCAATGACGTCATTACGCCGTTCGGAGGAGCCAGCATGCCCGAACCGTGGCTGCCCGGTGCCGAGATCCACGACCTCGGCGACCACGCGCCGACCGACCACCAGTACCCGCCGAAGGCCATCGCCCACATCACCTGGGACCGCAACGCCACCGCCGCCGCACCGCAGGACTGGTGCTCCTACGAGGACCTCGTCGGGTACTTCACCGGCCCCGGCTCCGGCGACGCCCCGCACCTGGTCTGGGACCCGTTCAGCGGACGCACCGCACAGCTCTTCCCCGCCGACTCCCGCTCCAAGAGCCTCCTCAGCCCCGCCCAGAGCCCGACCCGCACCAACCGGGCCGGGCGGGTGGTGATCCAGATCGAGGCGGTGTTCTTCCCCTACTGCCGCCACCAGGGCACCGTCTACCCGCGGCTGGTCGACACCCCCTGCGCGGGCTGGGACCGGATCCACGCCTGGATCACCTCCTGGGGCGTGCCCGACCGGTGGCCGATGGGACGGCCGACCGACTTCTCCGAGCACCGCGACGAGCGGATCTGGGAGACCGCCGGCGGCTGGTACGCGCACGCCCACGTGCCGTTCAACGACCACGTCGACCCCGGGTCCTGGCCCGCCTTCACCGGCGGCTCCGGCTCGCCGTCCGGCCCGCCCTCCCAGCAGCACCCGGTGCCGCCCGCCGACCCGACCCCGGCCCGCTACCAGGTCACCGTCAACGGCCTGGCGTACGGCTACGGCGCCCAGGGCTACCAGGTGACCACCGTCGGCCGGGCGCTGGTCGCGGCCGGCTTCGGCAGCCACTACCGCTCCGGGCCCGGACCGACCTGGACGGACGCCGACACCGAGAACTACGCGGACTACCAGGCGAGCCTGGGCTACTCCGGGCAGGCGGCGGACGGCGTCCCGGGCGAGGGCTCGCTGCGCCGGCTGCTCGGCTACCTGCCCGGGCCGCGCACCGTCTCGCTCGCCCACGTCGTCGCGGCGGCGCGCACCGACCCGGGGGCGGAGCAGGGGCACCGGACGTACGGGGCCGAGGTGGCGATCGTCGAACAGGCCCTGGCGGACGAGGGGTTGCTCGAGCAGCGCTGGGTGGACGGGTCCTACGGGAGCCTCACCGTGACGGCGTACGCCGGGTGGCAGCGGCGCTGCGGGTACTCGGCGGGGGCCGCGGACGGGATCCCCGGGCGGGACTCGCTGCACCGGCTGGGCGCGGCGCAGGGGTTCGCGGTGACGGACTGAGGGGGTGGCGGCCTCCAGGGGATGAGCTGCTGCCGGGGGAGTCCGTCGGCCGGGTCGAGGCGCGGGACGTGCTCGCCCGGGAGCAGCCGAGGTCGCTTCCACCGTCGGATGCCCGACGAGGGGTGGGCGGGGGAGTCCGGGCACGTCGTCGGCCCGGCGGTCGGTGACGGCGCGCCCCGGCGCCCGCCCCGGCCTCCGCCCCGGCGCCGGCCCCCGGGGAATGCCCGGGGGCGGGCGGGCGTTGCCACCACGTGACCAGCGCTACGCGGCCCGCGACCAGGCTCTCCGTGCTCGACCGCTCCCGGACCAGACAGGGCGAGGAGCCGGCGCAGGCGCTGCGCGACACCGTGGCCTTCGCCCGTGAGGTCGAGCGGCTGGGTTACCACCGCTTCTGGGTCTCCGAGCACCACGGCGTGCCCGGGGTGGCCGGGTCGGCACCGACGGTCCTCGCCGCGGCGGTCGCGGCGGCCACCAGCCGGATCCGGGTCGGCACCGGTGGGGTGATGCTGCCCAATCACCAGCCGATGGTGGTGGCCGAGCAGTTCGGGGTGCTGGCGGCGCTGTTCCCCGGGCGGATCGACATGGGGCTCGGTCGCTCGGTGGGCTTCACCGACGGCGTCCGGCGGGCGCTCGGCCGGGAGAAGGACGCGGCCGACGACTTCGGCGGCCAGCTGGCCGAGCTGCTCGGCTACTTCGACGGCTCGCAGCAGGTTCACCGCGACGTCCACGCCCGCCCGGCCGAGGGCCTGCACGTGCCGGCCTTCGTCCTGGCCACCGGCGCGGGCGCCGACCTGGCCGCCGAGGCAGGCCTGCCGCTGGTCATCGCCGCCGCGCGCGGGGAGGAGCGGATGCTCGCCGCGATCGACGGCTACCGCAGCCGCTTCCGCCCCTCCGCGCAGGGCGCCGAGCCGTACCTGGTGGTCTCGGGCACGGTCGCGGTCGCGGAGACCGAGGAGCGGGCCCGCGAACTGCTCCTCCCGGAGGCCTGGGCCGGCGCCTACTCGCGCACCCACGGGGAGTTCCCGCCGCTGGCCCCGGCCGCCGAGATCCGGGCACGGAGGATGAGCGGCCGCGAGCGGGCCGCCTTCGAGCAGTCGCTCAAGGGCCATATCGCGGGCACCCCGGAGCAGGCCGCCGCCGAACTGGCCGCCCTGGTGGCCCGCACCGGCGCGGACGAGGTCCTGGTCGCCACCAGCACCTACGACCGCACCGCGCTGTACGACTCGTACCGGCTGCTGGCCGAGGCCGTCGGGCAGTACTGACCCGCTGCGGTTCGCGTCCGCCCCACCGTTGTGCGGCGGCCCGGGCGGATTTCTGACCAGGCCTGATGACCTGCTACTGTTCTTCTCGTCGAGGGGAGATGATCTTCCGAAACGAAGATTCCTCGAACATGCGTCAGCGGTGCTACCAGAGCACGTCCCACTTTCAGTGGGAAGAGTCCGTGCGATCCGGGCCTGGCGCTCCACCCGAAGGGGCCCGTTCCGTCCAGCGGAACGGGCCCCTTCGTCATGCCCGGTGCGTCATGCCCGGTGCGTTGTGTCCGGCTCGTCGCGCCCAGCTCGCCATGTTCGGCTCGTCAGGTCCGGCCGACCGGCCCGCCGTCGGGCGAGTCCTCTTATCGCACTTTCGCTCGCGAAACCCTGGGCTGCGGTCCGGTATCGGCCAAGGTCCCGTGCCAGGTGACCGATGAGTGACGGTCCGTAGTGGCCGACCGGCCAGCGGCTTTGCCGTGCGGGCAGGCCTGATGCAGCATCACACCTTGGCTGGAACTCGCCGCGCCTGGTGTGAATATGCCATTGGAATGTTCGTCATACGGAATCCGGCAGTAGCCTTCCGTGTCGAACCAGCCACTGCTGGTGGCGATCCGGCCGGAGTCGCGCTGCGCCCGGCCACCCAGACCCCCCCCTCGAAGGAGCCGGTGTGCCGGGTATCGACGAATGCCTCTCCGGAGCGATGGCGATCGCCGGAGCCCGCTCGGCGAGCCTGGTCGACTGGAGCAGCGGACTCGCCCTCGGCAGCCTGGGCGACAGCCCGGTCGGCGACCACGAGACCGCCGCAGCCGAGGCAACCGACTTGGTACGCGCGGCCGTTGAGAGCCAGACCTTCACCGTGGCGGAGAACCGGCGATCCCCGTTGGAGGACATCATCGTCACCGCGGGCCGGAGTTACCACCTGATCCGCTTCATCGACACCGTCTTCGACAGCCGCCTCGTCCTGCACCTCTGGCTCGACCGCGAGTCGGGCAACCTCGCCGTCGCCCGCTTCCGCCTCCAGGCCCTCGCCGAGGAACTGGTGCTGGGGTGAACACGAGGTCCGCACCGACCGTCGCAATCCGGCCGGCCGACCGCGCACCCGCCCCGCGCCCGGCCGGCCAGGACACCCCCCGGCGGTGGCCCGCATGACCGCCGCGCCGCCCCTGGCGGAACCGACCGGCCAGGTCGAGCCGACCGCCCCGAGGACCCCGGCCGAGGCCGTCGCCCTGCTCGCAGCCCGCCGCGCCACCGGCGCCCTGCGCGGCCCGCTCGGCATCCTCCACCTGGTCGACGGCCAGGTGGCCGCCGCCGAGTCCCCGCGCGCACCCGGCCTGGCCGACCTGCTCACCGGCTGCGGCCGGATCACCCCCGAGGAGTGGGCCGACCTCCTGCACCGCCACGGCCCGCAGGGGCGGGTCGGCGAGGTGCTGGTCGAACGGCAGCTGCTCACCCGCGGCGAACTCGAACTCGGCCACCTGGGAACGCTGTTCGACGCCGCCTACTTCGTCCTCGCCGACCGGGCCGGCGGCACCTGGCGGTTCGAGCCCGAGGCCCGGCACTGGCTGGGCCCGGTCGCGTCGGTCGACCCGGCACGGCTCGGCCGCGAGGTCGAGCGCCGACGCCGACTCCTCGACCGGATCTGGCCCTGGCCGCAGCTCGACACCGCGCCGGTGCGCCCGGTCGAGCACACCCGGCGCCCCTCGCACCGCCCACCCGGCCGCCGCCGGCGCGAACTGCTCGACCACGCCGACGGCCGAAGAACCCCGGCGGACCTGGCCCGGCTGCTCGGCCGCTCCGGCTTCGGCGTGACGGCGGACGTCCGCCGCCTGGCCGCCGCCGGACTGCTCGACGCCCCCCGGCACGCCGCGCCGCCCGCAGCACCCCCGCCCGCTGCGCCCCCGACTGCCGCACCCACGACGGCTGCGCCCGCCCGACCGGATGCCGTACCCGTCCAGGCGGCCGCCGTACCCGTCCGGCCCGGTGGCGGCCTGCACCGCAGGGTCCCCGGCGCCACCCTCCGCAACCTCCCGGGTGCGGGCCCCGCACCCGCCTGCGCCGTCACCACCGGCCCGGTAGCCCCCGTACCCGCCGGTCGCCCCGCAGTCCCCGCCCCCACGCGCTCCGACCGACCGCCCACCACGGCAGCGGCCCACCCGCTGACCGTCCCCGACCCGGACATCGCGCTGCTGACCCGGGTCCGAGACCTTCTGGAGGCCCGACTTTGAGCCACTCCCCGCCCGCGACCCCGTCGCCCCGGCCATGAGGCGGGCGCTCAAGCAGCGTGTCGGAAGGAGACAACTGATCGCCTTGGAGACCGAGCTGCTCGCCGAACTCCGCGCCGTCAAACGTCGCGTCCCGCACCTCGCGGGCGGCCTGGTGGCCAGCGTGGACGGCCTGCTGGTCGCACACGACACCCACGGGACCGAACCCTCGGGTCTGGCCGCGATGACGGCGGCCTCGCTCTCACTCGCCCAGCGGCTCGCCGACACCACCGGGCAGGGGGAGTTCCGCGAGTCGGTGGTGCGCGGTGAGCACGGCTACGTCGCCACCTACGCGGCCGGCGGCAGCTGCGTGCTGACCCTGCTGGCACTCCCGGAGGTCAACGTCGGCCGGCTCCACCTGGAGGCCCGCCGCTGCGCCCGGCACATCGCCGAGCTGCTCAACGACGCCCTGGTGCCCAAGGACCCGCGCGACGCGCTCTGACCCGCCCGGCCCCTGCCATCCGCCCGACCCGCCCGCCAACCACCATCACCCACCAATCGCCAACCGATCCACAGGAGTTGATCAGAATGACCGACGCAGCCGGCGCGCTCAAGCAGGCCATGACCGTCATCGAGGGCGCCATCGGCGCGGCCCTGGTGGACTACAACAGCGGCATGGCGCTCGCGACCCTCGACGGCCCCGGCGGCCTGGACCTCAACGTCGCCGCGGCCGGGAACACCGACGTGGTGCGCGCCAAGATGCGCACCATGGACATGCTCGGCCTCCAGGACGGCATCGAGGACATCCTCATCACGCTGAGCAGCCAGTACCACCTGATCCGCCCGCTCACCGGTCGCACCGGCAAGGGCCTGTTCCTCTACCTGGCGCTGGACAAGGGACGCGCCAACCTGGCGATGGCCCGCCACCAGCTCATCAAGATCGAGGCCGATCTGGAGGTCTGACCAGGCCCGGGCCCGACCCCGACCCGACCCCGGGGCCGGGCCGGGCCCCGGCCCCCGTGCCACGGACGAAGCCCCGGCGGCGGCTCACGCCCCGCCGGGTTCCGTCGCGCCCAGCCCCGTCGCGCCCAGCCCCGCCGCACCCAGCTCCGCCGCACCCGGCTCCGTCCACCGGACCTCCCCGCCGGCCAGCCCCGCGCACACCGCCCCCTCGGCGGTCAGCACGCTCCACGGCGCGAGCACCGCGTGCGGCGGGACGGACAGCGCACCGCCCTCCGCGAAGCCCAGCTCCAGGCCGCCGGCCTGGGTGATCCGGGCGGCGCCGACGGTCCGGCCGACCAGGGACAGCAGGGTGGGCGTCGGCCGGAAGGTCAGCGCAGGGAAGAAGTGCTCGACCTCCTCCGGCGCGGTGAACGACGGCGCCGCGAAGCGGAACTCGTGCGCCACCCGTACGGTCACCGGCCCGTCGAGCCGCAGGTCGAGCCGGACCCCACCGCTGACCGCTTCGACCCGACGGCCGGCCAGCACCTCAGTGATCGTGTTCTGCATGCCCCCAGTCTTCACCGGTTGACCGGTTCCCGACCACGGGACCGACCGGCCGTCCGCGCACCAGCTCGACCGGCCCGCCCGCCCGCTCCCGTGCCGCCAGCGCGGCCGCCACCCGGTCCCAGGACGGCCCGGACAGCAGCGCCCGCGCCTCGCCCGGGTCGCACAGCCGCCACTCCACCAGCTCCTGCTCCTGCAACGCGATCGTGCCGAGCAGTTCCTCGGTCACCGTGCCGCCGTCGTACACGTACACCAGCACGGCGGTGTCCCGGCCCGTCGCCGGATCGGCCCCGGGGCCGGCCGCCGTCCCCGGCTGCCAGTCCAGCGCCAGCAACCGCCCGGGCTCGACCTCCCAGCCCAGCTCCTCCCGGATCTCCCGGCGCGCCGCCGTGCGGGGCGTCTCCCGGTCCGCCTCCACCCCGCCGCCCGGCAGCGTCCAGTACGGCACCAGCCCGCGCGGCCCGTCCCACGGCTGCAGCCGCACCAGCAGCACCCGCCCGTCCCCGTCCGTGAACAGCGCCCGCGCCTTCGCCCGGATCCTCGGCCGGGTGGCGTAGTAGGTGCCCCGGTCCATCGGGGGCTCCGGCGGCCGCACCGCCGGCACCCCCAGCGCCGACCCGGGCACGGCGGCCAGCCCCGTGTACTCGGGGGCGGGCCCCTCGGCGGGCAGCACCCGCAGGGTGTGCCCGACCGGCCGGCTGTCCTCCAGCTCCAGCGGCCCGTCCGCCCGCGGCGCCCGCAGACAGGCCGTCACCCGCCGGGACAGCCGCGGCGGCAGGGCGCGCCCGGCCTCCTCCGCCGTCAGCCACACCCACCCGCCGACCTCCGCCGCGTCCGGCCGGATCGCGGCCACCTGCTCTGCCGTCAGCGGCTCGCCCCAGTACAGGTACGCCACGATCGGCGGCCGGGTCGGGGATATCGCCCAGTCGACGCACGCCAAGGGCCCCAGCCGGGGGGTGAACCCCAACTCCTCGGCGATCTCCCGCAACGCCGTCTCCCGCGGCGACCGGTCGGCGGGCTCCCACCCACCACCCGGCACCGCCACCGGATGCTTCCGGTCGTACGGCAGCCGCACCACCAACACCCGCCCGTCCCCGTCCGGAAACAACACCCCGGCCGCCGCCATAGTCTCCCGCCCCGTCACATCCGACGCCTGCACCCCGGCTCCTTCCACCGACTCGTCTCCCGGGGACGACATCCCCGCAGACCCGATGGTTCCCACCCCCCGACCGGCCCCCGCCGAGCGGCCCACCGCCCGGCGATGACGCAGCCCCACCCCCACCTCCGTCGAACCGCCGTCACCCGAGGGAGGCCAGGGCCTGGGCGGCCGCGCGGGCCATCTGTTCGTCGTGGCGTGCGCTCGATCCGCGCAGGCGGGCGGCGCCCTCCACGGCGGCGAGGGCGAGCAGGCCCGGCAGGAGGTCGGTGCTGCGGGCGGCGACCCAGCGGGTGCCGCGGGTGGCCATCCACCAGAGGTCGGCGGCGAGGCCGGGCGGTGGTTCGGCGGGTTCGGCGGCGGGTGGCGGGCCGAGGGGGTGTCCCCGGGTGGTGAGCAGTTCGTGGAACCGGCGGGCGATCAGGTGGTGCCCCTCGGTGCTGGGGTGGAGGCGGTCCACGCTGAGCAGCTGTCGCCGTTCGTACCAGGGGAGTTCGGCGATGTGCAGGTGTACCGCCCGGTGCCGGGCGGTGAGGGCGTGCACCACGGTGTTGACGGCGCGCATCCGTCGGGCGAGCGGCCGGGCGAGCGGGGCGGGCAGGCGGAGGAGGGTGCCGGGGTCGGGTAGGCAGGCGGTCAGCAGTACGGCGCCGTGGCCGGACAGTTCGCCGAGGGTGGCATCGAGTTCCAGGGTGGTGCGGCGGATGTCGAAGCCGGCCCGCAGGGTGTCGTTGCCGCCGACCAGGACCGCCGCCAGGTGGGGCCGGCGGGCCAGCGCCTTCGGTAGCTGACGTGTCGTCAAGTCGGCGGTCAGGGCGCCGCTGTACGCCAGGTTGGTGAACTCGACGGCCTGCTCCTCGGGCGCCAGTGACCGGGCGAGGACGGCGGCCCAGCCGCGCCACTGCTCGCCGACCTGGTCCCCGACGCCTTCCGTCAGCGAGTCGCCGAGGGCGACGAAGCGCAGCAGTTCGCCTGCCGCGGGTCGGTCCGCCGCCGTCCGGTCAGGCTCGGCGTCCAGCATGCTCATCCCAACCACCCTCCAGGGCATCGGAGTTCCGTACCTCTTCGGTCGCGTCCGTGCTCCGTGCTCCGTGTGCGGCCAGGAAGGCCGCCACCGCCGCGGGCCAGCCGTACCGTTCGGCCTGGGCCCGGGCGGCGGCCCGCCGGACGGCCTCCGGTCGGCGCAGCAACTCCGTGACGGCGGCGGCGAATCCGGCTCCGGTGTCGACGGCGGCCACCCCGGCGAGCCCGATCAGCCCGGGCAGCGCGGATGAGCGGCTGACCGCGACGGGGGTGCCGCAGGCCAGGGCCTCCAGCGCGGCCAGCCCGAAGGTCTCGACCGGGCCGGGGGCCAGCACCACGTCCGCACTGCCCAGCAGCGCGGCCAGCTCCGCGCGCCCGTTCAGGTGGCCGAGGAAGCGTACCGGCAGCCGCAGTCGCGCGGCCCGGGCGGCCAGCCGTTGCCGCAGCGGTCCGGTCCCGGCCACCACCAGGACGGCGGGCAGTCCGCGCGCACGCAGCCGGGCCAGCGCCTCGACGGCGCGCTCGGGCCGCTTCTCGGCGGAGAGTCGGGAGCAGAGCACCAGCAGCACGTCCTCGGGCGCCGCGTACCGGGCCCGTGCCGCCGCCCGTCCGGCCGCGGGCAGCGGACGCATCGCGGCCAGGTCGACCCCGAGCGGTGCCCGGACCAGGTTGGGCGCGCCGATCCGGCGGAACTCCGCCGCCGCCCAGTCGGTGGTGCAGAGCACCGAGTCGTAGGCGCGGGCCGTCGCGGTGTTGAGCCGGTCGGCGGCCGCGACGGCCAGCGGGCCGGGAGCGCCCCAGGTGCGCAGCAGCCCGGTGGTGCTCTCGTGCGAGACCATCACCGAGCGGACGCCGTGCCGCCGGGCCCAACCGCCGGTCCAGCGCAGGGTCGTACGGTCGGAGACCTCCAGCCGGTCAGGGCTGAGCCGGGTCAGTTCGGCGGCGACCGCGCGCCGGTCGGCGAGCAGCCGGTAGCCGCCGCTGCCCGGCAGCACCGGGCCGGGCAGGGTGACCACCAGGCCCTGCTCGGTCTCTTCCTCGGAGCGCCGCTCGCCGGGCACGATCAGCACCGGCCGGTGTCCGGCGGCCCGGTACCCGGCGCCCAGGTGGCGCAGTGCGGTGCGCAGGCCGCCGGAGACCGGGGTGACGAAGTTGGCGAGCCGCACGATGGTCAGCGGTCCGCGGCGGGGCAGGGGCGTCATGCCGGCAGCTCCTCCGGCAGGGCGGGCACCACCGGCACCGGTGGCGACACCGGCAGCACCGGTTCGACGGAAGCCGGAGCCACATCCGCCGCCACCGCCGCCCCCACCCCCCGGTGCTCCGCCAGCACCTCGGCGTAGTGCCGCAGCAGCAGGTCCCCGACCGCCTCCCAGGTCCGGGCGGCCACCTCGGCCCGCCCGGCGTGGCCGTACGCGGCCCGCCGGGCCGGGTCGGCGGCCAGTTCGGCGACCGCCCGGGCGACCGCCGCGCCGTCCCGGGGCGGTACCAGCAGTCCGGTGCGGTGGTGGGCGACCAGGTCGAGCGGGCCGCCGGCGGCCGGGCCGATCACGGGGACGCCGCTGGCCATCGCCTCCTGGATGGTCTGGCAGAAGGTCTCCAGCGGGCCGGTGTGCACGAACACGTCGAGCGTGGCGAAACATCGCGCGAGTTCCGCGCCGGTGCGGCGTCCGAGGAAGACCGCGCCGGGCATCGAGGCCTTGAGGCCGGGCGCCGAGGGGCCGTCCCCGACCACCACCACCCGCACCCCGGGCAGCGCGGACGCGGCGGCCAGCAGGTCGACCCGCTTCTCCGGCGCGAGCCGCCCGACGTAGCCGACCAGCACCTCCCCGCCGGGGGCGAGGGCCCGGTGCAGCGCCTCGTCCCGGTGCCGGGGGTGGAAGCGCACCGAGTCCACCCCGCGCGGCCACAGCTGGACCCGGGGCACCCCGTGCGCGGTGAGGTCCTGGGCGGCGGGGGTGGACGGCGCCAGCGTGCGTGCGGCGGCCCGGTGCACGGCCCGGATGCGCCGCCAGGCGGCGGCCTCGCCGAGCCCCCGTCCGGCCCGGTAGGCGTGGGCGTACCCGGCGAGGTCGGTCTGGTAGACGGCGACGGCGGGCACGCCGAGCCGCGCCGCGACCTGCATGCCGCGCGCACCCAGCACGAAGGGGCTGGCCAGGTGGACGAGGTCGGGCCGGTGCCCGGCGAGCGCGGCCGCCAACTGCCGGCTCGGCAGGGCGATCCGCACCTGCGGGTACCCGGGCAGCGGCATCGACGGGATCCGCACGACGGGGATCCGCTCCGCGTCGGCGCCGGAGCCGAAGGTCTGCGGCGGGCACTGGGAGCCCCGCGCCGGTGCGGGGGTGACGACGAGGGGCTGGTGGCCCCGGCGGAGCAGGTGCTCGGCCGTCCGCAGCACGCTGTGGGCGACTCCGTTGACCTCGGGAGGAAAGGATTCGGTGACGATGGCGACGCGCATGCCTGTGTTGTCTCCGCGCACGGCGTGCACCCGGCCAAAGGGATCTGTCGTACAAGCGAACGCGGGTCGGCGATTTGCACCGCCGACCCGCGTGTCGTCCCAGCTGCCGCCTCAGGCCGAGCCGGCCGTCTCCTTGAGCTCCGCGTACGGCGCGAGCTTGCGGATCGACTCGATGCTCCTCAGACAGTCGTCCTTGCTCTCCTGCGGGTCACCGGTCACCACGACGGACCCGTTGCTCGCCTTGAGCCGGAACCGGTGCATCCCGCTCTCGTCCGTGTACAGCTCGAACCTTCCAGCCATGCCCTCAACAGCCTTTCGCTCGATGGCCCCCTGGCACCGCAACCTAGGCCCCGTCCCGCCGGCCCGCCCGCCGACCGGGGCGTTCGGGTCAGGCGGCTTCGGGGGCGGCGGTGGTGTCGGTCGGTCGGGGCCGGCGGCCGGCCAGCCAGACGTAGACCAGGATGCCGGCGAACAGGAACAGCACGCCCTGGTAGACGGCGGCGTAGCCGGCGCCGGCCAGGAGCCAGATGGAGAAGGCGAAGGCGCCGAGGCCGAGGACGGCGTCGCGGACGAGGTGGGCGCTGCTGACCTTGTCGGTGGCGCCGCGGACCAGCCAGTACAGCTGGGCGGCGGTGGACAGCAGGTAGGGCACGACCGCGGTGAAGGTGGTGATCAGGACCAGCACGTCGAACGCGCCCTTGGCGCCGCTGGCGAAGTTGGCGATGGTCAGCACCGAGGCGAGCGCGACGCTGACGAGCACGCCGAAGGTCGGCACGCCGCGCTTCTCCTTCCCGAAGGCGGCCGGGAACAGCCCGTCCTTGGCGGCCGCGTACGGTGCCTGGGCGGCCAGCAGGGTCCAGCCGTTGAGCGCGCCGGTCATCGAGACCAGCGCGGCGACGGCGATCACGGTGCCGCCCCAGGTGCCGCCGAACATGGCGTTCACGGCGTCCGAGAACGGCGCGGTGGAGTCGACCAGTTGCTGGTGCGCGACGGTGCCGAACACGGCGAGGGTGCCCAGCAGGTAGACGACCGCGGCGCCGCTGGTGCCGAGGACGCTGGCCCGGCCGACGTTGCGCTCCGGGTCGCGGACCTGGCCGGCGCTCATCGCGGCCGACTCGACACCGACGTAGCTGAACATCAGGATCGCCGCGGCGGCCGTCATGCCGCCCGTCCAGCCCTGGCCGCCGGCGTCGAAGGGCCCGATGTTCTTCGGGTCGAAGAAGAACAGTCCGCCCACCGAGATCAGCAGCAGCGGGATGAACTTCAGTACGGTGGAGACGAGTTGGACCGCCCCGACGTACCGGGTGCCGGCCAGGTTGGCCAGCGCGGGCAGCCACTGGAGGGCCAGCGCGGCGATGATCTCCAGCGTGAGGTCGTGGTGGATCGGCAGCAGTACGTCCAGGTAGCCGACGGCGGCGACGGCGAGCGCGGCGTTGCTGACCACGGCGGTGATCCAGTACGACCAGGCCGACAGGAAGCCGGCGAAGTCGCCGAAGGCCTCGCGGGCGTAGAGGTACGGACCGCCGGTGCGCGGGTTGCGGCGGGCCAGCTGCCCGAAGACCAGCGCCAGTGCGATCGAGCCCACGGTGATGACGACGAAGGCGAGCAGGCTGACCGTCCCGAAGGGTGCCACGGCGGCCGGGATCATGAAGATGCCGCCGCCGATGATGTTGCCCATCACCAGGGCGGTGGCGACGGGCAGCCCGAAGCGGCCGTTCTTCGCGGGCTCGGGGGTGACCTGGGCCGGGTCGACCGGGTCGGGGCCGGTCGGGCCGCTCGGTCGGGTCGCCTGCCGGGGTACGGCCGGGCTGCTCTGCATGAGGGTGGTGCGCCTTTCGTGGTCCTGCTCGCGCTCGGTGGAGCGACCGTTCATGCTCGGACCGGGCGGCGCCTCGCACCAAATCGGTGGGATTTGTTCATCCAGCCCGGCCGATCACCGCAAGACTTGCGGTCGCTGGCCGTCCGGACGGGCGCTCGTCCGGCGTGTCCCGAGCGGCCGTTCGACCGGCTATGCACGCGTACGACCGTGTTCGTCCGGTCGGGGGAGATGCGTCACCCGGATGCCGCAGCGTGGTTGCGGCGCGCATGGCGGCCGCGGATTCGTGTGCAAACGTTGCCCCGGCGCCTCCCGGAGGGGCGTCGCCCGGCCTGCCCGGCGGCCGTACCGGCCGTTCCCGGAGGCGGGTCGAGGGACCAGAATCGGACCAGAGGACATCTGATGTCGCTTCGTGGAAACATCCGCAAGCTCGCCGTGATCGCCGCCGTGGCCGGTGCCGCCGCGCTCGCCGCGCCGGCCCCGGCGATGGCCTTCAGCGCGTCGCACTCGTCGACCGCGCAGAGCCTGGAGTCGGGTTCGGCCGGTGTCGGCCTGTTCGGCCCGCACGCCAGCTGGCTCAACGTCCACTCGGACACCGAGGACGACTCCATCAGCGGCTGAAACGCCTGACCAGTCGGTCGTCGTTTGAGGGGTGAGCCCGGGGACCGCCACAGCGGTTCCCGGGCTCACGTCCGTCCCGGACACGTCCCCCGGGCGCTCACGTTCCTCCGGCCCCGGGCCCCTCCGGCCCCTTCCGCTCCGCCGTCACCGCGTCGGACGAACGGCGCGACAACCGCCCCGGCCACCACATGTGCCGGTCCAGGTCCATGGTCAGCGCGGTGACCAGCACCGAGCGCACCACCAGGGTGTCCAGCAGCACCCCGAGCGCCACCGCGAAGCCGATCTCGGCCAGTCCCACCACCGGCAGCGTCCCCAGGACGGCGAAGGTGCTGGCCAGGATCAGCCCGGCCGAGGTGATCACCCCGCCGGTCGCGGACAGCCCGATCAGCGCACCCTGCCGGGTGCCGTGCCGGGCGGACTCCTCCCGCACCCGGGTCATCAGGAAGATGTTGTAGTCGATCCCCAACGCGACCAGGAAGACGAAGACGAACAGCGGGAAGGCGTTGTCCTCGCCCTGGAAGTGGAAGACGTGCGTGAAGAACAGCGAGCTGATCCCGAGCGCCGCCGCGTACGACAGCACCACGGTCGAGATCAGTACGAGCGGCGCCGTGACGGCCCGCAGCAGTACGGCCAGGATCAGCAGCACCACGCCGAGGACCAGCGGGATGATCGCCCGGTTGTCGTTCCCGGCGGCCCGCCCGGCGTCCAGGATGACGGCGGTGTTCCCGCCGACCCGGGCGTCGGCACCCGGTACGGCGTGCACGGCGGCGCGCACCCGGTCGACGGTGGCCTTGGCGGCCTGGCTGTCCGGCGGGTCGGTGAGGGTGGCCTGGAACAGCGCCCGCCCGTCGCGCACCACCGGCGGCGAGGTGGCCGCCACCCCGGCGGTGGACTGCGCGGCGGCTCGTACGGCCGGGGCGCCGGCCGCGGCGGAGAGCACGGTGAGCGGCGCGCCCGTCCCGCCGGGGAAGTGCTGCTCCAGCACCTGCTGGCCGACCACCGAGTCCGGCTTGCCGGTGAAGGAGGCGGCCGTGCTCAGCCCGTTGGCGTTCAGTGAGACCAGCCCGACGCAGCAGGCCGCGAGCGCCAGCGCCGTCCCGACCCACACCTTGCGCGGCCGCCGCCCGATCCAGGCGCCGACGTGCGCCCAGCGGCCGGTCCGGGTCGGCTCCGGCGTGCCGTAGGCCGGCCGGACCGGCCAGAACACCCAGCGGCCGACGATCACCAGCAGCGCGGGCAGCAGGGTCAGCATCGCCGCCAGGGCGACCACGACGCCGATCGCCAGGACCGGGCCGAGGCCGCGGGTGGAGTTCATCTCGGCGATCAGCAGGCAGAGCATCGAGGCGACCACGGTGGCCGAGGAGGCCAGTACGGCGGGCCCGGCCCGGTGCAGGGCGTACGCCATCGCCTCGTGCCGGTCCTCGTGCCGGCGCAGCTCCTCCCGGTAGCGGGCGGTGAGCAGCAGGGCGTAGTCGGTGCCCGCGCCCAGCACCAGGACGATCAGGATGCCCGCGCTCTGCGCGTTGACGGTCAGCCCGGCGTGTTCGGCGAGCAGGTAGATGAAGGCCTGGGAGACGGTCAGCGCGCCGCCGGCGGAGAGCAGCGGCAGCAGCCACAGCACCGGGCTGCGGTAGGTGAGCAGCAGCAGGACGATCACCACGCTGATGGTGGCGGCGAGCAGCGAGCTGTCGATGCCCGCGAAGGCCTTGGCCTGGTCGGCGGCGATCCCGCCGGGGCCGGTGACGTGGGTGGTCATGCCGTGGCCGTTGGCGGCCGCGGTCTGCCGCAGGCTGTCCACGGCCGGTTTGAGGTCGTTCCAGCCGTTGCTGCCGACGTCGATCGGCACGATGGTCTGCATGGCCCGGCCGTCGGCGGACAGCACCGGGCCGATCACCGGCCCGACCACGTGCGGCACGGTGGCGAACCGGACGGCCTCGCGGGCGGCCTCGGCCCGGTCGTCGGGGGTGATGCCGTCGGTCCGCTGGTAGACGACGACGGCCTGGGCGGTGTCCACCGGCTGGAAGGCCCGCTGCTCGGTCAGCACCCGGGTGGATTCGGCGCTGCCCGGCAGCCAGCTGGACGCCTGGTTGTCCTCGGCGCCCATCAGTTTCCCGGCCAGCGGGCCCAGCGCGATCAGCAGCACCAGCCACAGGGCCAGCACCACCCACTTGCTGCGGTGCCCGCACGGCAGCGCGGCCAGTTTCCGAGTCGTGGACATGCATCCACCCCCAGGTGGCAGTGACTCGTTCCAGCCTGCCACCGCCCCGCCCGACCGGCAGCTCCGGAGGACGACCGCCGAACGGGGACCGTCAGACGGGCACGGCCGCCCGCTCGCGCAGCTCCCGCAGCACCGCGATGTCCATCGCGTGCCCGGTGCCGTCCCCGCCGTGCTTGCGGTCCGGGGTCTCCACCAGCAGCGGCACCCCGGCCGTCTCCGGATGCTCGAACAGCTCGCGGAAGGGCTCCGCGCCGATCATCCCGTCCCCGATGTTGGCGTGCCGGTCCTTGCGGGCGCCGACCACGTCCTCCGAGTCGTTGGCGTGGATCAGCCGCAGCCGGCCCGGTCCGGCTGCCGAGGCCAGGGCGTCCAGCGCGGCCGTCACCCCGCCGGGGGCGGCCAGGTCGTGCCCGGCGGCGAAGGCGTGGCAGGTGTCCAGACAGACGCCGACCTTGGGGTGCCCGTCCAGCGCCTCCACGTACTCGGCCAGCTGCTCCAGCCGCGAGCAGAGCGAGCTGCCCTGGCCGGCGGTCGGTTCCAGCAGCAGCCACGGCGCGTCGTCGCCGAGCGCGTCCAGCTCGTCCAGCAGCGGCCGGACGTCGGCGCGCACCTGCGCCATCGCCTCGGCCCGGCGCGAACCGCCGCCGGGCGCGGTGCCGACCGCCGAGCCGGTGTGCAGCACCACGCCGAGCGCGCCGATCGCGTGGCCGCGGTGCAGCGAGTGCCGCAGCGAGTCGGCCGAGCGCTCCCGGGTGGCCGGGTTGTCCGAGCCGAAGTTGATCAGGTACGGCGCGTGCACCCAGGCCGGGATGCCCTGCTCGGCGCAGGCCGTACGGAACTCCTCGTCCTGCGCCGGGTTGCCGGCGGGCGTGGCCCAGCCGCGCGGATTGGCCACGAACACCTGCACCGTCTCGGCGCCCACCCGGCTCGCGTACGCCAGGCCCGTACCGGCCAGGCCGCGGCCGGCCACCGGGACGTGGGCGCCGATCGGGTTGCGGCGGGCGGCGGGGGACGGTCCGGGCGTGGTGCTCATGACTCCGAGCATGTCACGGGCCCGGACGGCGACGGCGCGCGGGCCCGTCCGCACGCCGGTGACAGCCGCCGGGTACGCACGCCACGCCGGAGCGTCCCACCAGTGGCCGACGCCCCGTCAGTCCGGCAGCCCAGCCCTGGTGGCGGCGCTCGGGGGGCGACCGTACCGTCGACTCGGCCGCACTCACCGAACGTCACCACCCGCACACACCGGGTCGGACCGTCCCACCGCCCCTCCCACAGCCGAGCACCGCGCCCACCGCCACACCGCGCGCGCCGAAAGACAGGTCACCACTCATGCCCACGCGTCGGGTCCACCACCTCGCCGCGGCCACCGCCGCCGCCACCGCCCTGACCACCACCCTGACCACCGTCCTCACCACCCTGGCCGCCGCGCCCGCGGCCCACGCCGCCGACGGCACCCTCCACCTCGTCCACCCCGGCGAATCGATCCAGCGGGCCGTCGACGCCGCCGCCCCCGGCGACACGGTCCAGGTCCTCGCCGGCACCTACCGCGGCAGCGTCCGCATCACCACCCCCCGCCTCACCCTGCGCGGCGCCGGGCCGTCCACCGTGATCACCCCCGGCGACGGCACCGAGAACGCCTGCGCCACCGCCGGGCACGGCGTCTGCGTGGTCGGCACCGAGCAGGCCCCGCTGCCCGGGGTCACCGTCGACGCGCTCGCCGTCACCGGCTTCCGCAAGAACGGCATCGACGCCAGCGGCACCACCGGTCTGACCGTCCGCGCCACCTACGTCCACGACAACGCCCAGCAGGGCATCAGCCAGGAGATGTCCACCAAGGCCGCCATCGTGGCGAACCGCTCCGTCGACAACGGCCAGTCCGGCGTCTTCCTCGCCAACTACGCCTACCGCGAGGGCGGCGCGCCCGACACCGGGGGCACCGTCGTCGCGGGCAACGTGCTCACCGGGAACCGGGTCGGCGTCACCGTGCGCCGGCTGCGGGTGCTCACCGTGCAGGGCAACGAGATCAGCGGCAACTGCAGCGGCGTCTTCGTGGTCGGCGACGAGGGCGTGCCCCGCGCCGGGGACCTCGACGTCCGCAGGAACAAGGTGGTCGCCAACAACAAGTTCTGCCCGGCCAACCCGCGCCTCGGCGCCATCCAGGGCGCCGGCATCGTGCTCACCGGCACCGAGGACACCCGGGTGACCGACAACGAGGTCCGCGACAACGTCGGCGCCTCGGACTTCTCGGGCGGCATCGTCCTCTTCAAGAGCGTCGTCGGCATCCCCAACACCCGGGCGACCATCGCCGACAACCGGCTGAGCGGCAACGGCCCGGCCGACCTCGCCGACCGCGACACCGGCACCGACAACTCCTACGCCCGCAACACCTGCGCGGTCTCCCAGCCGTCCGGCCGTTGCTGACGCCCCCGTTGACGTCCCCGACCGACAAGGACCAGACCATGACCACCGCACCCGCCAACCCCACCCCCCAGGCCGCGATGCGCCTGCGCGAACTCGTCTTCGGCGCCGCCTGCGCCGCCGCCGTCCGCGCCGCCGCCCGGCTCGGGGTCGCCGACGTGCTCGGCGACACCCCGGCCACCGTCACCGACCTCGCCGCGCGGCTCGACACCGAACCCCGCCAGCTGCGCCGCCTGCTGCGCGCCCTCACCTGCTACGGGATCTTCGCCGAGACCGGCGACGACCGCTTCGAACACACCGAGATGTCCCGCCTGCTGCGCGAGGACGCCCCCAACTCCCTGCGCTACATCTCCCTCTGGTGCACCGAGCCGTGGACCTGGGAGGCCTGGCCGAAGCTGGACGAGGCGGTGCGCTCCGGGCGCAACGTCTTCCCCGAGCTGTTCGGCAAGGAGTTCTTCGACTACCTGCACAGCGAGGGCGGCGACTCGGCGAAGGTGTTCGACAAGGCGATGACCACCTCCAGCCGGCAGTCCGCCCAGGACTTCGCCGACTACCTGGACCTCACCGGCATCGACTCGGTGGCCGACATCGGCGGCGGCCAGGGCCACGTCCTCGCCAGCCTGCTGGACAAGCACCCGGCCCTCCACGGCACCCTGCTCGACCTGCCCAAGGTCGTCGCCGGCGCCGACCCCCGCCTGCGCGACGGCGGCGCCTTCTCGGCCCGCGCCCGCCTCGTCCCCGGCGACTGCCGGGTGGAGATCCCGGTGCGCGCCGACCTCTACATCATCAAGAACATCCTGGAGTGGGACGACGAGAGCACCCGCCGCACCCTCGCCAACGTGGTCGCGGTGGCCCGCCCCGGCGCCCGGGTCGTGGTGGTCGAGAACCTGGTCGACAACAGCCCCTCGATGCGCTTCACCACCGCGATGGACCTGATGCTGATGCTCAACGTGGGCGGCGCCAAGCACTCCGAGGAGAGCATGGTCCACCTCATGGAGGAGGCCGGCCTCGACGTCGCCGCCGTCCGCCCCGTCAACCCCTACCTCCACGCCTTCGAGGCCACCGTCCGGGCCTGACCCGCCCGCACACCGACGGCCGCTGCTCCCCGACTCCTCGGGGAGCAGCGGCCGTCGTGGTGCTCAGGCCTTGTGGGAGGACTCGAGGTGGGCGAAGACGACCACGTTGTCGAGGTAGTCCCGGCGCTTCTTGTCGTAGGTGCCGCCGCAGGTGATCAGCCGGAGCTGGGCGTCCGGGGTCTTGCCGTAGACCTTCTTGTCGGGGAAGGCGTTCTTGGCGAAGGTCTCCACCGCGTCGACGGTGAAGACGGCGACGGTGCCGTCGGCGCGGCTCACCTCGACCTTGTTGCCCGGCAGCAGCAGGCTCAGGAGGAGGAAGACCGCGGGGCCCTTGGTGGTGTCCACGTGCCCGGCGACCACCGAACTGCCGCGTTCGCCCGGGGTGACGCCGTCGCGGTACCAGCCGACCAGGTTCTTGTCGTCCGGCGGGGGCGCGTTGAGCTGTCCGGTCGGGTTGAGGGTGAGCTCGGTGAAGGGGGCGTCGACGGCGATCTGCGGGATCCGCAGCCGGGTGGGCTTGGACCGCTTGAGCGCCGGCGAGCCCGGTGCGGCGGGCGAGGCCGGGGCGTTGCCGGTGGCCGCCGCGGGGCCCGGGACGGCGGGGGCGGCGGCCGCCGGGGGAGCGGCCTGGCCGGCCGCCTGGTCCTCGGCGGGCCCGGTGTCCACCGAGTTGTAGATCAGCAGCAGGCCGACCGCTGCCGCGCCCATCCCGCCGCGCAGCAGCCTGGGCATTCCGGAGCCGGGACCGCCCGTCATTCCTGTCCTCCGCTCGAAGTCCTTCGTCAGGAGCCTGCGTCAGGAGCCTGTTCCGCAGCAGCCTGTGCAGCAGCAGCCCGCCGCCCCCGTGCGCCCCACCCCGGCCGGGGGAGGCGCCCAGAGGCGGCGGCGCGCGTCAGACGGCGGCGGCGCCGGTCGTGCGGCGGCCGCGGCGCAGCGCGTACGCGCCGGCCCCGAGGCCGCCGAGCAGCAGCACCGCGCCGGAGGCGAGGCCGCCGCCGGACAGCGCCAGGCCGCCGCCGCCGGTGTGCACGCCGCCGTGCGGGGTGTGCTCCTCCTCCTTGCCCCCGTAGCCCTTGTCGTCCGAGCCCTTGCTCTCGGAGCCCTTGTGCTCGCCGGAGCCCTTGCTCTCGGAGCCCTTGTGCTCGCCGGAGCCCTTGCTCTCGGAGCCCTTGTGCTCCTCGGAGGCGGAGCCGCCGGACTTCTTGTCGTCGTAGCCCTTCGAGCTGTCGGAGCCGCCCTTGTCGGGCTGCTTCTCCTGCCAGGTGAGGTTCTTGCCCTGGTCCGAGGAGGAGCCGTCGGCGAAGGCCATGGGGGTGCCGACGGTGAGGACGGCGGCGACGGCCGCTCCGGCGAGCAGCGTGCGTGCAGAACGCATGAGGATGATCCTTCCGGCGCGAGGGCCGCGACCGCCGGCACGGTGCCGGTCAGGGGACTCGCGAACAGTGGCGCCTGATCCACCGTCAACCACGGTGGGGCCGCCTGCCACCTGAGCGTGGCAGCGCCGGTGCGGAGAGTGCGCCCTTCGGGTGGTGTCCGGGGCGTGTTCACCCGGGTGCCCCGGCGATCCGGGTGATTCGGATCCGGTGCGGGGTGCTAGGGGTGCGGGTACGAAGGTGCGCATGGGCCCGCCCCCGGCGCAGGTGCCGGGGGCGGGCCCAGTTCGAACGGGGTCGGGCGGGACGGCGCTCAGCGGTCCCAGCGGTAGAACTCGCGGGCCATGGCGTCCTTCGGCTCGCGCCACGTGGCCGGGTCGTAGGCCTGGACGAAGGCGGTCAGGCGGTCGCTGACGGTCCGGAACTCCGGGTGGCCGAGGACCTTGGCGACGGCCGGGCCCGGCGGGCGGTCGGCCTCGATCAGGTGCAGGTAGACGTCGCCGAACTGGAAGAGGCTGCGTCCGGTGACGCCGATCAGGTGCGGCAGCTCGCCCCGGTCGGAGTCGGCGAAGACCTCGGCGATGTCCGGGGCCGCCTCCGGTTTCATCCGGGCGACGATCAGTGCGCGGTGGGTCCCGGTCACCGTTCGGCCGCCCGCTTCTCGACCTTCTCGCGGATCAGCTGCATCTGGATCCGGGAGTTCTTGTTGATGTGGTTGACCATGCCGTCGTCGTCCACCGGCGCGGTCGGCTTCATCGCGAAGTCCTGGATCCAGCGCATCCGGGTGCCGGCCGGGACCTCGGCGTACTCCCAGCGGATCTCCATGAACTCGAACGGCCCGGGTTCGACCCGGCGGGCCTCGACCGCGAGCGAGGAGCGGTCGGTGGTGCGCTCGGAGACCCAGCTCCACACCGTGCCGTTCTCGTCCGGGTGCATGGTGAGCCGGAACTGCACCCGGTCGCCGTCGCGTTCCAGCACCTCGACCGAGGCGTACTCGCTGAACAGCTCCGGCCAGTTCTCCAGGTCGTTGGTGATCTCCCAGACCAGGTCGACCGGGGCGTTGATGACGATCTCGTTGTCGGTGTGGCCGGGCATCTCAGGCACCCGCCTTCGCGGACAGGGAGGTGTTGACCAGCTCCAGGAACTCGGCCGGGGTCTTGGCGGACTCGGCTCCGGAGGTGACCTTGAGGCTGTGCCGGTTCTCCAACTCGCCGACGACGCCGAGCAGTCCGAGCGAGTCGACGCCGAAGTCGTCGAACTGCGCGCCCGGCTGCTCCAGGTCGCCCGGGGCGACGGTGACGCCGGCCCGGGCCTGGAGCAGGGCGGCGAGTTCGGGATAGCTGAGGGTGTTGCTCACGGGGGTTCCCTTCGAGGGCGGTCGATCAGGGGGCGATGGGTCAGGGGGGCGATGGGTCAGGGGGACAGGGGATCAGGGCCGCTCCCCGCGCCGGAGCACCAGCGCGGAGTTGGAGCCCATCAGCCCGCGGCTGAGCACCAGTGCGGTGCGCAGCTCGGCCGGGCGGGCACGGTCGGTCACCAGGGCGAGGTCGTGGCAGATCTCGGTGACGTTGGGGGTGGGCGGCAGCACGCCGTCCTCCATGGCCAGCACGGCGGCCGTCACGTCCAGCATCGGGGCGCCGCAGTAGGCCCGCCCGGTGCCGGACTTGGGCGCGGTGACCGGTACCCGCTCGGCGGCCGGGCCGAGCGCGTCGGCCAGCGCCAGGGCCTCGGCCCGGTCGGCGGCGGGGATGCCGAGCGCGTCGGCGAAGACCACGTCGACTTCCTCGGGGGCGATCCGGGCCTCGTCCAGCGCGATCCGGATCGCCGCGGCCAGCCCCTCCCGGGACTCCGCCCAGCGGGAGGCGCCGGTGAAGGTGGCGCCGTGCCCGGCCAGGTGGGCCCGGACGGCGGCGCCGCGCCGGCGGGCCGCCTGCTCGTCCTCCAGCAGCAGCATCGCGCCGCCCTCGGCGGGGGAGAAGCCGCAGGCCTGTGCGGTGAACGGCAGGTAGGCGGCGTCCGGCCGGTCGGCCAGGCTCAGTTCGGGGTAGCCGAGTTGGCAGACCATGGAGTACGGCGCCAGCGGGGCCTCGGCGGCGCCGACCACCACGGCGTCGGTGCCGCGCTCGACCGAGCGGGCCGCGTGTGCGACCGCGTCCAGGCCGCCGGCCTCGTCGCTGGCGACCACCCCGCACGGGCCCTTGTAGCCGCCGCGGATCGAGATCTGGCCGGTGCTGGCCGCGTAGAACCAGGCGATGGACTGGTACGGGCCGACGAACCGCGGCCCCTGGCCCCAGAGTTGCTGGAGTTCGCGCTGGCCGAACTCGCCGCCGCCGGAGCCGGCCGCGGTCACCACGCCGACCGCGAAGGGCCGTTCGGGGTCGGGCCGGAACCCCGCGTCGGCCACCGCCAGGTCGGCGGCGGCCATCGCGTAGTGGGTGAAGCGGTCGGTCTGTACGAGGTAGCGGCTGTCGATCACCGATTGCGGATCGAACTCCCGCACCTCGCCCGCGATTTTGAGCGGCAGCTCGGTGCAGCCCTCGCGGGATATCCGGTCGAGGACGCTCACGCCCTGCCTGGTGGCCTTCCAGAAGGCGTCGGCCCCGACACCGTTCGGCGCCACCACGCCGAGGCCGGTGACGACCGCCCGGCGGCCCTGCTGACGTGACGTCATGGAACTCACCCCGTTCTTTTGAGCACGACGGCGGACTGGAATCCGCCGAATCCGCTGCCGACCGAGAGGATGTGGCTCAGTGGCAGCTCGCGCGCGGTGCGCGGCACGTAGTCGAGGTCGCACTCCGGGTCCGGAGTCTCGTAGTTGGCGGTCGGCGGCACCACGCCGTGGGCCAGCGCCAGGGTGCAGGCGACCACCTCGATCGCGCCGATCGCGCCGAGCGAGTGCCCGACCATCGACTTGATCGAGCTCATCGGCGTCCCGTAGGCGTGGCCGCCCAGCGAGCGCTTGACCGCGGCGGTCTCGTGCCGGTCGTTCTGCTTGGTGCCCGAGCCGTGCGCGTTGACGTAGTCGACGTCGGTGCGGTCGACCTTGGCGTGGTCGAGCGCGTGGTCGATCGCCCGGGACATCTCCAGCCCCTCCTTGGTGAGGCCGGTCATGTGGTAGGCGTTGCCGAAGGTGGCGAAGCCTCCTACCTCGCCGTAGATCCGGGCGCCGCGGCGGCGGGCGTGCTCCAGCTCCTCCAGCACCAGGACGGCGCCGCCCTCGCCGAGGACGAAGCCGTCCCGGTGGGCGTCGAAGGGGCGGGAGGCGTGCTCCGGGTCGTCGTTGCGCTCGCTGGTGGCCTTGATGGCGTCGAAGCAGGCGACGGTGATCGGTGAGATCGGGGAGTCGGAGGCGCCGGCGACGCAGATGTCGGCGCGTCCCTCCTCGACCGCCTGGAAGCCGTAGCCGATCGCGTCCAGGCCGGAGGTGCAACCGGTGGAGACGGTCTGCACCGGGCCGTGCGCGCCGACCCGCTCGGCG
The DNA here is from genome assembly GCF_040303105.1 of Kitasatospora sp. NPDC096128. Classification (NCBI taxonomy): domain Bacteria; kingdom Bacillati; phylum Actinomycetota; class Actinomycetes; order Kitasatosporales; family Streptomycetaceae; genus Kitasatospora; species Kitasatospora sp. NPDC096128. The sequence continues at coordinate 156,219 of NZ_JBEOSP010000012.1, read as the reverse complement.
ACCGCGGAGGCCAGCGTGCTGGGCGCGAAGGCCCGGTGCAGCTGGGGCTCGGCGTGTCGGTGGTCCACGTCCCAGCGCGCGCCGGAGGCGCTGACCAGGGCGTAGTCGTGCTCCAGCCGGGTGGTGCCGCCGACGGCGGTGCCGAGCGAGACGGCGATCCGCCACGGGTCCTCGGCGGCCAGGTCCAGCCCGGCGTCGGCGACCGCCTCGGCGGCCGCGACCATCGCGAACTGCACGTAGCGGTCGGCCCGTTGGACCTCCTCGGGGCTGAGCCCGTGGGCCGCCGGGTCGAAGTCGCACTCGGCCGCGATCCGGGAGCGGAACCCGGTCGGGTCGAAGAGCGTGATGCCCCGGGTGGCGGTGCGGCCGGCCGTCAGGAGGTCCCAGAACGCCGGGATCCCGATCCCTCCGGGGGCGACCACACCGATCCCCGTGACGGCGACGCGCCGCGTCACGAGCCCACCTTGGCGTGTTCCGGCGGGCCGGAGGTGACGCCCTCCCCGGTGCCGGCGGTCTCCTCGGTGCTCACGTGGCCCAGGTCGGGGCGCGGGGCGAGCGGGCCGCAGTGGAAGACCATCCGGGCCTCGGTGTCGCCGACGTTGCGGAAGCGGTGGCGCATGTTGATCGGGATCATCAGGCCCTGGTCGGGCTTGAGCGGCCGGGTCTCCCCGTCCAGGTCCACCTCCAGGTCGCCGGAGACGACGAACACGAACTCCTCGGAGTACGGGTGGTAGTGCTCGTTGATCCGCTCGCCGGGCTTGAGGATGGCCAGCCCCATGAAGCCGCTGGTCGCCCCGCAGCTGGGAGGGGTGAGCATGGTGCGCAGTTCGGCGCCGTGGCGGCGGTTCTCCGGGGCCTCGTCGACGCTGATGATCCGGGGGTACTGCGTGGTCATGATGGCTTTCCTTCGGAAGGGTTGGCCGGACGTCAGTCGTTCCGGGAGCTGCGGTCGGTGACCGGGCTCATGGCGCGGGCGGCGAGGAACGCGTTCAGGCCCGCGACGGTCCGCAGGTCCCCGGCCGGGCCGAGGTCCAGCAGGCCGGCCAGCTCGGCGGCCTCCTGGTCGCCGGCCACGCCGAGCGCGGCGGCCGGCTCGGCCTCGGCCGGCACCCGCAGGTCGACCAGGCGCACCACGGTGTCCTCGCGCTGGAAGACGGTGGCCGCCGCGACCGGGCCGGTCGGGTCGGCGGTGGCGAGGTTGTCGTGGTCGAAGAGCAGCTCGGCGACGGCCGGCCCCCGGCCCGGACGGACCGGGTAGAGCACGGCGTGCCGGTGCAGCCGCCCGGAGGCGGCGGAGCTGGCGATCGCCTGGTGCCGGGCGGGCAGCGCGGCCTTGGCGAAGAACGCCCGGGCCGACTGCGGGTCGCCCAGCTGACGGGCCTCCTCCAGGTACGGGTTGAGCTCCTCCTCGACCGCCCGCACCTCGGGCTGCATCGCCACGTGGCGCAGCGCGTCGCCGAGGTTGCCGACCACCTCGACCGCCCGCACCACCCGGTTGCCGTGCATGAACAGCGAGGTGCGGCGCAGCCGGGTGTGCTCGTCCACCTCCGCCCGGGGGGAGGCGTAGCCGGACAGGATGCGGGCCACCTCCGCCTCGCTGCCGGGCTTGACCGTGAAGGTCAGCGCGTGGCGCACCACGCCGTCCGGGCCCGGGTCGGCCCGGGGCGGGCCGACGTGCCCGGCGGGCTCGCTGCGCGGCAGGCCGGGTGGGACCTCCATCGGGGCCCGGGTGCCGGTGGAGCCGGCCGCCGAGGTCTCGCGCAGCACGGCGTAGCGCAGCGAGCGGAAGTTGTCGCTGACGCAGCCGTGCATCGGCTTGACCATCTCGCGGTGGGCGGGGCTGTCCACCCACTGCAGGAAGGTCTCCTGGTCCTCCCACTCGCTGGTGATCAGCCACTGGCGGGGGTCGTTGATGGACTGGCACAGCTGGTCGCTGACATGGCCGGGCACCGAGGCGACCTGGTGGCGCAGCTGCTCGTAGACGTCGAGGAAACGCTGCTGGGCGCCGTCCTGGATCTCCAGCATCAGCACCACCCTCAGCCGGGTGTCGGACTCTTCGTGCTGCTTCGGCTGCGGTTCGGACAGAGTTGTCATGATCCACTTTCTGCTCTTGGCCGCACGCGGCGGGCCGTGACGGCCGCGTCCGGCGGGTGCTCCCGGCCGGGGGGAGGGCGGTGCGGTGGCGGTCGGCCCGGGGCAGCGGCGCCAGGCCTGAGGTCGATCGTGAGCGGCCGACCGGGCGCGGCGCGAGATTTGCGGGCCATCCGGGCGAAGGGGCGGCACAGCCCCCCTCGGGCGGGGGATGGAAGAGCGGGGCCCCCGGCTGAGCGGGCCCGTCGCGGGCGGCGCCGGGCCCGGTCGCCGGGCCGCGGAATCCCCTTACAGGGCGGAGCAATTGATGAATCCGAAGGTGGACGAGCGGGTGCCGGTCCTGATCGTGGGCGGCTCCCTGGTCGGGCTGTCGGCCTCGCTGTTCCTCGGGCGGCTGGGTGTCCGGCACCTGCTGGTCGAGAAGCACGCCGACACCTCGCATCACCCGCGCGGACGAGGCAACAACGTCCGCACGATGGAGCTGTACCGGGTGGCCGGGATCGAGCCGGCGATCCGCGAGGCGGCCTCGGTGCTGGCCCCGAGCCACGGCATCCTCCAGGCGCCCTCGCTGACCGGCGAGGAGCAGGAGTGGCTGTTCCGGGAGATCGACCCGGGCGGGCGGCTGGCCCGGTTCAGCCCCAGCTCCTGGTGCCTGTGCAGCCAGAACGACCTGGAGCCGGTGCTGCTGCGCGCGTCCCGCGACCTCGGCGGCGACCTGCGGTTCAGCACCGAGCTGCTCTCCTTCGAGCAGGACGCCGACGGCGTCACCTCGGTGCTGCGCAGCCGGGAGACCGGCGAGGAGCGGGTGGTGCGCTCCGAGTTCCTGATCGCCGCGGACGGCCCGCGCAGCCCGGTCCGCACCCGCCTCGGCATCGGCCAGACCGGCAAGGGCGAGCTGTTCCACAACGTCAGCATCACCTTCCGCGCCAAGCGGCTGGCCGACGTGGTCGGCGACCGGCACTTCATCGCCTGCTACCTGACCAACCCGGAGGCGGACGGCGCGCTGCTGCCGGTGGACAACCAGTCCGAGTGGGTCTTCCACGCGCCCTGGCACCCCGAGCACGGCGAGCCGCTGGAGGCCTTCACCGACGAGCGCTGCGAGCGGCACATCCGCACCGCCGTCGGCCTGCCCGAGCTGGACGTCGAGGTGACCGGCAAGGCGCCCTGGCACGCCGCCGAGCGGGTCGCCGAGCGGTACGGCGCCGGGCGGGTCTTCCTCGCCGGGGACTCCGCCCACGAGATGTCGCCGACCGGCGCGTTCGGCTCCAACACCGGCATCCAGGACGCCCACAACCTGGCCTGGAAACTGGCCGCAGTGCTCTGCGGCTGGGCCGGGCCCGGCCTGCTGGAGACGTACGGGCAGGAGCGCCGGCCGGTCGCCGAGGTGACCGGCGAGCGGGCCTCGGCCCGCTCCGCGGAGCACAGCCACCCGGGCTACGCGGTGGTCCCGGGCGTCGGGCGGCAGGCCGGGGTGCTGGCGGTGGCGCTGGGCTACCGCTACCCGCGGGGCGCGGTGGTCGGCACCGACCCGAGTGGCGCGGTCGTTCCGGAGAAGTTCGAGTCGGCGGGCGAGCCGGGCACCCGCGCCCCGCACCAGTGGCTGCTGTGCGCGGGCGTGCGGCTGTCCACGCTGGACCTGTACGAGCAGGCGATGGTGCTGCTCACCGACGAGGAGGGCGCGGCCTGGCAGCAGGGCGCCCGGCGGGCGGCCGACCGGCTGGCCGTCCCGCTGGACGCCTACCGGATCGGCGACGGCGCCGAGGCCGACCTGGCCCCGGAGCCGGACGGCGACTTCGGCGCCCTGCACGGCGTGGGCCCGGGCGGTGCGCTGCTGGTGCGGCCGGACGGGTTCGTCGCCTGGCGCTCGCCGGGGCCGGCGGCCGACCCGGAGGCCGAGGTCGAGGCCGCGCTGCGGGCGGTGCTGGGCCTCTGACGCGCGCGGACGGGCCCGCCGGTCGTCACCGGCGGGCCCGTCCTGGTCAGGTTTCAGATGTCAGATGTCAGGTGTCGGGGGTCTGCGGGGGTGCTCAGGGGGTCAGTGACCGCCTGCGTCGACCACCTCGACGTCGGCCACCTCCCGCTCGATCTCCTCGGCGGGCAGCGCGACCCGGATCGCCCAGTAGTAGATGACCAGCGCGAACACCGAGACCAGCGCCATGTCGTACCACATCGGGATCCGGCCGGTGCCGTCGCCGAAGCCGCCCTGCCAGGAGATCAGGCCGAGGCCGACCAGGTAGACCGGCAGCCACTGGGCCGCCTTCCAGTTGAGCCGCGGCGCGTTCGGCAGGCGCTTCTTGATCGCGTACCACGCGTAGCTGCCGAGCAGGCCGTAGCCGATCACGATGGCGATGCCCAGGCGGGACAGCGTCTGCCAGCCGGCCCAGTAGATGATCAGGCTGGCGACCACGAAGGCGGCCGGGGAGATCACGCCGCCCAGCGGCAGGCGGTAGGAGCGCTCACGGTCGGGCAGCCGGCGGCGCAGGGCGCCGAAGGCCAGCGGGGCGCCGGCGTACATCAGCACGCTGGCGGAGGTGATGAAGCCGACCAGCTCCTGCCAGCTGGGGAAGGGCAGGAAGCAGATCACACCGGTCACGAAGGAGATGATCAGGCCGAACCACGGCACGCCGTTCTTGTCCAGCTGCTCGAACTTCTGCGGGGCGTAGCCGTTGCGGCTCAGGCCGTAGGAGATCCGGGAGGTGGAGGTGGTGTAGATCAGGCCGGTGCCGCCGGGGGAGATCACCGCGTCGACCTTCAGCACGTACGACAGCCAGCCGAGGCCGACCAGGGTGGCCAGACCGGCGAAGGGGCCGTCGATGCCGGGGAAGTCGAGCTTCGCCCAGCCGCCGGCGAAGGCGCTGACCGGCAGCGCGCCGATGAAGACGACCTGCAGCAGGGTGTAGATCAGGGTGCCGATGGCGACCGAGCCGAGCACCGCGCGGGGGATGTCGCGCTTGGGGTTGCGGCTCTCGCCGGCGATCTGGATGGCCTGCTCGAAGCCCAGCAGCGCGAAGATGATGCCGCTGGTGCTGATCGCGGCGAGCACGCCCTTGGCGCCGAACGGGGCGAAGCCGTGCGAGGTGAAGTTGGAGCCGTGGAAGCTGGTGATCGCCAGCAGGAAGATCGTGAGCAGAGGAACGAAGATCTTCAGCCAGGTGGCGACGCTGTTGGTCCGGGCGAGGATCTTCACGCCGAGGAAATTGACCGCGACGAAAACGGCCATCAGCACGGTCGCGACGACGAACCCGCTGGTGGTCAGGGTTTTGTCGGTGTTCAGCAGGCCGCCGGCCCAGGGCGAGTCCTTGGCGTAATTGATCATGGCCTCGACCTCGATCGGTGCCACGGTGGCCGCTTGGAGCCAGGAGAACCAGCCGAAGGACATGCCGGCCAGGCCGCCGAAGGCGTAGTGCGGGTAGCGCGCGGTGCCGCCCGAGACCGGGAAGAGTCCGCCGAGCTCGGCGTGCACGAGCGCGAGCAGCACGATCGCGACGGCGCCGATGCCCCAGGAGATGACGGCCGCCGGCCCGGCGGCGGTGACGGCGCTCTTCGCACCGAAGAGCCAGCCGGAGCCGATGATCGAGCCGACCGAGGCCCACATGAGGCCGACGAGTCCGACGTGGCGCTTGAGCGACCGGTGGGCGGTCCCGGCGGTGCCGGAGCTCTGGCCGGGCGGCGAGATCTGGTTGAGGGAAGCCATTGATGATCTCTCTGTGTGTGGGGGCTCCGGGATGGGCGGAGCGCGGAGAGTTGCCACACAGTAGGGCTATTCAGAGACCTCTGCACAGATTCCATTGCTGAATGTTTACTTTCTTTGCCAGATATCCGTGCAGGTAGGGGGCCGTCTGTTCATGAGCGTGTTACGTGACTCGCGAGTAGGTTCACTATTTGAGCGTCAATTGAGCTTTGCCGTCCGGTCCGGCAATATGGATCGCCCGCTCGTTTATGGGGATGATGTGAACCGCATGGCCATGCTGCCGGGCCGCGGCGTAGTCTGGCTGGATGCGTTTCGTGATCCTTCCGCCGCCGGTCCGCTAGCGGGCGGCGTGCCGATCCGACCCGGCCGAGCGGGAGAGCCCGTCGGCGCCGGGGCGATGACTGCCGCCCGCGTACCCCGCGGACCTGAACCGGCGAGCCATCGTGGAGTACCGACGCATGACCTCCTACGCCGCCGTGCCGTTCCGGCACGGCCTGTTGTCCATTTCCGCCGCCGCCGTCGCCTGGGGGGTGGGCGGAGCCGCGGCCGCGCTGCTGATGCGCACCAGCGGGCTCGGCCCGGTGGCCGTCTCCTGCTGGCGCTTCGGCGTCGCGGCGCTCTGCCTGGCGCTGCTGCCCGCGCGGGCCTCCGGCCGCTCCGGCGCGTCCGGGGCCTCCGGGGCTTCCGGTACGTCCGGGGCCTTCGGCGGCCGGCGCGGTGCCGCCGTGCTGACCGGCCTCGGACTGGCCGTCAGCCAGTGCGCCTACTTCGCCTCCGTGCACTACGCGGGCCTGGGGTTGGGCACCCTGATCACCATCGGCGCCGGGCCGGTGCTCACCAGCCTCGGCGGGCACCTGCTGCTCGACGAACGCCTCACCGGGCGGGCGGCCGCCGCCGTCGCGCTCGCCCTCGGCGGGCTGGTCCTCCTGGTGGCGGTCCCGGCCGCCGGGCCGCGCCCGGCGCTCGGGGTGGGCCTCGCGGTGCTCGCGGGCGTCGGCCACAGCGGGCTGACCCTGTGGGCCCGGGGCGGCGGTTCGGCCCGGGCCGGCACCGGGGCCTTCGCCACCGGGCTGCTCTGCCTGCTGCCGTTCGCGGCGCTCCAGGGCGTGCTGCCGAGCGCCGGGCAGCCGGCGCTGACCGGGGGAGCGCTGCTGTTCCTCGGGACGGTGCCGACGCTGCTCGCCTACCGGTGGTACTTCACCGGGCTGACGGCCGTACCGGGCACCACCGCCTCCGTGCTGGTGCTGCTGGAGCCGGCCACGGCGGCGGTGATCGGCGTGCTGTTCCTCGGTGAGCCGTTCACGGCGGGCCTGGTGGCCGGTTCGGCGCTGCTGCTGGCCGCGATCGCGGCCCTGGCCCGCGCGTAGCGGGGCGGTACGGCGCGGCGGGGTGCACCCGGGCGGGCCAGCTGTGGTCGCCGGGGGCACGCCGCCGTGCTGTCGTGGGCCGCATGAAGACCTCACGCGCGGCCCGGGTGGCCGTCACGACCGCGATCGCCGTGCTCCTCGCCGCCGCCGTCGCGGCCCCCACCGCCTCGGCGGCGGGGGCCGCGCGGCGCGACGTCACCGCCGCCACCTGCCGGGCCGCGGGCGGCCACGTCGAGGGCAGCGGCTACTGCGTGGACGCGAGCGGCGAGGACGCCTGGGGCGCGGAGATCGACGGCCAGGCGGTCAATCCGAACCCGCGCCCCGGGTTCGAGTGAGGCGGGCCCGCCGTACTCGGCTCAGGGCTCGGCGCAGGACCCGCCCCGGGATCCGGCTCAGGGCACCGGCCGGAGCGTCACCGGGGCCGGGGTGAGCGCGCGCAGCACCAGGTCGATCCGCACCCTGGCGGCGCCCGCCCGGTGGAGGGCGGCGGCGACCGCCCGCAGCTCCTCCGGGCCGGTGCAGACGAGGCGGAGCTCCAGGTCGGCGTCCCCGGCGAGGGCGAGGCCGCTCCGGACGGCCGGGAACTCCGCCGCCAGCCGGTCGAAGTCCAGCGGGACGGGCCCGTGGCTGATCCGGGCGATGGCGTGCAGCGCCCGGGTGCGCTCGGGGCGTCCCGGAGCGGGTTCGCACCCGTCCGGGACGAGGCGGAGCGGGGCCGTCACCGGTGCTGGAGGCGGGCGGTCGGGGCCGGGGCGGGGGTCGGGGCCGCGCCGGGGGTGACGCCGACGGCGGCCGGGGCGGTGACGGGCGGGGCGACCAGTCCCGGGTCGAGCACCAGGGTGTCGACGCCGAGCGGCCTGGTCAGGTTGCGCAGGGCGGCTTCGCCGAGCTCGGTGTAGGCCTGGTCCGGCCCGAGCAGGGCGGCGAGGGCCTCGGGGCTGGAGAAGCCGACCGCGCAGCGGACCCCGTTGCGCATGCGGAAGAGGCGGAGGGCGGCGGTGCTTCCGGTGCCGGTGGTGGTGACCGGAACGTGCCAGACGACGCAGGCCATGCGGATGCTCCCGAGTGGGGTGGTGGTGGCTGCCGGAACTGCTTGGCTCGACGCTAGGCCGGGTCCTGCCGGACATCGCCGGTCCTGACGCAGCGTTGACCGAATGGGGTGGTGCGTTGACGCACTCCTGACACCCGGCTCACCCGATTGGACTACACCAGTTCCGCATCGGCCCGAACTCGGCTCGAACGGTGTCGTACAACCGTCCCAACCCCGCCCGTCCGGTACGGCCCGGGAGTGCTCCGCTTGCCGTGCGCCGCGCCCAGGACCACGGTGGAGCCGGCCCCCGGTGCGCCCCGCGGCGCGCTCCTCGCGGGCCTCCGGATCCGACCGGCGCGCACTCCGGGGCGGGGGGAGGTGGAGAGTGGGGCCCGGGACGAGATATCTTGACGTCAAGACGTTGGAGACGTGAAGCGGAGTACCGATGACTGACTCGACCATCATCTATACGCACACCGACGAGGCTCCGGCCCTGGCGACCTACTCGTTCCTGCCGGTGGTCCAGGCGTACGCCTCGACGGCGGGCGTCCGGGTGGAGACCCGTGACATCTCCCTGGCCGGGCGGATCATCGCCAGCTTCCCGGAGCGTCTGACCGAGGCCCAGCGGATCGGCGACGCCCTGGCCGAGCTCGGTGAGCTCGCCAAGACCCCGAGCGCCAACATCATCAAGCTGCCGAACGTCTCGGCCTCCGTGCCGCAGCTGAAGGCCGCCGTCGCCGAGCTGCAGGCCCAGGGCTACGCCCTGCCGGACTACCCGGACAACCCGCAGACCGACGAGGACAAGGACGTCCGCGCCCGCTACGACAAGATCAAGGGCAGCGCCGTCAACCCGGTCCTGCGCGAGGGCAACTCGGACCGCCGCGCCCCGCAGTCGGTCAAGAACTACGCCAAGACCCACCCGCACCGCATGGGCGCCTGGACCGCCGAGTCCAAGACCAACGTCGCCACCATGAGCGAGAACGACTTCGCGAGCACCGAGAAGTCCACCGTGATCGCGGCCGACGGCGCCCTGCGCATTGAGCTGGTCGGCCAGGACGGCACCACCACCGTGCTGCGCGAGAAGGTCCCGGTGCTGGCCGGCGAGGTCGTCGACGCCTCGGTGATGCGCGCCGCCGCCCTGAACGAGTTCCTGGCCGCGCAGGTCGCCCGCGCCAAGGCCGAGGGCGTGCTGTTCTCGGTGCACCTCAAGGCCACCATGATGAAGGTCTCCGACCCGATCATCTTCGGCCACGTGGTCCGCGCCTTCTTCCCGAAGACCTTCGCCGCCTACGGCGAGGTGCTGGCCGGCGCCGGCCTGAACCCGAACAACGGCCTCGGCGGCATCCTGGCCGGCCTGGACGCGCTGGAGAACGGCGCCGAGATCAAGGCCTCCTTCGAGGCCGAGCTGGCCGAGGGCCCGGCGCTGGCCATGGTCGACTCCGACAAGGGCATCACCAACCTGCACGTGCCGTCCGACGTCATCGTCGACGCCTCGATGCCGGCCATGATCCGCACCTCCGGCCACATGTGGGGCCCGGACGGCCAGGAGGCCGACACCCTCGCCGTCCTGCCGGACCACAGCTACGCGGGCGTGTACCAGGCCGTCATCGACGACTGCCGCGCCAACGGCGCCCTGGACCCGGCCACCATCGGCTCGGTGCCGAACGTCGGCCTGATGGCCCAGGCGGCCGAGGAGTACGGCTCCCACGACAAGACCTTCGAGATCGCGGCCGCCGGCACCGTCCGCCTGGTCGACGCCGAGGGCAACGTGGTGCTGGAGCAGGCCGTCCAGCCCGGCGACATCTTCCGCGCCTGCCAGACCAAGGACCTGCCGATCCAGGACTGGGTCAAGCTGGCCGTCACCCGCGCCCGCGCCACCGGCGACCCGGCCGTGTTCTGGCTGGACGCCGAGCGCGCCCACGACGCCGTGCTGATCGAGAAGGTCAAGGCGTACCTGCCGCAGCACGACACCACCGGCCTGCAGATCGAGATCAAGTCTCCGGTCGAGGCCACCAAGTTCTCGCTCGAGCGCATCCGCCGCGGCGAGAACACCATCTCGGTCACCGGCAACGTGCTGCGCGACTACCTGACCGACCTCTTCCCGATCCTGGAGCTGGGCACCAGCGCCAAGATGCTGTCGGTCGTCCCGCTGATGGCGGGCGGCGGCCTGTTCGAGACCGGCGCCGGCGGCTCCGCCCCGAAGCACGTCCAGCAGCTGGTCAAGGAGAACTACCTGCGCTGGGACAGCCTGGGCGAGTTCTTCGCGCTGGCCGCCAGCTTCGAGCACCTGGCCACCACCACGGACAACGCCCGCGCCCAGGTGCTGGCCGACACCCTGGACCGCGCCACCGGCACCTTCCTCAACGAGGACAAGTCGCCGAGCCGCCGCCTCGGTGGCATCGACAACCGCGGCAGCCACTTCTACCTGGCCATGTACTGGGCCCAGGAGCTGGCCAAGCAGACCGCCGACGCCGAGCTGGCCCAGGCCTTCGACGCGCTGGCCAAGGCGCTGACCGAGCAGGAGAAGGCCATCGTGGACGAGCTGATCGCCGTCCAGGGCTCGGCCGTCGACCTCGGTGGCTACTACCAGCCCGACCCGGCCAAGGCCGCGGCCGTGATGCGCCCGTCGAAGACCTTCAACGAGGCGATCGCCAACCTCGGCTGACGCCGGGCGGGTTGAGCCGGGCGGGTTGAGCCGGCCGAAGCACCGGGAGGCCCCCGGGTCCGCTGTCGCGGGCCCGGGGGCCTCCTCGCGTGTCAGGCCGCCGCGGGGGCCGTCCGGGCCTCCGGGCCGGGTGGCCGGATCCCACGGTCCGGTCAGGCCAGGCCGAGCACCACTCCCGTCCCGGTCAGCAGCAGGAGGGCGGCGCCGTTGGCCCGCGGCAGCGCGAGCGCCGTGCCGACCGCCTCGCGCAGCAGCTGGTACGGGCCGTGGGCGAGCGGCCCCTCCGCGCCGAGCGTCCGGGCGGGGGCGCCGGCCCGGTGGGCGGCCAGGGCGGAGCGGACGGTGTGGAAGCCGCTGGTGACGACGACGCAGCGGTAGCCGGGGCGCTCGGCGGCCATCAGCTCGGCGCTGAACCGCAGGTTCTCGGCGGTGTTCACGGCCCGCTCCTCGCGCCGGATCCGCTCGGCCGGGACGCCCCGGGCGAGCAGGTAGCGGGCCATCGCACCGGCTTCGGTGCACTCCTCGTGCGGGCCCTTGCCGCCGGTCACCAGCAGCAGCGGCGCGTGCCCGGCGGCCTCCTCGGCGGCGAAACGTTCCAGCGCGGCGTCCAACCGGGCCGCCAGGGTCGGCGCGGGCTCGCAGCCGTCCAGCGCGGCTCCCAGGACCACCAGGTAGTCGGCCCCGGCGGGCACCGGCCGACGGCGCTGGAACAGCGCGCAGCCGAGGAAGCCGAGCAGCCAGAGCAGGACGTACCCGCCGAGCAGGACGGCGAGGAGGAACAGGGCGTGCATACCCGTCGAACGCCTCCGGTGGAACGACCGTTCCGCGACATGACGGAGCCCACGTCCTCCGGGGAGGGCGTGGGCTCCGGGGTGTTCCGGGCGGCGGCGGGGCGGCGGCGGGGCTCCGGCCTCAGCCGGCGTCGGTGGCCGGGAGGACGGGGGCGGCGGCCGGGGCGGCGGGGCCGGCGGCCGGGTGCCGGCCCTTCTTGTGCAGCGAGGCCAGGTAGGCGTTGTACGCCTCCAGCTCGGCGTCGCCGCTGCGTTCCTCGGCGCGGTCCCGGCGGCGGGCCTGCCGCTGCTCGGAGCCCATCCACTGGTAGACCAGCGCGATCAGCACGATCGCGGTCGGGATCTCGCCGAACGCCCAGGTGATGCCGCCGGCCAGCTTCTGGTCCTCCAGGAGGTCCGTCCCGGGTGGTGAGCCCTGGACGGTGAAGGTGGTCACCAGCGGGTGGCCGGCCATCATCACCGCCACGCCGAAGAAGGCGTGGAACGGCATCCCCATGAACAGCTCGATGATCCGCATCACATGGCCGGGGCGGTGCGGGCCCGGGTCCACGCCCATGATCGGCCAGAAGAAGGTCAGACCGGTCATGAGGAAGTGCACCATCATGAAGATGTGCCCGAGGCGGTACTGCATCAGGAAGTCGAACGCCGGGGTGAAGTACACCCCGTACAGGCTCGCGATGAACATCGGGATGGTGAACGCCGGGTGCGAGATCACCCGGACGTAGCGGCTGTGCAGCAGCGCCACCAGCAGCTCGCGCGGACCGCGCGGCCGGCCCTTGCCCGCCGGGCGCAGGGCGCGCAGCGACAGCGTGATCGGGGCGCCGAGCAGCAGCAGGATCGGGGTCAGCATGGACAGCACCATGTGCTGGATCATGTGGGCGCTGAACAGCACCATGCCGTAGTCGTTCAGCCCGCTGCAGGTGACCAGCAGCATGCTGGCGACGCCCGCGACCCAGCCGACGACCCGGCCGATCGGCCAGCGGTCCCCGCGCCGGTAGAGCCGGACCACGCCGGTCAGGTACAGCGCCAGCGCGACCAGGCCGCCGAGCAGGAACACCCAGTCCGGGGACCAGGTCCAGACGTTGGAGAGGCTGAACGGGCCTAGTGGGGTCATCCCTCCGTGGTGGTGCATTCCTGACATTCCGTCGCCCATCGGCGGGTCCCGCTTTCCGTCCTGGTGGCCCCCGGTGGGGTCCGGTTCGCCCGTTTTGCTTGGCATACAGCCTAGGCGGGCCTTACCCCGGGCGTACCGCCGCCCCCACCGTACGGGTGGCCGGCCGGTCGTCGGGGCGCCGACCGGGCCGCGCTGGACCGGCTCTGCGCGGGCGCCGGGGTGCTGCTCCACCTCGCCTCCCGGGTGGCCGGCGGCGTCGAGGAGTGCGCGGCCGTGAACGACCGCGGCACGGCGGCCGTGCCGGCGGCGGGGGCCCGGGCCGGGATCCGGCGGATCGTCCACCTGTCGAGCACCGCGGTGCACGGCCAGGGCCCGCACGCGGGCATCGGCCCCGACGAGGTGCCCGCCGCGCCGGTGTCCGAGGCCGGCCGCGCCCGGCGGCACGGCGAGGGCCACCCCCTGGCGGCCGGCGCCGCAGTGCTGGGGCCCGCGCTGGTCATCGGCACCGGTGACCGCCGGGTGGTGCCCGCCCTGGCCGAGCCGGTCCGTAGGGTCCCCGGCCGCTGGGCGGGCGGCGAGGTCCGGCTCGCCCCGACCGGGCCGGCCTGGCCTGTCCTCGGCTCGGTTCCGGCGGAGCGGGCCGCGTCCGTGGCGGACGGGGTGCCCGGCTGGGAAACCAGTTGAATCTGACGTCCGTGTCAGGTCCTATCTTCGGGATGCGGCGACCGCCGCGTCGACCGACAGGGGGAAGAACGATGAGCAGTGACCTGACCGGCAAGGTGGCCCTGGTGACCGGCGGCAGCCGCGGCATCGGCGCGGCGGTGGCCAAGCGGCTGGCGGCCGAGGGGGCGGCGGTGGCGGTGACGTACGTCCGGGCGGAGGGCCAGGCCCAGGCGGTCGTCAAGGAGATCGAGGCGGCGGGGGGCCGGGCGGTGGCGATCCGCGCCGACCTGGTCGAAGCGGACGCCGCTGCCCGGGCGGTGGCGGAGACGGTCCGGCAGCTGGGCGGGATCGACGTCCTGGTGAACAACGCGGGCTTCCTCACCTACGGCCCGCTCGCCGAGGTGACGGCCGAGGAGATCGACCGGGTGCTCGCCGTCGACGTCCGGTCGGTGCTCCTGGCCGCCCAGGCGGCGGCCCGGCACATGGGCGACGGCGGACGGATCATCAGCATCGGCTCCTGCTTCAACAGGCGGGTCCCGGGCGCGAACTTCGTCCTCCAGGCGACGGCCAAGACCGCGCTCACCGGCCTGACCAAGGGCCTGGCCCGGGAGCTCGGTCCGCGCGGGATCACCGTCACCGTCGTCGACCCGGGCCCGATCGACACGGACATGAACCCGGCCGACGGCGACTCCGCGGGCTTCCAGCGCTCGCTCACCGCGCTGGACCGCTTCGGCGAGGCCGAGGACATCGCCGCCGCCGTCGCGTTCCTGGCCGGCCCGGGCGGCCGCTACGTCACCGGCACCGCCCTCGCGGTGGACGGCGGCTACACGGCCTGAGTGAACAGCCGGTGCGGGGGAGGGCGCTGGTGGTCCGCCGTCCCCCGCGGCCGGGGACGATCATGGAGTGATCCTTGGTAGCGTCGGTCACGGTGCCGCTCAACTGCGGCGCAGCACCATCGACATGAGAGAGCATCACATGGCCCCCAGGACCATCCGCCGAGCCGTCATCCCCGCCGCCGGGCTCGGCTCCCGCCTGCTGCCGTTGACCAAGGCCACCCCGAAGGAGATGCTGCCGGTCGGTGACAAGCCGGTGATCGAGCACACCGTGCGCGAGCTGATCGAGAGCGGCATCACCGACATCACCATCGTCGTCAACGGCGACAAGGGCCTGATCCAGGAGCACTTCCGCCCCAACCCGGTGCTGGTCGATCAGCTGCGCCGGGACGGCAAGGCGGCGTTCGCGGACGCCGTCGAGGAGGTCGGGGAGCTGTCCCGCAAGGGGCACATCAGCTACCTGTACCAGCACGGCCCGTACGGCAACGGCACCCCGGTGCTCAACGCCGCCCGGCACTTCGGGGACGAGCCGTGCCTGGTGCTGTGGCCGGACGACGTGTTCGTCGCCGAGGTGCCCCGCGCGCAGCAGTTGATCCGGGCGTTCGAGCAGACCAACGCGCCGGTGCTCGCGCTGATGCCGATGGCGCCCGAGGACTCCTACCGCTACGGCGTGCCGGTGGTGAAGGAGGACCTCGGCGGCGGGTCGCTGCGGATCACCGGCCTGGTCGAGAAGCCCAAGCCGGTCGACGCCCCCTCCGGGTACGCCGCCATCGGCGGGTACGTCATCACCCCCGGCATCGTCGACGAGCTGCGCGAACTCACCCGCCGGTGGCACGAGAAGCCCGAGGACGAGGTCTACCTGACCGACGCCATCAACGCCTACGCCGCACGCCGTGCCGTCTACGGGCAGGTCATCGCCGGCACCTGGTACGACACCGGCAACCCTGCCGCCTACCTGCGTGCCCAGTTCGCGGCCGCGCTCGCCAACCCGGAGTTCGGCGGCGAGCTGTGCCGGCTGGCCGCCGAGCTCGCACCGGCGGAGTAGCGGTCGGTCCGTCCGACCCGTCCGACCCGCCCGACCCGTCCGACCGGTGTGGCCCCGGGGCCGGCCGCGGGGTCAGCTGCGGTCGTGGTCGCCGGTGGCGCCGTCGGTGAGTTCGCGCAGGATGTCCAGGTGCCCGGCGTGCCGGGCGGTCTCGGTGGTCATGTGGATGAGCACCCAGCGCAGTGAGACCGTCCGGCCCGTCCAGGAGGTGCCGGTGGACTCCAGGTCGAGCTCCTCGATCACCTCGTCGGCGGCGGCCCGGGCGCGGGCGTAGAAGGCCAGCACGTCCGCCGTCGACTCGTGCGGCTCGATCCGCAGATCGGAGCTGTCGTCGGCGTCGATGTCGAAGGGCAGCGGCCCGGTCTCCCGGCCGAAGGTCTGCCGGAACCAGCCGAGTTCGGCACCGCCGAGGTGCTTGACCAGGCCCAGCAGATTCGTCCCCGAGGGCGTCAGCGGCCGGCGCAGCTGCTCGTCGTCCAGGCCCTGGACCTTCCACACCACCGCGTCGCGGTGCCGGTCCAGGGCCGCGTGCAGGCTTTCCTTCTCACTGCCGGTGAACGGCACGATCTTGACCATGCGCGAGACGGTAGCAGAGCCACCGGTCCGGTGCGGGAGCCGAGTTCACGACCGCCGACCGCCGTCGGTGCGCCACTGCGCCCCCGGCGAAGTGCCGGACGGCGTTGACGCCCGGCGCCGGTGGGGCGGAGCGTGAAGCCTGGCACCTGCCACCCCTGTCCGGCACCACGGAAGAGGAATCCGCCATGCGTCGAAGAACCTCCGCCCCGGCTGTCTGCACCGCCGCCCTCGCCGTCCTCCTCGGGTGCGCCGGCACCGCCGGCGCCGCCCCGGTCGCGCACCCCGCTCCGGCGGCCGCCGCCCCGCACGCCAAGCCTGCCGCCAACCCGCCCTTCGGGGCGCAGACGCGGATCCCGCTGTACACCCCCGTCCCGGCCGGTTGGGCAGTGATCAGCCGGAACTACGCGAACCAGGACAAGCTCATCGAGTACCTCGGCGGAGCCCCCTTCGGGGCCAGGGTCGCCGTGCTCGCCAACCAGGGACTGCCGGCCGGCTGGGTGCTCGTCGGCGGCCTGCTCGACGGCCAGACCGCGGTGGTGAGCTACCTCGGCGGCGCCCCGCACGGCACGAGGGTCATCGCCTACGTGGAGATCCTGATGCCGGGCGGCCGCATCATCGGCTACCCCGTCCCGGCCGGCTGGAGGATCCAGTCCACCGTCACCCGGAGCGACGGCACCTACCGGGCCCTCCTCTTCCCCTGAGCCGAGGCGCCGAGCCGACCTGTCGTCAACTCCGGCTGCGATGGGGCCCGGTCGCCCCCGGTGCGGGCGACCGGGCCTTCGTCAGCCCTTCGGCACCAGGGTGTTCTCGTTGCTGCGGCCGGCCGCGAAGTCGTCGATGTTGCGGGCGGTGGCGTCGATGATCTGGCCGACGGCGGTGCGGGTGAAGTAGGCCTGGTGGCTGGTGATGAGGACCTGGGGGAAGGTGAGGAGGCGGGCGAGGGTGTCGTCGGTGATGCCCTGGATGGAGCGGTCGGTGAAGAAGACGCCGGTCTCCTCCTCGTAGACGTCCAGGCCGACACCGGAGAGGCGGCCGGTGCGCAGGGTCTCGACCAGGGCGGCGCTGTCGATGAGGCCGCCGCGGCTGGAGTTGACCAGGATGGCGTCGTCCTTCATCCGGGCCAGCGCGGCCGCGTCGATCAGGTGGTGGGTGGCCGGCAGCAGGGGGACGTGGAGGCTCACCAGGTCGGCGCGGGTGAGGAGTTCGGGCAGTTCGGTGTAGTGCATGCCGAGGTCGAGGCAGGCGGGGTTGGGGGCGATGTCCCAGCCGAGGAGCTCGGTGCCGAAGCCGGCCGCGATCCGGGCGAAGCATTCGCCGATCTTGCCGGTGCCGATGACGCCGACGGTCATGCCGTGGACGTCCCGGCCGAGCAGTCCGTCGAGGCGGAAGTCCAACTCGCGGGAGCGGTTGGCGGCGCGGGTGAGGCGGCGGTTGACGGCCAGGGCGAGGGCCCAGGCGTGTTCGGCTACTGAGTACGGGCTGTAGTAGGAGACCCGGGCGACGGTGAGGCCGAGGTCGGCGGCGGCGTCGAGGTCGATGTTGTTGAAGCCGGTGGAGCGTTGGGCGATCAGCCGGGTGCCGCCGGCGGAGAGGGCGGTGAGGGTCTGGGCGTCGAGGACGGCGTTGACGCTGCTGCTGACCACCGGGTAGCCCGCGGCGAGCGGGGCGGTGTCGCGGTTGAGGAACACGTCCAGGCAGCGCAGTCCGTGCCGGCCCGCGAAGGCCCGTTCCAGCAGCGGCCGTTCGTCGGCCTGCACCCCGTACGCCAGGATCTCCATGCGGTCCCTCCGGTCCCTCCGGCCGCGCTCCCGCGGCCCACGGGGCCACGCTAACGGGGCGGCCGCGGATGCGCCCGCCGGCCGCACGACGGCCCCCGGACCGCGTGGTGCGGTCCAGGGGCCGGGTGTGGCGGGCGGGCCGGGGAGGGGCGGCGGTCAGAGGACCGTCTCGGCCTCCTGGTAGCGCTCCTGCGGGACGGTCTTCAGCTCGGCGACGGCCTCGGCCAGCGGCACCAGGTTGATGGCGGTGCCCTGCAGCGCGGTGATGTGCCCGAAGGCGCCCTTGTGGACGGCCTCGACGGCGTGCCAGCCGAAGCGGGTGGCGAGCACCCGGTCGTAGGCGGTGGGGGTGCCGCCGCGCTGGGTGTGGCCCAGGATCACCGGGCGGGCCTCCTTGCCGAGCCGGTGCTCCAGCTCGCGGGAGAGCTGGGTGGCGATGCCGGTGAAGCGCTCGTGGCCGTAGATGTCCTTGGTGCCCTCCTCCCAGTGCATGGTGCCGGGCTCGGGCTTGGCGCCCTCGGCGCAGACCACGATGGCGAACTTCTTCTGCCGGTCGAAGCGCTCGCGGACGACGGCGGTGAGCTTCTCGATGTGGAAGGGGCGCTCCGGCACGACGATGGCGTGCGCGCCGGCCGCCATGCCGGCGTTCAGCGCGATCCAGCCGGTGTGCCGGCCCATGACCTCGACGACCATGACCCGCTGGTGGGACTCGGCGGTGGTCTTCAGCCGGTCCAGGGCCTCGGTGGCGACCGAGACGGCGGTGTCGAAGCCGAAGGTCACGTCGGTGGCGGCGATGTCGTTGTCGATGGTCTTGGGCACGCCGACGATCGGCAGGCCCGCGTCGCTCATCAGCTTGGCGGCCTTGAGGGTGCCCTCGCCGCCGATCGGGATGACGGCGTCCAGGCCGAGGTCGGCGCAGTACTTCTTGGCCCGCTCGACACCGTCCCGCAGGTGGCTCGGCTGCACCCGGGAGGACCCGAGGATGGTGCCGCCCTGGGCCAGGATGCCGCTCACCGAGTCCAGGGTCAGGGGGCGGTGGTGCCCCTCGAGGAAACCGCGCCAACCGTCCTCGAACCCGATGATCTCGTCGCCGTGGTCGACCACCCCCCGGTGGACCACGGAACGGATCACCGCGTTCAGTCCGGGGCAGTCACCGCCGCTGGTCAGCACTCCGATACGCATTAGCTTTGCAACTCCCGAGCAGAACCGAGGAACGGCCGGACTACAGGCTGGGACGACGAGCCGTCACCCGTGGCGCGGCGTTCCTCCCGCCGGGGTGGCGGGGAGGTGGCCGCGGGGTGAAGGACCGGCCGATCCGGACAGAACGTCCGAAAACGGCCGCGAAGTCGAGCATACGGCCCCTGGTCCGGCCGGGCAGGAGCCGACGCGGGAGCGGCGCCGTCGGCGCCCCCGCGCGGAATTGCAGCCTGCTGCCGAGGAGGGTGTGCAGCCGGCAGCCCCATTGTCGTACGTCCGGGGCCGCCCGCGGGCCGGGTGACCGCATCGCGGGCACCCGGGCGGGCCGTACCGGGGAGTAGGACTACGCGGGGCGCGTCGTGGCGGCGATGCGCTCGGCGCGCAGCGCGTCGTACCAGGTGGTGTCGGCCGGCGGCAGGGCGTTGACGTCCAGTGCCAGCTTGATCAGCATGTCGGCCACGGCGGGGTTGCGGGCCAGCACCGGGCCGTGCAGGTAGGTGCCGAAGACGGTGTCCCGCCAGGCGCCCTCGGTGCCGTCGCCGGTGCCGTTGCCGCGGCCGACCGTGACGGTCGCGAACGGCTGGACGCCCTGGCCGAGGTGGGTGACGCCCTGGTGGTTCTCGAAGCCGGTCAGCTGCGGCAGGCCGAGCCGCGGGTCCACGTCGGCGAGCACGTCGCCGACGCAGCGGGCGCCCTCGCCGCGGGTGGTCCAGACGTCGAGCAGGCCCAGGCCGGGCTCGCGCTCGCCGAGGTCGTTGATGAACTCGTGGCCCATGATCTGGAAGCCGGCGCAGACGCCGAAGATGATCGCGCCGTTCTCGGAGGCCCGCACCAGGCCGCTGTCGGCGCGCAGCCGCTCGGCGGCCAGGCGCTGGGGGCGGTCCTCGCCGCCGCCGATCAGGTAGATGTCCCCGCTGGTGGGGATCGCCTGGTCGGAGCGGACGTCGATCCGGGTCACGTTGAGATGGCGCTGGCGGGCCCGGCGCTCCACGACCAGGGCGTTGCCGCGGTCGCCGTAGGTGCTGAGCAGGTCCGGGTAGACCCAGACCACGCGCAGGCTGCTCTCACTCATCCTCGAAGGCCTTCCGTCACGAAAAGACTGGTGTGCGGGCGCGGCATCAGCCGGCCACGACCTTCCGCAGCTGCTGGAAGGCGGTGTAGTTGGCGATGGCCTCGATCCGGCCGGGCGGGGCCATCCGGACGGCCTGCTCCAGGGTGTCCACCACGTGGAACTGCAGCCCGGCGACCTCCAGGCGGACGGCCAGGTCCAGCTTGCGCTGGCCCATCACGAAGATCGGGTGCCCGGCGAGGCGCTCGTAGTCGACGTCCCACAGCCAGGAGGTGTCGGTGCCGTCGGCGTCGAGGGCGTTGACCGAGAGGATCACCGGGGCCG
The DNA here is from genome assembly GCF_040303105.1 of Kitasatospora sp. NPDC096128. Classification (NCBI taxonomy): domain Bacteria; kingdom Bacillati; phylum Actinomycetota; class Actinomycetes; order Kitasatosporales; family Streptomycetaceae; genus Kitasatospora; species Kitasatospora sp. NPDC096128. The sequence goes on along the minus strand of NZ_JBEOSP010000012.1, from coordinate 135,985 downwards.
GCGGGCCGTCGATCAGCGAGAAGGTCTCCAGCCAGCCGGCCGGGTTCTTGGCGAGCAGCAGCCGGATGTCCCGGCCCTGGTACTGCACCACGTCGTAGCGGCCGGCCACGGCGGACACCGAGCGCATCCGCTCCAGGGCGACCTGCGGGGAGACGCCGAACACGGCGGCGACGGCGGCCGAGCTGGTGGCGTTGGCCAGGTTGGCGCGGCCGGGCAGCTGGAGCTGGATCGGCCAGGCGCCGCGCTGGGGGTCGATCACGTGGGTGCCCTGGAGCGCCCAGTGCGGGTTGGGGCGCCGGAAGCCGCAGTCCTGGCAGAACCAGTCGTCGCCGGGGCGCTGCATCACACCGCCGCACGCGGGGCAGGACCAGGCGTCCTCCTTCCAGGCCTGTCCGGCGGCCACCCAGACCACCTTCTTGCAGGAGGAGGCGGCCCAGGTCACCAGCGGGTCGTCGGCGTTGGCGATGACCACGGCCTCGGTGTCCTGGAGGCCCTCGCGCCACTTCTCCGCCATCATGCGGGTCTCGGCGGCGCGGTCGAGCTGGTCGCGGGAGAGGTTGAGCAGGGCGATCGCCTTGGGGCGGGTGTCGCGGGCGACCGTCGCCAGGTACTTCTCGTCGACCTCGATCACGCCGAAGCGGGCGTCCGTGCCGCCGGCCAGGGCGGAGGTGATGCCGGCCGGCATGTTGGCGCCCAGGGCGTTGGAGACCACCGGGCCGGCGGCGCGCAGCGCCTCGGCGATCAGGCGGGTGGTGGTGGTCTTGCCGTTGGTGGCGCTGACCAGGACGACGTCGAGGTGGTCGGCGAGGGTGGCGAGCAGGTCGGGGTCGAGCCTGAGGGCGACCTTGCCGCCGATCACCGAGCCGCTTCCGCGACCGGCCTTACGGGACACGGCGGCGGCGACCTTGCCGGCCGTGACCGCGATCTTGGCGCGGGCCGGCAGCGAGGCGTCGCGTGCGCCTGTGGGCTCCGATTCGGTGCCTGCCATGCTCAGTGGTTCCTCCTTGCTGCGGCACCACCCGCTGGCCGGATAACGGGCCGTCGGGCGGCGGGGACGGGGCCAGCCTACCGACTCCGTAGCCCGGCCGGACGATCCGGACCCCATGCCGCCTGCTGCGACGACGTGGCGGGGGCTGCTGACGGCCCGTCAAGGAGGGCGGTGTACGGAGGGACCGCTGGTCCCCGGCGGGATGCTCCGCCGCGGCCCCGGGTTCCTGGGGCATCCAGTAAGGATGTGGTGAAGAGATGTGATGAAGAAACGATCAGCGGCCCGGAGCGGGCGCGGAAGCGGCGGCGGGCGCGGCTCCGGCGGCCAGGGTGGCGGTGATCACCAGGGTGCCGTCCTCGCAGCGGAAGTCCAGCGGCGCCGCCAGCCGGCGCATCGCGGCGATCAGCCCGGTGTTGGCGGCCTGGGTCACCGCGTACACCGTGCCGACACCGGCCGCCCGGGCCGCCGCGGTCAGCCGGCGGAGCAGGGCCAGGCCCAGCCCGTGCCGCTGCCAGGCGTCCTCGACCAGCACGGCCAGCTCCGCCTCGTCCCCGTCCCACATCAGGTGCCCGAGGGCGAGGACCCGCCCGTCCGGGGCGACCGCCACCAGGCTGCGGCCGTGCCGGGGGTCCAGCAGGTGGTCCAGATAGCGGTCGGCGTCGCGGACCGGGCCGTGGTAGCGCAGCCGCAGCGAGGCGGGGGAGCAGCGGCCGTGCAGCGCCAGGACCGCCGCCTTGTCGGCCGGGTCGGCCGGGCGCAGCAGCAGCTCGGTCCCGTCCGGCAGGGACAGCCGGGACGCCTCTGCGGTCCGGGCGGCCGGCAGCGGGTGCGGGCGGGGCTGGCGGTTCGGGCCGCCGATGGGCGCGGGCAGCCGGGCGGCCTGTCCGTCGGGCGGCGCGCACCTGTGCTTCGACCTGCGGAAGGGCCGGTGCCAGAGCCGTTCGAGGCGAGTGCGGGAAGCCGTCATGGGACCGACGCTACCGACGGCTCGCTTCCGGCCGGTTACGTGATCGTGAACGCACGAATGCCCGGGCGCGCGCGGGCGTCCCACCGGGACGGACCCGGCACAGGTCCAGACCGGTGCCTCATGCGGCCGGGACGGCGGGCGGCCGACGGTGGAGTCCATGCCCGGCGCTCCTGGTGAGCAGGCCCGCCGGGGCCCGTACGTCCACGCACCGAAGGCTCTCCCATGCGCAACACCGACCTCGCATCCGCCGCCGCCACCGCCCCCGGCGGCACCCCCGTCACCCGCCTCCCGCACGCCCGCCGGGCGCCGGTCGGCAGCGCCCTCACCGGTCTGCTGGACCAGCAGGTCCGCACCCGGCCGCAGTCCCCGGCCGTGGTCGGGGAGGGCGGCCGCCTCACCTTCCTGGAGCTGTCCGAGCGGGCCCGCGGCCTGGCCGCGGAGCTGCGCGCGCTGGGTGCCGGGGCGGACGACTGCGTGGGCCTGTACGTCGAGCCCTCGGTGGAGCTGGTCGCCGGGGCCTGGGGCGTCCTGTACGCCGGGGCGGGCTACCTGCCGCTGTCGCCCGAGTACCCCGAGGACCGGCTCCGCTACATGATCGAGGACAGCGGCACCCGGATCGTCCTCACCCAGCGGCACCTGCGCGGACGGCTGGCCAAGCTGGTCCCGGCCGGCACCGCGATCCGCACCGTCGAGGAGGTGCCGGCGGCCCACGGGCGGCCGGAGGAGGGGGCCCAGCCGGAGTCGCTCGCCTACGTGATCTACACCTCCGGCAGCACCGGCCGCCCCAAGGGCGTACAGATCGAGCACCGCGCGGTGGTCTCCCAACTGCGCTGGCTGCACACTGCCGGGCACCTCGACCCCGAGGTCACCGTGCTGCAGAAGACCCCGATGAGCTTCGACGCCGCCCAGTGGGAGATCCTCGCCCCGGCCGTCGGCGCCCGGGTGGTGGCCGGCACGCCCGGCCTCCACCGGGACCCGGAGGCGCTGGTCGCCGCCGTGCGCCGGTACGGCGTGACCGCCCTGCAGTGCGTGCCGACCCTGCTGCAGGCCCTGCTGGAGACCGAGGGCTTCACCGACTGCACCGGCCTGACCGGCCTGTTCTCCGGCGGCGAGGCGCTCTCGCTGCGACTGGCCCGTGAGCTGGCCGCGGCCCTGCCCGAGGCCGTGCTGGTCAACCTGTACGGCCCGACCGAGTGCACCATCAACGCCACCGCGCACCCGGTCGACCCGGCCGCGCTCGGTGACGGCGCCGGCTCGGTGCCGATCGGCCGACCGGTCGACAACACCCAGTGCTACGTGCTGGACGAGCGGCTGGCCCCGGTCGCCCTCGGGGCGGTGGGCGAGCTGTACATCGGCGGCGTGCAGCTGGCCCGCGGCTACCTGCACCGGCCGGAGCTGACCGCCGAGCGGTTCGTGCCCTCCCCGTTCGCCCCGGCCGAGAAGCTGTACCGCACCGGCGACCTGGTGCACTGGAACCCCGACGGCACTCTCCAGTTCGCCGGCCGGGTCGACAACCAGGTCAAACTGCGCGGCTACCGGATCGAGCTGGACGAGATCGCCCGGGCGATCGAGCAGCACACCTGGGTCCGCCGCTCGGCCGCCGTGGTCACCGGCGACGAGCGCACCGGCCACCCGAACCTGGTCGCCTGCGTCGAGCTGAACCCGCGCGAGGCCGCCCTGATGGACCAGGGCAACCACGGCGGCCACCACCAGTCCAAGGCCAGCCGGCTCCAGGTCAGGGCCCAGTTGTCCGACCCCGGGGTGCGGGACCCGGCCCGGTCGGCCGGGCGGGAGAAGGTCGAACTGCCCGGCCGGCGCGAGAGCGAGACCCAGCGGCGGGCCGTCTTCGCCCGCAAGACCTACCGCTTCTACGACGGCGGCCCGGTCACCCGGGACGACCTCACCGCGCTGCTCGCCCCCCGCCAGGCCGGCCCCTTCGGCCGCGAGCTCGGCCTGCTGAGCTTCCCCGAACTCGGCCGCGTGCTGCGGTGGTTCGGCCAGTTCCACAGCGAGGAGCGGCTACTGCCCAAGTACGCCTACGCCTCGCCCGGCGCGCTGTACGCGACCCAGCTGTACCTGGAGACCGGCGGCCTGGACGGGCTGGCCGCCGGGATGTACTACTACCACCCGGTCGAGCACGCCCTGATCCGGATCGGCGACGCCGACGCCCGCCCGGAGCCGTACCTGACGCTGCACTTCTCCGGGAAGACCGGGGCGATCGAGCCGGTGTACAAGAACAACATCCGCGAGGTGCTGGAGTTCGAGACCGGCCACATGCTGGGCGTGCTGGAGGAGGTGCTGCCCGAGTACGGGCTGGAGGTGCGCCCGCACGGCTTCGACCCGGCCGTCCGGCCGCGGCTGGACGTCGCCGAGGAGGACCACTACCTGGGCAGCTTCACCGTCGACCGCAACCGCGGCGCCGCCCCCGAGGAGCACACCGAGCTGTACGTCCAGGCCCACGCCGACCGGGTGGACGGCCTGCCGGCCGGCCTCTACCGCTACGCCGACGGCGGGCTGACCAGGGTCGCGGACGAGGTGGTGGAGTCCCGGCAGGTGATCGCGATCAACCAGGCCGTGTACGCCCGGGCCGCGTTCGGCATCACCGCGGTCAGCCGGGCCGCCGAGGACTGGCTGGAGTACATCGCGCTCGGCACCAAGCTGCACCACCTCCAGCGCAACGGCCTGGGCCTGGGCTTCATGTCCTCCGGCTACAGCTCCAAGTCAGGCCACCCGCTGCCCGCCGCGCGCCGGATCGACGAGATCCTCGCCTCGGCCGGCATCCCCTCCGGGCCCTCGTACTTCTTCCTCGGCGGGAAGGTGAGCGAGGAGCAGATCGGCAGCGAGGGCATGCACGAGGACACCGTGCACATGAAGGGCCCGGCCGAGATCATCAAGGACGAGCTCGCCACCCTGCTGCCCGACTACATGCTGCCCAACCGGGTGCTGATCGTCGACGCCCTGCCGCTCACCGCGAACGGCAAGGTCGACCTCAAGGCGCTGGCCGGCTCCGAGGCCGTGCGCGCGGACGCGGTGCGCGGCGAGTTCGTCGCCCCGGACACCGCGCACGAGCGGTGGCTGGCCGAGGCCTGGGGGCAGGCGCTGAAGTACGAGGAGGTCTCGGTGGCCGACGACTTCTTCGCGGTCGGCGGCAACTCGCTGACCGCCGTCGCGCTGGTCAACCGGATCAACCGGGAGTTCGGCACCTCGCTGCCGCTGCAGGTGCTCTTCGAGTGCCCGAAGCTGGGGGACCTGGCGGCCCGGATGTCGGCCTCGGCCTCCGGTGCGGCCGCGGCCTCGGGCTCGGCCTCGGGCGAGGACGGCGCGGCGGCCGCACGGCTGGTGCCGCTGCAGCCGGGGGAGCGGGGCCGGCCGGTGTTCTGCTGGCCCGGGCTGGGCGGCTACCCGATGAACCTGCGGCCGCTCGGCCGGGAGGCGAGCGACGGCCGCGCCTTCTACGGCGTCCAGGCGTACGGCATCAACGAGGGCGAGACGCCGTACGCCACCATCCGGGAGACGGCCGCCGCGGACGTCGCCGAACTGCGGCGGGTGCAGCCCGAGGGCCCGTACACGCTGTGGGGCTACTCCTTCGGCGCCCGGGTCGCCTTCGAGGCGGCCTGGCAGCTGGAGCAGGCAGGCCTGCGGGTGGAGCAGCTGCTGCTGATCTGCCCGGGCAACCCGAAGGTCCGTCAGGCCGACGGGCGGGAGTACGGCCGGGAGTCCTCGTACGCCAATCCCGCGTACCTGACCATCCTGTTCTCGGTGTTCGCCGGTGCGATCGGCGGGCCCGAGCTGGAACGCTGCCTGGCGGAGACGGTCGACGAGGATTCGTTCGTCGCCGGAGTGCACCGGATGCTGCCCGAGCTGGGCGAGGAGGTGATCCGCCGGATCGCCCGGATCGTCGGCGGGACCTACGAGTTCGAGTACAGCTTCCGCGAGCTGGCCGAACGGCAGCTGGCGGCGCCGGTGACCATCTTCAAGGCCGCGGGCGACGACTACTCCTTCATCGAGGGCAGCAGCGGCTACTCGGCCGCCCCGCCCACCGTGGTGGAACTGGCTGGGGACCACTACGGGGTGCTGAAGGAGCACGGGGTGCTCGAACTGGTCGCCGCCATCCGGGCGGTGGAGCGGATCACCGCGTGACGGCCGGCCGCTGACGCGGACACACTCACGGATGGCCCAGGATCCGTGACCGCGGGAGCCCCTTCGGATAGGGATGGCTCGGCTTTCCGCCGAACCGTCTCGATCCGAAGGAGCTCCCCCATGCTCGCGAAGAACTCCGCACTGGCCACGGCCTGTTGCGCCCTGCTGCTGGCCGTGCCGCTCGCCCTCGCCCAGTCGGCGGCCGCCGCGGGCACCGCCAACAGCACCAGTGCGGGCAACACCGGCGGCAACAACACCAGCATCAACACCAGCAGCAACAACGGCCCCAAGACCCCCCAGGAGGCGGCCGCCTGCAAGAGCGTCACCGGTGCGCTGCTCGGCGGCTTCGGCGGCATGCTGGGCAACGCGGTGTGCGTGGTGCAGCCGGCCGACAAGGGCTGAGCGGCCCTCCGGCCCAGCGGTGGACCTGCGGCGGGCGTCCGATCGGGCGCCCGCCGCCGTCGCGGCGATGGGATGTCGGTCGGATCCGGAACTCGGGTGCGGTCCCTTCGCGTGCTGACGTATCATCCGGCGATCGGTTGAGCAGGTGTTCACGCAAATGGGATGAGATGGCGGGCCTGGAGAACGAAGAGTCGACCGAGAAGCCCAGCGGTCTGCGGGCGATCTGGGCCAACACCCTGGAACCCGTGGCCCCGCTGCCCTGGTACCGGACCGTGTCCCGCACGGTCTGGATCGGGGGCGCCGTAGCCGTCGCCCTGTTCGCCGGACTCACGGTGGCCGCCGTGACCGGAGCGGGCGCCCCGCCCACCCACCGCATCGCCCTGGCGGACCGGATCGGCGACCAGGAGCGGGTGCCGGACGACGATGTGGTCACGGCCGAACGCGGCCGCCTCCAGAAGAACCTGACCGCGCTGAGCCGCTACCGGGACGTGGCGGTGGCCGGCTACGGCCCGGCCGGCTCGGGCCGCAGCACCATGCTGGTGGTCGGGATGACCGGAAGCTTCCCGGACGCTCGGGGGGAGTTGGACCGGCAGTTCGGTGCCGGCTGGGGGGCCGATGCGACCAGCGACACCCACGAGCCGGTGCGGAGCCGCCAGGACTACCCGGCCGGCTCGCTCGGCGGAGCGATGGACTGCGCGGTCCTGGGCGATTCCACCGACTCCCGGACCCTCTGCATCTGGGCGGACGGAACGACGGTCGGCGGCGTCATCGACGAGACGGGCACGGTTCGCCCGGACGACCTGGCCAAGCGGGCCCTGGAGGTCCGCACGGCGGTCGAGGTCGAGGTCGGGGACTGACCGGACGACGGCCCGGGGGAGCCTCGTGGTGGGCGACCGCCCGGCCCCGTTCCGTGGCGCCGGTCCGGGCGGCGCAGGACGATGGGGGTACGCCCCCGGAGCCGGGGGCTTCCCCCACGCCGGAGCGTTCCCGCGCTCCGGGGATTCGGAGTCGGGCCGTGCAGGAGTTCCTGGTCGAGATCACCACCCGGGTGCCCGACGGCACCCCCGCCGAGGAGGTGGACCGCCGCCGCGCCGCCGAGGCGGTGCGCGCCCGCGAGCTGGCGGCCGCCGGCCGGCTGGCCCGGTTGTGGCGTCCTGTGGGCGAGGCGCGCAGCATCGGGATCTGGCGGGCGGCCGACGAACGGGAGCTGCGGGCGGAGGTGCTCGGCAGCCTGCCGCTGTGGCCGTGGATGACGGCCGTGGTCACCGCGCTGGAGCCGCACCCCAACGACCCGGGAGCCGGGGCGTGACACCCGCTCCGGCCGCGTCCGCGGAGCGCTGAACCGCTCAGGCGATCCGGGTGGGGGTGTCCTCGACGGTGTGGCCGGTGGTGATGAGCAGGGCGGTGAGGGCCGCCGGGTCCAGCGAGCGGGGGGTGCGGAGGAAGAGCTCGTCGGCGGTGGGGTGGGGGTGCAGCGAGAGCAGGGTGATCCGGTGGTCGGCGAGCGTGGTGTGGGTGTGGGCGAGGGCGGTGGTGCGGACCCGCCAGAGCGTCGTCGGGGGCGGGGCGTGGGGGGACCACCAGGCGTGCAGCAGGGCGACGGCGAGCAGCGCGAGGGCGGAGGTGGCGAGGACGACAGCGCCGTCGGAGCCGTGCAGGATGACCTTTGCGATCAGGTCGGCTGCGGTGATGGAGAGGAAGGCCGCAGCGAGCTCGACGGTGTCGCGGCGCCAGCGGCGGGCACGGTGGACGGAAGGCTTCGAGTGCTCCATGCCCTCCACCGTGCCCGACCGGTGTTTCCTGATCGCGACCCGGCCGTGACTCGGTGGTTAAGGTCGGCCCCGGTGTGTTACGGCAGCAGCGTGCGGGCCGCGGCCCGGACCTCGGCGAGCAGCAGGCGCAGGTCCTCCTCGGTGGTCGCCGCGTTGAGCAGGCAGGCGCGGAGCATCTCGTGCGGGCCGAGGCGGGCGCCGGTGACGAAGACCCGGCCGCGCCGCTGGACGGCGACCGGCAGCTCGCGGTTGAGGGCGTCGCGGGCCGCCTCGTCCCGTCCGGGCGCCCGGTGCCGGAACGCCACGATGGAGGTCTGCACCTCCGCGAGCAGCTCCAACTCCTCGTCCGCCTGGATGAGTTCGCCGAGTCGGCGGGCGAGCGCGGTGCACTGGGCGATGTCCCGGGCCAGGCCGGCGCGGCCGCGGTGGGCGATGGTGGCCCAGACCTTGAGGGCGCGGAACGGGCGGGTCTGCTCGGTGCCGTACTCGGAGAACCAGCCGAGCGCGCCGGCCGCCTCGTCGCGCAGGTAGGACGGGACGAGGCTGAAGGTGCCGCGCAGCTCGTCGGTGTCGCGGACCAGCGCGCAGCCGCAGTCCACCGGAACGCCGAGCCACTTGTGCGGGTCGAGGGCGAGTGAGTCGGCGCGCTCCAGGCCCGCGTAGCGGTGGGCGATGGCGGGGTCGAGGCGGCCGAAGGCGCCGTACGCGCCGTCCACGTGCAGCCACAGGCCCTGCTCCTGGCAGAGGTCGGCGATCGGGTCGAAGGCGTCCACCGCGCCGGTGCCGACGGTGCCGGCCGAGGCGACCACCAGGAAGGGCAGCAGCCCGGCGGCGCGGTCGCGTTCGACGGCGGCGTGCAGTTCGTCCGGGTCGAGGAGCCCGTCCGGGCCGGTGGCGACGGTGCGCAGGTGTCGGCTGCCGAGGCCGAGGAGTTCGGCGGCCTTGCGGACGCAGGAGTGGGTCTCGCCGGTGACGTAGCCGACCAGCGGCGGCAGGCCCGCCAGGCCGTCCGCGCGGACGTCGTGGCCGACCCGGCGGGCGGCGCGGTTGCGGGCGGCGGCCAGGCAGACGATCGTCGCCATCGAGGTGCCGGAGGTGAGCAGCCCGCCGCCGGCCGGGTGGGGGAAGCCGACCAGTTCGGCGATCCAGCGGACCACGGCGCGTTCCAGGTGGACGTCGGAGTGGTCGCCGCCGGCCGAGCTGGGGTTCATCGCGGCGGCGGCGAGGGTGGCGAGCACCCCGGCGGGGGCGGGGGCGGAGTTGACCCAGCCGAAGAAGCGCGGGTTGCCGTTGCCCATGGGGTGGGGGAGGACGTCCTGCCCGATGGCGGTGAGCAGTTCGGTGAGCGGGCGGCCCTCGGCGGGCAGCGGGGCGTCGAGCAGGGTCTGCCGGGCGGTGTCGTCCATCGGCTGCCAGACCGGGCGGGCGGGCAGTTCGGCGAGGTAGTCGGCGACCAGGTCGGCGGCGGTGTGGGCGGCGCCGCGGAAGTCGTCGCCGCTGCTGAAGCCGGTGCTGCTGAAGTCGGTGCTGCGGAAGTCCTCGGAGGTCATGCGGGTGTGCTCCAGGGGCCGGGGGACCGGGGGACCGGGGGACCGGGGGAGGCGCGGCGTCCTCGGCGCACCGTGATCAGCAGATGCTACGGAACGGGCCCGCGCCGTGCGGCGCGGGCCCGGAGGCTGGGACGGGGATGGGGACGATCAGTCGAGTGAGGCGGAGAGTCCGCTCGCCGAGCGGCAGTAGCCCTGCATCTCCTTGTTGGTGATCTTCGCGCAGAGCCGCCCGGCCGCGCCGCCGTCGGTGTAGTTGACCGTGTAGTAGCTGACCAGCCCCTCCGCGCAGGCCTTGCGCTGCCAGCCGTCGGCCGCGGTGGCGCATTGCTGGGCGGCCCAGTCCTCGCGGTCCAGGTTGTACTTCATGGTCCGGGAGCCGACCCCGCGGCTGCAGTCCACCGCTCCGCCGCTCGCCTTGCCGTTGAGGCACCACTTGAGCGCGTCGGCGTAGACCTCGGGGTGGTTCGGGTAGTCGTGCGAGGACAGGTAGAAGGTCGGGGCGTAGAAGTAGCAGGCGGACTGGAACAGCGAGGGCTGGTCCTTGCACGGGTAGAGCGGGTCCTGGGCGAGCTTGTCGGCGGGCAGGTTGGCCTTGGCCTGCTCGTCCTCCTCGTCCGGGCCGAAGAGCTGCATGAACAGGCCCTCGGAGCAGCGGATCCGGTTCTGGTCGCTGGTGAACTTGTTGCACAGGTCGCGCGCCTTGGCGACGTCCTGCTTGGCGACGAACATGGTGCCGTGGCCGACGCCGTGGATACAGGGGCCGCTGTTCTTGGGGGCGCACAGCTTGAGCAGGTCCACCTCGGGCTGGGTGGAGGCGTTGAGCATCTCCTCGACGGCGCCGTGCAGGTAGCCGGCCGCGCAGGTCTCGTGCGGGAAGGAGATGACCTTCTGGAAGTCGGCGTTGAAGCGCTTGACCGCCGCGTGGCCGAGCTCGTGGGCGATCGGGTGGCAGAAGCGCACGGTGTACGGCTTCTCCTTGGTGATCTTGTCGAGGTCGGCGAGGGCGACACCGGGGTCGGTGGCGTCCATCTCGGCCATCATCTTGTTGCGCAGCGTCGAGCGGGTCCACACCGCCGGGTCGCCGGTCGGGCCGGCGCTCGCGGCGCCGGCCGTGACCGGCTGGCCGCCGGCGCCCGGACCCGCGGCTGGACCGCCGGCGGCCGGGGCGACGGAGGCCGCGGCGGGCGTCCAGTCGGTGACGGCCACCGAGCCCAGGCCCAGGACGCCCAGGAGCACGGCGGTGAGAATCGCGAAGATTCGCGGCTGCATGACGGGATCCCCCGGCGGATCGACGTGAACGGTTCGCTCCCATCCTGACGGCAGGGGAGCGGGAATCCGCGTTTTCGCCCGCCATTCGGGAGGTGTCGGCGACGCTACCGCATCGCCGCGCCGCCCCGGCGGGGCGGGCCGGTTCCCGATGATCAAGGGCTGACGGCCGACCCCCCCGTTCGGGGTGGTCAACCGTCAGCAGCGGTTTCCGGTTGCCGGAGTTCACCCGAACGGCCCAGTGGCGGGCCGGCCACCACGGGGAGGAGCGGGGCGGACCGGGGCGTCAGAGCTCCAGCGTCACCCGGTGGTCCGTCAGCCAGACGTCGAGGTCCAGCGCCAGGTCGACGCCCAGCCGCACCGACTGCGGGTCGGTGTCCGGTGCGAGCGCGTCGGCCAGCCGCCGCCGGTCCAGCAGCTCCAGGGCCGGGGACTTCCGCCCGTCGACGAGCCGGGCGAGGTCGGCGCGCAGCAGCTGCGGGTAGCGCGGGTCGGCGGTGATCGGGTACGGGCTCTTCACCCGGTCGGCGACCGCGTCCGGCAGCAGATCCCGGACGGCGGCGCGCAGCAGGCTCTTCTGCCGCCCGTCGACGTTCTTCATCGCCCACGGGGTGTTGAAGACGTACTGGACCAGCCGGTGGTCGCAGAACGGCACCCGCACCTCCAGCCCGGCGGCCCGGCTCATCCGCTCGTTGCGGTCGAGCAGCACACCCGCGAAGCGGGTGAGGTCGAGGTAGGAGATCTCGCGCATCCGCCGTTCCGTCGGGTCGGCGGACGCCAGGTGCGGGACTTCGGCGAGCGCCTCCCGGTACTGGGCCCGGCGGTGGCCGGCCAGGTCGAGCTTGCGCACCAGGTCGGCGTCGAGCAGCTGCTCGCGCGGGGCCGAGCCCGGGCCGGCCAGGCCGCCGTCGAGCCGGGCCGCCCACGGGAAGTCGTCGGCGGCGATCGCCGCCGGGTCGTGGTGCCAGGGGTAGCCGCCGAACAGCTCGTCCGCAGCCTCGCCGGACAGGGCGACGGCGGCCCGCTCCCGGACGCGGCGGAAGAGCAGCAGCAGCGCGACGTCCAGGTCGGCCAGCCCGCCGGGGAGGTCCCGGGCGCGCAGCACGGCGCGGCTGCGGCGCAGTTCGGTGAGCTCGGCGGCGTCCAGTTCGATCACGCTGTGGTCGGCGCCGACGTGCCGGGCGAGCATCCGGGCGTACGGGCCGTCCGGCGTCGAGCGGGCCGGGTCGGGGTGGAGCTCCTCGTCCCGGCCGGTGAAGTCCACCGCGAAGCTGCGCACCGGGCCGGCCCCCGCCTGGCGCAGGGTCTTCGCGGCGAGCGCGGTGAGGGCGCTGGAGTCCAGGCCGCCGGAGAGCAGCGAGCAGAGCGGCAGGTCCGAATCCAGCTGGCGGTGGACGATGTCGTCCAGCAGGGCCCGGACGGTGGCGACGGTGGACTCCAGCGAGTCGACGTGCTCGCGCGCCTCCAGCGCCCAGTAGCGGCGCACCGTGACGCCCCCGTGGCGCACCCGCACCAGGTGCCCGGGCCGCACCTCGTGGACGCCCCGGTACGGGGTGGCGCCGGGGGTGCGGGTGAAGGAGAGCAGCTCGCGCAGCCCGTCCAGGTCGACCACCGCGCGGACCGCGGGGTGGGCCAGCACCGCCCCGAGCCCGGTGCCGAACACCACGCCGTCCGGGGTGGGGTGGTAGTGCAGCGGCTTGACGCCCAGCCGGTCGCGGACCAGCAGCAGCTCCTCGTGCCGGGCGTCCCAGACCGCGAAGGCGTACGCGCCGTTGAGCCGCTCGGCCAGGCCCTCGCCCCACTCCAGGTAGGCGTGCAGCACGACCTCGGCGCTGCTGCGGGTGCGGAAGCGGTGCCCGGCCGACGCCAGCTCCGCGCGCAGTTCGCGGTGGTTGTGGAGCTCGCCGGTGAAGCTGAGCACGGCCAGCGGGCGGCCGTCGTGCTCGACGGATATCGGCTGCTCCCCGCCGTCGGGGTCGGTGTCGGGGTTGGCGTCCCTCCCGGTCCCGGTGCCGGTCCCGGTGCCGGTGCCGGTCCTGGTGAGGTGCAGCCGGCCGAGCGCGGCGTGCGGTTCCAGGTGGACGCCGCCCACGTCCGGGCCGCGGCAGGCCTGGGTGGCCGTCATGGCTTCGAGGACGGCCCGTTCGGCGGTGAGGTCGCGGTCGAAGGCGACCCATCCGGTGATCCCGCACATCAGCAAGCCCTCCGGTCTTCGGGTGAGTGTGGCGGGGGTCACGCTACGGGCGCACTCGTCACGGCATCAAGAGCCTGTCCGGAAGGTGACGGCAGGGGGTCCGGCGGGTTGCCCGGGCTGAAAGTCGTAAAGCCTGCCCGAATTCGGGCAAGATCTTTGGCTTCGGCGAGCGGACCGACCTAGAGTTCTCATTCGTGTCGAGCTCACCCCACCCTCACGAAGACCTCCTCGCCCACCTCTCCCGGACCAGCCCGCTCGGGCCCCGGGAAGCGGCGCGGGTCGTGGCGGAGGTGCTGGCCTACTTCTCCGAGACCACCGAGGAGTACGTCCGCCGCCGCCACGGCGAGCTCCAGGCACGCGGCCTCACCAACGAACGGATCTTCGCCCGGCTCGCCGAGGAGCTGCCCGCCCGCCGCGTCGCGGCGCCGGAGCTCTCGGCCCGTCAGCTGCGCCGGATCGTCTACGGCTGAGCGGCGGTGCCGGCCCCCCACGGCCGCGCCGCGCCGGCAGGGCCGGCCCGCCCCGGGGCCGGCTGCGCCCGTCACCGGGCCCGTCAACGCCCGTCAACGCCCGTCAGTGCTCGTCAACGCTCGTCAACTGCTCTGGAGGAGTCCACGCATGTGCGGAATCGTGGCCTACATCGGCCCCAAGGACGCGACCCCCTTCCTGCTGGAGGGCCTGGCCCGGCTGGAGTACCGCGGCTACGACTCGGCCGGCGTCGCCGTCGCCGGGCGCACCGGCGGGCTCAAGCTGCGCAAGGTCAAGGGCAGGGTCGCCGACCTCGCCGCCGCCGTACCGGCCCGCTTCAAGGGCGGCACCGGCATCGGCCACACCCGCTGGGCCACCCACGGCGTGCCCAGCGACGCCAACGCGCACCCGCACCTGGACAACGCCGAGCGGATCGCCGTCGTCCACAACGGCATCATCGAGAACGCCGACGAACTGCGCGCCAAGCTCACCGCCGACGGCGCCGTCTTCCGCTCCGAGACCGACACCGAGGTGCTCTCCCACCTGATCGCCGCGCACGCCGCCGAGGGCGTCGAGCTGGAGGACGCCGTGCGCGCCGCGCTCGGCCGGGTCGTCGGCACCTACGGCATCGCCGTGCTCGACGCCGAGCAGCCCGACCGTATCGTGGTCGCCCGCAACGGCAGCCCGATCGTGCTCGGCATCGGCGAGAAGGAGATGTTCGCCGCCTCCGACGTCTCCGCCCTGGTCCGCTACACCCGCCAGGTCGTGCACCTGGAGGACGGCGAACTCGCCACCGTCCGCGCCGACGGCTTCCGCACCTTCACCGCGGACGCCCGCACCACCCACCGCCAGCCGTCCACCGTCGACTGGGAGATCGACTCCTTCGACACCGGCGGCTACGAGCACTACCTGCTCAAGGAGATCCACGAGCAGCCCGGGTCGGTCGAGCGCACCCTCAGCGGCCGGCTCGACGAGCGCTTCGCCACCGCCCACCTCGGCGGCCTCAACCTGGACGCCCGCGAACTGCGCGAGATCCGCCGGGTGAAGATCCTCGGCTGCGGATCCGCCTACTACGCGGGCGAGATGGGCGCCCAGCTGATCGAGGAGCTGTCCCGGATCCCCGCCCACAGCGAGCCCGCCTCGGAGTTCCGCTACCGCAACCCGGTCATCGAGGCCGACACCCTGTACGTCGCGGTCAGCCAGTCCGGCGAGACCTACGACACGCTGGCCGCCGTCCAGGAGATCAAGCGCAAGGGCGGCCGCGTCCTCGGCGTCGTCAACACCGTGGGCAGCGCCATCGCCCGGGAGTGCGACGGCGGCATCTACCTGCACGCCGGGCCCGAGGTCTCCGTCGCCTCCACCAAGGCGTTCACCTCCACCGTGGTCGCCTTCGCGCTGCTCGCCCTGCACTTCGGCCGCATCCACGACCTCTCGCCCGCCGACGGCCGCCGGATCGTCTCCGCCCTCCAGGCGCTGCCCGACCAGATCCGCGAGGTGCTCGACCAGAGCGACGGGATCGCGAAGCTCGCGGCCGAGTACGCCGACTCCACCGGCATGATGTTCATCGGCCGGGTCCGCGGCTACCCCGTGGCCCGGGAGGGCGCGCAGAAGCTCAAGGAGATCTCCTACGTCCACGCCGAGGCCTACCCGGCGAGCGAGCTCAAGCACGGCCCGCTGGCCCTGATCAGCCCTGAACTGCCCACCGTGGCGCTGGTTCCGGACGACGAGCTGCTGGACAAGAACCTCACCACGCTCGGCGAGATCAAGGCCCGCTCCGGCCGGGTCATCGCCGTCGCCCACCGCCGGCCCGAGGACAAGCTCGTCGACCACTGCATCCTGGTCCCCAAGAGCGAGCCCGAGTTGGACCCGCTGCTCCTCAACATCCCGCTCCAGCTGCTCGCCTACCACGCGGCGGTCGCCCTCGGGCGGGACGTGGACAAGCCGCGCAACCTGGCGAAGAGCGTGACGGTGGAGTAGCCGTCAGCCGCTGGATCCCCGGGCCCCGGTCGCTGTGCGGACGACCGGGGCCCGGTTCGCGCGTGCCGTCCGGACGTGCTGCCCGATCAGGGCGACCAGGGTCAGCACCGCGGCGGCGTGCAGCAGCCACCAGCCCGCCCCGAAGGACAGCTTGAGGCTCGCCAGCACCGCGGGCGGCAGGCTGCGGAAGATGTCCAGGTCCCGGGGGCGCGTGGTGAAGTCCACGATGGCGAGGATGAACGGGAGCGGCAGGGCGCAGAGGTAGCCGAAGCTCCGGAGGGCCGGGGACGGGCGGTGCGGCAGGACGACCGCGCAGACGAGGGCGAGCAGGGCGGGCACGAGCCACGGCCAGGGCATGAACAGGGTGCCCTGCCCGATGCCGGGGAACCCGTCGAGCCCGAGCGCGGCGTGGAGCGGGTAGGACCGCTGCAGCACCCTGCCCGTGCTGTCGCCGAGCCGGGCGTCGGCGGTGCCGCCGGTCAGCAGCATCGAGACGCCGTACAGCGGGAGCAGCCCGGCCGGCACCATGACGGACGCCGCCAGGCGCTTCCGCCGACCGGTCGGTGTCGGTGCCGACCGTCCTGGCTTGACGGGGAGGGTCGGCGGGGCGACCGGCTGGGTGGCGAGCGCGGTCGGCGGGTGCGAGGGCTGGGCCGGCAGGTGCGGCTGCCGTGGTTGCCGGGGCCGCTGCCCGGCGAGCAGGGCGGCCGCCTGGTCGCCGGTGAGGCGGGCGTTCGGGTCCTTCTCCAGCAGGCCGTTGATCAGCGGGGCCAGCGGGCCGGCCTGGGCCATCGGCGGCGGCTGTTCGAACAGCACCGCGGTGAGCGTCGCCACCGGGGTGTCGCGGCGGAACGGCAGCCGGCCCTCGACGGCCTGGTAGAGCGTGGCGCCGAGCGAGAACAGGTCGCCCGCCGGGGCCGCCGGGCTCCCGTGGGCGCGCTCGGGGGCGAGGTAGTCGACCGAGCCGATGAAGGCGCCCGAGGCGGTGAGCGCGGTCTGGTCCTGCTGCACGGCGATCCCGAAGTCGGCGAGCAGCACTCCGCCGTCGTCGGCCAGCATGATGTTCGCCGGTTTCACGTCGCGGTGCACGATGCCCGCCCGGTGCGCGGCGCCGAGCGCGGCGAGGACGGCCTCGGCGACCGTCACCGTGTCGGCGGTCGGGAGCGGGCCGTCCCGGGAGATCCGGTCCTCCAGGGAGCGGCCGACGATCAGCTGCATCACCGTCCACGGCACGCCGCCGTCGACCACGACGTCATGGACGCCGACGACGTTCGGATGGTCGCGCAGCCGGGCCGCGTGCCGGGCCTCCCGCTGGGCGCGCACCAGCCGCTCGGCGTGCTCCTCGGGCGAAGCGGCGGGCGGGAGCCGGACCTCCTTGACGGCCACGTCCACGCCGAGCACCTCGTCGTGGGCCTGCCAGACGCTGCCGAAGCCGCCGGCCCCGAGCCGCCGTGCCAGCCGGTACCGGCCGCCGACCAGCCGCCCCGCCGAGGTCACGGACGTGCCCCCGCCGACGCCGTCCCCGCTGTCCGTCACCCTCCGGCCCCCCGTTCCGCCGCGTGCAGGTCCGCCACAGTCTGGCAGAGCCGGACGGTCGGCCGCAGCGGGGGAGGGAGGAGGCCCGGCGGAGCGTCGGCCGAGGAGGGCGAGCAGGCCGAGCAGGCCGGGGAGGTCCAGCGCTGGGGCGGGGCGCCGCGGTTTCGCGATGCCGGACGGGTTGTCATGACTGAAACAGCGTCCGGTTGGGCATAACGACGGAGACCCACCGAAGGGCCCGGCTGACGCTCCCCCACGAAGCACAGCCGGGCCCCGGGCCGGCGATCGGGCCTGGGCGTGACTCCCCCCACGGAGTGGCGACCAGGCCCGCAGCGTGTTCAACCAGCGATACGCAGCGTACATGCCATGTCCACGTAACGCTACCGAGTCCCGCGCTTCGGTTCCCGTTCCCCGGAACGCCCCGGTGTCAGTCGGTCCTGCCCGCCCGGGCGTACGCCGCCAGGACCGCGAGGTAGCGCCGCCGGACGTCCTCCCGGTCGGCGGCCTCCGGGACGGTCTCCCGGTTCACGCGCTCGATCATCTCCGCCTGTTCGAGCAGGACCCGGCGCTGCTGTTCGGTGCGGGTCTCCGCCATGATCTCGGCCAGCGCGTCGAGCTGGCGGATCAGGACGGCGGGCATGCCGTGGGCCGCTTGGCGGATCTTCTCGAACGAGCGCTGGACCAGGCGCTCGTAGCTGACGGGGACGGTCATCACCCGGATGAAGCCGAGCTCGTCGCGGTGGACGGGGTTCGGGTTCCACCGGGCGGCGATCCGGCACAGGCCCTCGCCCAGCCAGTCGATGCAGGTCAGGGCGGTGAAGGTGTCGTTGACCGCAGTGGACAGGGCCCGGATGGCGATCTCCACCAGCTGGTCGACGGCGAAGGCGATGTCCTGGGCGAGGGTGCGGGTCGAGCCGACCACATGGGCGCGGGCGAAACTGCGGGCCACCTCCGGTGCGGCCTCGGGCGGCCAGACGGTGGCCAACTGGTGCCCCTGGACGAGGAAGTGGCCCGGGCGGTGGTCCAGCCGGATCACCGCGTCCAGCTCCGTCGCCATCCGGACCAGCGTGCGGTGCCGGACGAACTGGAGGTAGCCGCTGGCGGGCGCCGACACCGTCGCCCCCGAGGTGTCCAGCCGGGCGTTCAGCTCGGCGGCCGTCGGCCCCGCCCCGCCCCCGGCCGGCCGGTCCGGCCCGCCCCCGCCCGCCTCGATCGCCTCCGACAGCTCGGCCGCGATGCTCGCGATCACCCGGGGCAGTTGGATGGACGTGGCGATGTGGTGGATGAAGAAGATCAGCACCGCGAGGTCGAGCATCACCAGGACCATGCAGACGGTGATCGACAGGTGGGGCACGAAGTCGCCCCTCGGACCCGGGCCGATGGCGACCAGCGCGAGGATCGCGTAGACGAACGTCCCGACGAAGGTGCCCAGGGTCATCTGGGTGGTCCGGTCCCGGATGAACGTGCGCAGCATCCGCGGGCCGAACTGGGTGGAGGCCAGGGTGAGCGTCACGATCATGATCGAGAAGACCACGCCCACCACGGTGATCAGCGCCGCCGCGATCGCCGCCAGGATCTGCCGCGCCGCGTCCGCCGTCCCGCTGATCACCCAGGACGGCAGGGCCAGGGTGCCGTCGTAGGCCCCCCGGTCCAGCGACACCGTGACCGCGAACAGCGCCCCGGCGAAGGCCACCTCCAGGACCGGCACCACCCACAGGTTGGTCCGCAGCGCCTCGCGCCGCCACTGCGCCTCCAGGTGGACGCCGCGGATCACCTCGCCCACCTCCGAACGCCGCCGACCTGGTGGAAACCCCTCGGGTATTCACCCTAGGCTCCAGGCCGCGCACCGGCGCGGGGGAGCGGCGGGCTCTCCCGCGGACGGGAACGAACCTGGGTCCGGCGGCGAAGTCACGACGTCTGCCGGGTCGAGGACGACGTCGACAGCACCGAGCCCGGCCCGCCCGGGTTGTGGTGACGAGCCGGGGATGTGGCGACGAGCCGGGGGCGTGGTGACGGGCCGGGGGGCTATCCGGGGCTGCTGATCCGCAGGATGCCGGTGGTGGTGCCCTGGTAGACCACGCCGCCGGGGGCGATCGAGCCGACCATCTGGAGGGTGTCGAAGAGGAAGCCCACGCCGAGGCGGTGGGTGCGGGTGACGGCTCCGGTGCGTGGGTCGATCTCGGCGTAGTCGTAGGGGTCGAGGATCGAGGTGGCGTCGGTGCCCGGGATGACGGGCCGGCGCAGCACGGTGTGGATCAGGCCGTCGCCGGTGGAGAGCCTCGGCACGGCGGCGGAGCGCACGGTGGTGTCCCAGACGAGGTCGCAGCCGGAGCCGTCGGACCGGACGTCGACCCGGCTGAGGCCGCCGGAGAAGCGGCCGGAGGCGGGCACGCTCGGGCCGGCGTCGGCGGGCAGCTTGGGGTACGGGTAGCCGTAGGTGCCGGCGACGAAGACGGCGTCGCCCGCGCCGATCGGGGAGTTCTCGCTGCCGCTGCCGCCCGCCTTGAGGACGGGGACGGAGCAGACCGGGGAGCCGTCGGCGGTCCGGTAGACCAGCAGGTGCACGGTCGGCGCGGCGTTGTCGACGACGGTGACGTAGTCGGTGCCGGTGTGCGGGCCGAAGAACGTCGGGGTGGAGCCGGTGCCCCAGCTGAGCTGGCCGGGCTTGCGGCCGGGCCCGCGGTCGTACGGCCGCCGCCAGGCGACGCGCGGGGTGCCGTCGGCGTCGGCGGTCAGCAGGTAGGTGGCGTGGGTGGTGGCGACCAGGGTGCCGGCCGGTGCGGTGGAGATGGAGTTGGCGACCTTCTCCCCGGCCGGGAGGGCGAGGGCGCGGACGGTGCCCGTGCGGTCGTCGGCGGTGCCGACCACCCCGCCGCCGGTGGCGAACCAGACCCGGCCCTGCCAGTCCGGGGACAGGCCGGTCACGGCGTCGCCGTCGGGCACGGCGCCGGCCAGCGAGAGCCGGCTGTCCACGGTCAGGGCCCAGGCTCCGGTGGCGGTGCGGTGGTGGCCGATCCGCAGCAGGTCGCGGTTGCCGTCCACCACGACGAGGCGGTCGTCCTGGTCCAGGTAGGCGTACACGCCGCCGAGCAACGAGCCCTTGGCGATGGGGAGTTCGGCGACGGATTCGCCGTCGGCCGGGTCGAGCAGGTGGACCGTCGGGACGAGGCCGAAGATCGTGGTGCAGAGTGCGACCGGGCGTCCGTCGGAGCCGACCAGCACGGTCGGGCAGGCGGACTGCAGGGCCACCCGCTCGGACTCGAGCGGGCCGGGCTTCGGGCCGGGCAGCGGGGTGGCGTCGGAGGAGCCGGTGTCGCCGTGCATGGTGGCGGTGCCGTCGGGCCCCGCGTACGGGTTGTGCGGCGGCAGCGGCCCGAACGGGCCGGTGTCGGCGTGGGCTGGGACCGCGAGGGCCAGCAGGGCGGCGGTCAGGAGTGCGGGCAGCGCGATGCGCAAGGGAGCCCCCATCGGGAGGAGTCGGGAGGAGCAGTGGACGGCGTGGCGGTGCACGTGATCGCCCGGGTGGGGGTTCCCGACGGCGCCGGGGGCGCCGGGCTGATCACCGCGTCAGAGCGCGCGGTGACAGATCGCCGAGCACGCGTGCCCGAGGTCGACGTCGAGTCGACGGCTCAGGTGCGCGTGGCGATGCATGCGGCCAGCATGGACTACTGACACTTTGTTGCACAACCGTCCGTCCGGCCCGTGGGACCGGGCCGGGCCGGCCTCGACCAGGCCGGCGGCCCGGTCAGAACACCGAGCAGCCCGAGAGGGTGGTGAGGGTGTCCAGGGCCGTGACGGCGGCGACCGAGTTGCCGGCCTGGTCGAGGCGGGGGCCCCAGGCGCAGACCGCGGCGCGGCCGGGGAGTATCGCCAGGATGCCGCCGCCGACGCCGCTCTTGCCGGGCAGGCCGACCCGGAAGGCGAACTCGCCGGCGGCGTCGTAGGTGCCGCAGGTGAGCAGCACGGCGTTGATCCGCTTGGCCTCGCTGCGGGTCATCAGGCGGGTGCCGTCGGTGCGGACGCCGTAGCGGGCCAGGAAGGCGCCGGCCAGGACGAGGTCGCGGCAGCTGGCGGCGACCGCGCAGTGGGCGTAGTAGTGCTCCAGCACGGTGTCGACCGGGTTCCGCAGGTTGCCGTGGCTGGCGATGAAGTGGGCGAGCGCGGCGTTGCGGTGGCCGTGCTCGGCCTCGGAGGCGGCCACCACCGGGTCGGTGTCGAGCAGCGGGTTGCCGGACTCGCGGCGCAGGAACTCCCGTACGGCGCCGGAGGCGTCACCGGTCAGCGAGTGCAGGCGGTCGGTGACCACCAGGGCGCCCGCGTTGATGAACGGGTTGCGCGGGATGCCGTGCTCGGTCTCCAGCTGGACCAGCGAGTTGAAGGGGTTCCCGGAGGGTTCGCGGCCGACGCCCCGCCAGAGGCCGTCGCCGCCGTCGCTGCTGTAGGCGAGGGCGAGGGCGAGCGAGAACAGCTTGGAGACGCTCTGGATCGAGAACGGCCGCTCCCAGTCGCCGACCCCGTGCAGCCCGCCGTCGACGGTGGCCACGGCCATGCCGAAGGCCTCCGGGTCGGCCTCGGCCAGGGCCGGGATGTAGTCGGCGACGCGGCCCCGGCCCGTGGTCGCCCGGGCGGCCGCCTCGGCGGCCGCCAGCAGGACCGGGTAGTCCAGGTTCTCCACATCGAACAAGGTTCTTCACTCCACGCACGGACGGTACGGACACGGTCCCGGCCGGGCGCCGCGGTGCGGCGGCGCCCGGTCCGACCAGTGATTATCCGTGTTCGGTGGAGTGCCGCGGTGCAGCCGGTACGAACGGCGGCCGGTGCTGATCACCGCCGGCGACGAATCGTGCGACCTGCTGCGCATGGTCGACGACGGGACCGGCGCCTTCGCGGGGCCCGACCTGCGGTAGCGGCTGTCAGCCGTCCGACGGCGGGCTAAGGTGCGTCGGTCGGGGCCTGGAGGGGCGGGCCGGTGAGCAGGGCGCCGGTGTCCGAGTAGGGCCAGCCGTTCGGGACGCAGCCGTGCAGGCCCTTGATCTGCTGCATCATCACCGGCGCCGGGGCGCCCGGGCCCGGGCAGTCGACGTGGCCGTTGCCGAGGATGTGGCCGACCTCGTGGTTGACCGCGAGCGCGTGGTACAGCTCCGGTCGGCCCCGGTAGAACTCGGACAGCTCCTGCCACCGCGTGAGGTTGATCACCACCTGGTGCTGGACGCCGCAGTTGACCCAACCGCCGGTGTCCAGCCCGTACTGGCCGCAGATCCGGTCGGTGGACTTCGGGGTCGCCAGGTAGACCGTGAAGTCCACCGGGTCGGCGGGCATCCGCTGGAAGGACGCGGTGTTCCCGGCCGCCCAGCCGCGCCGGGTGTCGCCGAGGATCGCGTCCACCTCGGCGGCGAACTGCTCCGGGCTCTCGGCGATGCCGTTCTCCACCCGCACCTTGTAGCGGTACAGGTGCTCCCCGGTGCCGAAGCGGGCGGAGCCGCCGGGGGCCGTGGTGAAGGCCAGCGGTGCCGGGTCGCTGTGCCACGGCTGCCACCGGACCAGGCCGGCGGTCACGGCCGCGACCAGCGCCAGGGCGAGCGCGGCGGGCCAGGGCCGCCGGGGCTTCCAGGGCCTCCAACGGCGGAGGCGGGCAGCGGCCGCCGTCATCGGCCGCTGCCCGCGTTCGCCGTGCGGCCGTGCGGCCGGCGTATTCGGAGGGTCGGGCACGTGGTGGTGTCGGTCATGGCGGTGGTGCGGCTCCTGGGCGGGCTCACAGCGGGGTACATCAGGAGGAACGCTAGGGGTGCGGCCAGGGGTTCAGGCGGGCGTCGAGACGTTCGTCACGACGCCCGGGTAGGGGGGCTCCTGTCGGGCGGGCGGCGGCGCCGGTTCCCGGAACCACTCGAAGGTGCCACCCGTGCGGCGTGTTCCTGGGGATCGCCGTCGGAATCGGCTGTTGTGGTGCTGGTCGACCACGTCGATCCCCCGTACGACCCGATACCGGAGGCACCGTCATGTCCATCACCACCGTCCTCACCGTCGACGGCATGAGCTGCGGCCACTGCGAGAGGACCGTCAGCGCCGGGCTCGCCGCCATCCCCGGGGTCACCGAGGTCGTCGCGGACGCGCCGAGCGGCCGGGTCACCGTGGCCTCCGCCCAGCCGCTGGAGACCGCGGCGGTCCGCAGCGCGGTGGACGGGGCCGGCTTCACCCTCGTCGGCGAGGTCTGACGCGGCCGGTCCCGCTCGCCCCGGACGCGCCGGGGGTCCGCCGCCCGGCGCGGCAGACCCCCCGCCCGGCTCAGCCCATGCTCTTCGCGCCGTCCAGGGACTCGCGGATGATGTCGGCGTGGCCCGCGTGCTGGGCCGTCTCGGCGAGGATGTGCAGCAGGACCCGGCGGGCCGACCACTCGGCGCCCGCCTCGAACCAGGGCGCCCGCGGCAGCGGCTGGGTCGCGTCCAGGTCCGGCAGGGCGGCCACCAACTCGCCGGTGCGACGGGCCACCTCGGCGTACTCGGCGAGGACCCCGGCCAGCGTCTCGCCGGGCAGCATCCGGAACTCGTCGGCGCGGCGGGCGAAGTCGGCCTCGGTCATGGCCGCGAAGTCGGGCATCGCGGACGGGCCCTGCACGATGAAGTTCGTCCAGCTGCGTTCGCCCGAGGTCATGTGCTTGATCAGGCCGCCCAGGCACAGCTCGCTCGCACAGGTCCGCAGGCCGGCCTGCTCGTCGGTGAGGTCGCGGGTGGTGAAGCGCAGGAAGTGCCGCTGCTTCTCCAGCGCGACCAGGAGGTCGGCGCGCTCGCCCGTGACGGGGGTGGTGGCGGCGGGGGTGGTGGTGTTCGTGTTCGTGGTCATGGTGCTGGCCTTCCGTTCGGTCCTGCTCGGTTCCTGCTCCCTCGGACAAGGACAACGCTAACGACCATTGCGGTCACTTCCTGTCCTGAATTCCGGACAGAATCGGGACATGGCGAACACCAGCACCCGGACCCTGCGACTGCTCTCCCTGCTCCAGACCCACCGCTACTGGCCCGGCGAGGAACTCGCCGACCGGCTCGACGTCTCCGTCCGCACCCTGCGCCGCGACATCGACCGGCTGCGCGAACTCGGCTACCCGGTCGAAGCCCAGCGCGGCGTCGACGGCGGCTACCAGCTGGCCGCCGGCGCGGCCCTGCCACCGCTCGTCATCGACGACGAGGAGGCGGTCGCCCTCGCGGTCGGACTGCAGGCGGCCGCCGAGAGCCCGGTCGAGGGCGTCGCCGAGGCGTCGGTACGGGTCCTGGCCAAGGTGGTGCAGGTGATGCCCGCCCGGCTGCGCCGCCGGGTCGAGGCACTGCGCGCCGTGACCGTCCCCGTCGACTGGGGCGCCTCCGCCGGTTCCGGCGTCGACCCCGACGTCCTCACCGCCGTCGCCCTCGCCTGCCGCGACGCCGAACGGCTGCACTTCTCGTACACCGCCGCCTCCGCGCAGCGCACTGAACGGCACGTCGAGCCGCACCGGCTGGTCTGCCTCGACCGGCGCTGGTACCTCGTCGCCTACGACCTCGACCGCGGCGACTGGCGTACCTTCCGCCTGGACCGCCTCACCGCCGCCCGGGCCACCGGCGCCCGCTTCGCCCCGCGCCCCCTCCCGGCCGCCGACGCCGCCGAGTTCGTCCGCGCGGGCCTCAGCGGCATGCCCCGGCCGAACCGGGTCGAGGCCCTGGTCGAGGCCCCCGCCGACCGGGTCCGCGCCCGCATCGGCCGCTGGGGCGATGTCGAACCCGTCGACGCCGCCCGCTGCCGACTGCGGATGACCGCCGACTCCCTGGACTGGCCCGCGATGGCTCTGGGCTCCCTGGGCGCCGAGTTCCGGGTCGTCCACCCGCCCGAACTGCGGGACCTGGTCGCCGAGTGGTCCGCCCGCTTCGCGCGGGCAGCGGGGGCGGCGGGACCAGCGGGGGCGGAGCGGGCGGAGCGGGTGGAGTAGGAAGTCGGGCGGGTCGACTTCCGGTGTGGGGCGGGAAGTGCCGAAGTGGGCACAGCCGGTGAGAGCATGTGAGCCGGTACATCGTCCGCCACGATTCGGTGCCGACCCTGCCGCCGGCTCGACCGGCCCCGGGCGGTCGGGCGCGTCAGGGGCAGGATCGGTGCGGCGGGCCTGCTGAGCGAATGGAACGGTGACCGGCACGTCGCTGTCGAGCTTCCGCCGGGCGCGGATGCCTCCCGGCTGATCGAGCTCATGGGGGTGGGGCGGTCGAAGGGCGGGCGTTCCGGGAGTGGGGTGATGCCATGCCGTTCTCGGCCGGGGGTCGGAACGGGCGGGCTTCGTAGGGGCGTTACGAGGAAGGACGAGGGGCGGGGGCGGTTGTGGCACGCGTCAGGGTGTGGCGGATCAAGAGGCTGTTCCGGGAGGCGGACCGCAGGTTCCTGAGGGCGGACCTGAGGCTGAAGGGAGTGCACCAACTCCTCGCCCTGCCGGAGCGGCGTCGGGCTCGGCGGCTGCCGCTCGCACGTGAGCAGTGGCTGCGTGCGGTGGAGGAGTGTTCGGACCTGGCGCTGACGGCGCTCGCCGACGCGGTGGTGAACGGACTGGACCTGGCGGGCGGCGAGTTCGTCGACGAGGCGCTTGCCCGGTGGATCCGTTCCGGTCGATCGGTCCGCTTGGAGCGGGACACCTACGACCGGTTGCAGGAGTCCCTGGCCACGACCGGCCGGTCCCTGACCGAGCGGCTGACCGATCTGTACCGGAGGGAACCGCACCTCCGGGAGCACCGCAATGCCCCGCGGGTGCGCAACATGCTGATGGAGTACCAGCCGGAGCACCCGCCGATCGAGCTGCTGATGGCGGTGGGCCCGCTGCGCTCCGAGGCGGACTGGTGGTGCGATCTCGGGTACCAGGCCATCGAGGACGGGGACCTGGAGCTGGCCGACCGGCACTTCGCCCAGGCCAATGAGCTCGGCTGCCCGTACGTGCGGGAGCGGGTGGTGTACCTCGCCCTGCTCCGGGTGGCGCAGGGCGGTGACCGGGTGCAGGTGCGCGACGCCCTCATGCAGGCCCGCGAGCTGCATCCCGCCCTGGACCACGAGCAGTTGTTCTACCTGCACTGCCGGACCGTCCTCGCCGGTCTGGAGCCGGATGTCGGGGCACTCATGAGGCTGCGGATCGGCCGGCCGGACCTGCGCCAGCTGTGGCTGGCACAGCACTTCCTCCGGATCGGGATGCCCGTCCGAGCCCGTGCCAGTCTGCGGTCGTGCGTGCGGAAGACCACGAAGCAGGGCAGGGGCGTGTACTGGAGGCTGGCCTACACGCGCGACGACGATCCCGAGCCCTCCGATGTCCTCGCCATGGCCAAGGCCCAGCTCGCTCGGCTGGACGGGCGTGAGCCCGCGGATCCGGCCTCCGGGCAGGGGAGCACGGAACCGGACGCGCTCCTGCTGCCTTCGCTGGCCCGGTTCGACCCGGGCTATCTGCACGAGGCGCCGCCGAATCCGTAGCGTCGCCGGGTGTGCCCGCCTGCTTCACGGCGCGATGGACTCGATGGTGGCGCGTGCCCGGCGGAGCACGTCGGCGAGGTCGGGGAGCGGCGGGTCGGCGTGGGCGAGGCGGATGGCGTTGGGGTGGTGGGGGGTGGTGGCGAAGGCGTCGGCGGTGGAGCACGCGAGCTTCGCCAAACCGGAGATCTCGCTCGGCTTCCCGCCGCCCTTCGGCGGTTCGCAGCGGCTGCCGCGCCATGTGGGCCGCAAGCGGGGGCTGGAGATGATCCTGACCGGGGACCCGGTTCCGGCCTCCCGGGCGGTCGAGCTGGGCCTGGTCAACTCGGTCGTCCCGGCGGCCGAACTGCTGCACAAGGCAAGGGATTTGGCGGATCGGATCATCCGGTACGCGCCGACCGCGGTGGCGGCCTGCCTGCGGGCGGTCACCCGGGGGATCAACCTGCCGATCGACGAGGGCCTGGCGGTGGAGGCGGCGGCCTTCGCCGCCACCGTGCCGACGGACGGCGTGCGGGACGGCATCCAGCGCTTCCTCGACCGGTCGGCCGGGCGGGCCCGCTGACCGCCGGACAGGCCTTAATCGCTTGGCGGGCGGCGACGGGCGGGGAGATCATGGCAGGATGTCCGATCTGCTTGAGCGGGTAGCCGCCTTCCATGCCGCCTTCGCCCGTCGCCAGGCGGCCGAGGTCGTCGAACTGCCCGAGTTCCCCGGGGTCTTCGCCGTACGGAACCCGGATTTCGTGCTCTCCCACGAGCACAACCAGCTGATCGTCACCGGGCCGGGCACCGACCCGGCGGCCCTGCCCGGGCTGGCGGCGCGCTGGCTCGGGCAGCGCCGGCAGTACGCGATCAGCGTGCTGGACGAGGCGTGGGGCGAGCGGGCCGCCCCGGTGCTCGCCGGGGCCGGGTACGAGCGGAGCGCCGTGGTGGTCATGGCCCGGGACACGGCGGGCTGCGCGCTGCCCGAACCGGCGGCCCTCCCCTCGGAGTTCGCCGAGCTGCGGGAGGCCGTGCTGCGGCACCAGGCGGAGTGGTTCGAGGACGAGGAACTGCGCCGTCAGCTCACCGACCGCCGGCCGGCCCGGCTTCGCGGCGCCGAACGGGTGCACTTCCTGGCCGCCCGGACGGCGGACGGCGAGATCGCCGGCTGCGTCGACCTCTACCTCGAACCGGCCGCCGGACTGGCCCAGTTGGAGGACCTGGTCACCGCGGTCCCGCACCGCGGGGCCGGCCACGGTGACACCCTGCTCGCCAGCGGCCTGGCCCTGGCGGCGGCCGCCGGGATCCCCCGGTTGTTCCTGCTCGCGGAGGCGGAGGGCCGGCCGCGCGAGTGGTACGCGCGCCGGGGCTTCGTCGAGATCGGCCGCAGCCTGTCCTTCCAGACGCACTGACGGTCCGGAGGTGCTGGCGGTCCGGAGGTGCTGGCGGTCCGGAGGTACTGACGGTCCGGACGGACGTGATGGTGCGGGTGCGGGTGCGCCAGGATGGGGGCATGAACGCGGAACGGGCCCTGCCCGGTGAACTGATGGCCGTCGACACCCCGGAGCTGCTGCGACTGGAGGAGCGCGCCGCCGACCTCCGCCTCTCCCAGCGGCTGGACCAGGCGTGGCTGAGGGTGCACGCGGCGCCGGACGGACGGCACTACCTGCGGGCGGTGCTCTGGCACGGACTGTCCCACCGTCCGGAACTGCCGGCCCAGTTGCGCTGCGAGCTGGTGCTGGAAGTCCGGACCGGCGAGCAGGTGCTGGGCTTGCTGGACGTCCTGCCCGAGGACTTCGAGCGGCTGTCGGCGGTGACGTCCCGCGACGAGGGCCTGCCGGTCGCCCGTCTGCTGGGCGGCGGTGGGCTCCGCCCGGTCAGGGAGTACGAGGAGGGGCTCCAGGGCTGATCGGCGGTGCCGCCGCCCGCCCGCAGTGGGCCGCGACGGTGTCCGCGAAGGCACGGGCGAGCGGGCCCAGGGTGTCCCACTCGCGGGCGGCCCAGCCGACGGTGAGGCCGGGCAGGTCGGGCAGCGGGACGAGTCGCAGCCCGGGGTGGCCGGGGCCCTGCCACTCGGGGAGCGCGGGGACGACGGCGTGGCCGAGGCCGAGTTCGGCCAGCAGGATCGCGGTGTCCCAGTCCGTGACGCTGGTGTCGAAGACCGGTCGGATTCCCGACTTGCCGAGCCAGTCGTCGAGTTGGGAGCGGGAGACCGAGTTCTGCGGCAGCCCGATGAGCCGGGCGTCCTGGAGGTCGACGGGTTCGATCCGCGCCCGGTCGGCGAGCGGGTCACCGGCCGCCACGGCGAGGACCCACGGCAGGTCGGCGACGGGTCGCTGCTCGATCCCGCGGACCGGGGTGCCGAGGGTGATCCAGGCCAGGTCGACCTGGCCTGCGGTGAGCGCCTCCAGGCAGTTGCGGCTGGAGACCCCGGTCTGGAACTCCAGACTGACCTGCGGGAACCGCTCGCGGAAGTCCACCACGGCGGCGGACATGAAGTGCCGGATGCTGGTGGCGCCGGTGGTGATCCGGACCGACCCGCCCTCGCCGCGGGCGAGCTCGGCGATGGTCCGCAGCGCGTGGTCGATGCCGCCGAGGCCGTTGGCCACGGCGGTCTGCAGGTGGCGTCCGGCCTGGGTGGGCACCACGCCGCGCGGGTGCCGCTCGATCAGGGTGAGGCCCAGCTCGCGCTCCAGCCGCTTCACGTGCTGGCTGACGGCGGACTGGCTGCACACCAGGTCGCGGGCGACGGCGCTGAGCGAGCCGGCCCGGCAGACGGCGGCGAAGACGCGGAGGTCGTCGAGGGTCACGAGCGCCCAGGGTACTGCCGGATCCGGGATGGTACGAGAAGGGGCCGGACCCAAGCCCGAGCTTGGGGGTTTCCCAGGAAATCGGTGGATTGACTTGGAAGTTCGACAGGATCGATCATCGGTGGCAGGGCCCGCACGAGGGCGGCAACCCGCCCGCTGCCTTCGCGGCGCTCCGGACGCGTAGAGGCGGGGGCGGGGCGGGTGTCGACCCGTACCGGCGCGTGCCCGAACTCGTGCGTGCTTCAGGCAGTGGAGTGCAGTGGAGTGCAGTGGAGTGGGGGGAGACGGAATGCGGTACGCCGATGGTCCCGGCGCGGAGTGCGAGGTGTTCGTCCGGGCGGGGGTGGAACGGGTCTGGGCGCTGGTGACCGACATCGCCGTGCCCGCCGGGCACAGCCCGGAGCTCCAGCGGACCGCCTGGCTGGACGGCGCGGACGGCCCCGCGCCGGGCGCCCGCTTCGAGGGGTACAACCGCCGGGCTGGCATGCCCGACTGGCGGACGGTCTCCGAGGTGGTGGAACTGGCCGAGCACCGCGCCTTCGCCTGGGCCGTCATGGACGCGGACGGCCGCTACGGCGCGCCGGTGGCGGAGCCGGCCGGCGCGCTGGCCCGGTGGCGGTTCGACGTCGCCCCCGCGGAGGGCGGCACCCGGGTGCGTCACTCGGTGGTGCTCGGCCCGGGCAGCAGCGGTGTCACCCGGGCCATCGACGCCCGGCCCGAGGCCGAGGAGAAGATCGTCGACTATCGGCTCGGGGAGCTGCGGACCGGCATGACGGCGACCTTGGAGGGCATCAAGTCGCTTGCCGAAGATCGAAGGTGACGAGTCGGAGGCCAACCTGCCGCCGGACTTCGACGAGCTGTTCGCGGCGGTCCGGGCCTCGGCGGCAGGCCTGTGCGCGGAGCTGGAGCCGCTGACCGACCGGCAGGCCCGCGAGCCCTCCCGGCTCCCCGGCTGGAGCCGGGGCCATGTGCTCACCCACCTCGCCCGCAGCGCCGACGCGTACCGCTGGATGCTCGCCCTGGCCGGTACCGGCACCACGCCCGGGCCGCGGGCCGACGCCGCCACGCTGGACCGGCAGCTGCGCGAGGGCGCGCGGCGCGGCGCGGCGGCGCTGGTCGCGGACCTGCGGGACAGCCTGGACGGGCTGCTGCGGGACGCGGCGCAGCTGCCCGCCGAGCGCCGGGGCGTCCTCGTCCCGGCGCTGGCGGGCTGGCGGCACCCGGCCTGGTACCTGCTGTGGCGGGCCTGGCGGGAGCTGGAGGTGCACGGGGTCGACCTCGGCCACGGCCGCACACCGGCCGACTGGCCGGAGGGGTTCGTCCGCCGGGCCCTGGCCGAGACGGCCGCGACGCTGGCCGCGCGGGCGGTTCCGCTCGCCCGGATCGAGGCCGAGGACCTCGGCCGGGGCTGGGCGATCGGCGGAACGGGCCCGGTGGTCGGCGGCCCCGGGCACGCGCTGCTCGGCTGGCTCGCCGGGCGCGGCCCGGTGGCCGGACTGCGGGTGGCGGGCCCGCTGCCGGTGCCGTCGGCGTTGCCGAGCTGGCCGTTGCCGCCGGTGCCCGGCTGGGAGTGAGGTCGGCTGGGCGTGTGGGCGTGCGTGCGGCTGGGCGTGCGGGCGGCTCGGGGGCGGCCGTGCGCTCCTCCGCCGGTCGCCGGCGCGGGGGCCGTCGGGGTCGGGGGTTGGGCCATCCCTGGGCCCGACGATGGTCCCGTTATTCGGGCTTGAGGTGCGCCAGCGTGACGATGAGCCGCTCGGCGATGCCGTCGGGCCACGGGAAGGCCACCGTCGACGCCCGCTGGTGGGCCAGCCCGTGCAGGCCCAGCCAGAGGGCGACGGTGTCGGTGTGCGGGTCGGTGCTGGTGGAGGCGCCCGCGGCGACGCATGCGTCCAGGGCCTCGGTGAGCAGCTGGAGCGCGGCCTGGCCGATGGTGAGCATGTCGTCCGCCGTCACGCTGCTGTCCTGGAGTGCGGGCATCCAGACGCCGCCGAACATGGTGCGGTAGCGCTCGGGGTGCTCCCGGGAGTACTCCAGGTAGGCGTGGCAGACGGCGAGCAGCCGCTGTCGGGGGTCGTCGCCCGCCGTGTCCAGGGCGGCCCGCAGCCGCGCCGTCAGTTCGTCGAAGGCCTGTTGCACCACGGCCAGCATGATGGCCGGCTGGTCGGGGAAGTGGCGGTAGATCGAGGGGGCGGCGATCCCGACCTTGCGGGCGACGGACCGCAGGGTGACGGCGGTCTCGGTGCCGGTCTCCTCGAGCAGTTCGACCGCGGCGGCCAGGATGTCGTCGCGCAGGCGGGCGCCTTCCCCGCGGCGGTTGCGGGGGCGGGCGGGTGGTGCGCTCGGTTCGTTTCCCATGGTGTGAGCTTACAGGTGAGAACTTACGGGAGCCAGCTCTTGCACGCCGTGAGCTTACGTGTGTAACTTTACGGCTGTAGCCACTACTGGAGCCACTACCGCCGAACCGAACGGAGCACGCCATGAACGACACCGTCGCCACCCACGCCACCGAGGTCGTCCTGCCGGGCGAGGTCGAGCCGAGCGGCCTGCGACTGCGCACCCGCGACCTCCCGCCGCCCACCGCCGGCCAGGTCCTGCTGCGGATGGACGCCACCGGCGTCTCCTTCGCCGAGCAGCAGATGCGCCGCGGCAAGTACTACGACCAGCCGCCCTTCCCCTTCGTGCCCGGCTACGACGTGGTCGGCACGGTGGTCGCGACCGGCCCCGGCGTCGATCCCGCGATGGTCGGACGCCGGGTCGCCGCCGTCACCAAGACCGGCGCCTGGGCCAGCCACCTGCTGCTCGACGCCGCCGACGCCGTCCCCGTGCCGGACGGGGTGGCGGCCGTCGACGCGGAGACCCTGGTGGTCAACGGCGTGACGGCCTGGCAGATGCTGCACCGGACCGCGAAAGTGGCCCGGGGCGCCACGATCGTCGTGCTCGGCGCCAACGGCGGCGTCGGCTCGACCCTGGTCCAATTGGCCCGGCACGCCGGGATCACGGTGATCGGCACGGCCTCCGCACGGCACCACGACACCGTCCGCGCCCTGGGCGCGACCCCGGTCGACTACCGCGACCCCGACCTGTACCGGCGGATCCGCGCACTCGCCCCGGACGGCGTCGACGCGGTGTTCGACCACGTCGGCGGCGCCGGACTGGAGGAGTCCTGGCGGCTGCTGCGCCGCGGCGGGGTCCTGGTGTCCTACGGCACCGCCGCCACCAAGGACGAGACCGGCAACTCGCAGCTCCCGGTGCTGAAGCTGTTCGCCCGGCTGGCGCTGTGGAACCACCTGCCCAACGGCCGGTCCGCGCACTTCTACAACTTCTGGGCGGGCCGGCGCCGTCCGGAGGCCTTCCGGGCCCGCCTGCGGGAGGACCTCACCCAGGTGCTGGCCCTGCTGGCCGACGGCGCCCTCACCGCCCAGGTCGCCGCGGAGTTCCCGCTCGACGAGGCCGCGGCCGCGCTCGCCCTGGCCGAGTCGCGCACCGTCGCGGGCAAGGTCGTCATCGTCCGGTAGGCCCTGTCCAGCCGGGCCGGGCTGGACCGACCGACTCCCCAACCTCCTTCTCCCGCAGCGGAATCGGAGCTCTGCCCATGGCCGACACGGTGACGTCGCGGACCGCGGGCCGAGGTCGGTGGTGGTGGGCCCGGTGGGCCCGGTGGGGCCCGATGGCCGTGTCGGTGGTCGGTGTCGCCGCAGTCTTCGTGCCGCCGTACCTCATCGGCTCCTCGTTCGTGCCCATCGACCGGAGCGTCGTCGGCTACTACGCGAGCCTGGTCGCCCACGCGGGGCCGGCCGCACTGACGCTGGTCCTCGGACCGCTGCAGTTCGTGCCGCGGCTGCGGACCCGATACCCCCGTCCTGGCCCCGTCGGCGCGGCGGGTTCAGACGGCGCCGGAGGTGTCGGAGGTGTCGGAGGAGGCCGGTTCGGAGGAGGCCGGTTCGGAAGGGGCCGGTTCGGAGGAGGCCGCCGCGATGCGGGCCTCGATCTCCGCCAGGATCGGCCGGTAGGCCTCCTCGTAGCTGCGCATCCGGGTCAGGCACGCGTCGAACAGCCGCCGGGAGCGGGCCTTGCGGTGGGGCATCAGGCCGTAGCGGCGAAGGCGCACCGAGCGCATGTCGACCATGAAGCCGGACCGGCAGCGCACTCCGTGGGCGTGGCGCACGGTCTCCTCCGCCTCCCGCAGCAGGCTCAGGTAGGCGTCGTGGCCGGCCTTCCAGCGGGCGGCCTCCTCCGGGGTGCCGGGCACCTCGAGGCCGCGCGCCACCGGGCCGACGACGTCGTAGAGGGTGAACGCCAGCCCCTCGGGCGCCTGGGCCCAGGACATCACGCGCCACGGCCACGGGATCAAGGTGTAGGTGCGCTGCTGTATGCGGATCACGCGGTTCCCCCCGGTGTCGGTGTGTCTCGGGCCGGCGTCCGGTGCCCGGTGCTCCGGGGCCCGGCGCCAGCGTAGGGGATGCCGTCGGGGCGGGGGGCGGAGTCGGCACGGGTGCCGGTCAGCCGGTGGGGGTGCCGACCTGGTCGCGTTCGAGGGTGGAGCGCAGGGTGGCCAGGGCTCGGGCGGTCGAGGACAGCGCGGGGGCGTCGAGGGGGCCCGCGAGCAGTTCGGTCAGGCCCTCGGTGAAGGTCTGCTCGGCTTCCTGGACGAGCCGGGTGCCCTCGTCGGTCAGGACCAGGAGGGAGGAGCGGCGGTCCGCGGGGTTCGGCCGGCGGGCGGCCCACCCCTGCTTCTCCAGGCGGTCGACGCCCTTGCTGGTCGCCCCGACGCCGATCGCGAACTCGGCGGCGAGGTCGGCCACCCGGCACCCGGGGTGGCGGTGCAGGTAGCCGAGGAACTCGTACTGCGAGGTGACGATCCCGTGCCGCTCGCGGAGCCGGTCGTTCAGGGCGTTGTACAGGCGCGTCTCGCACCGGACCAGGTCGGCGAAGAATCCGGCGAGGTCGGTTGCGGCGTGATCGTCGTCCAAAGTATCTTCCATGGCATATAGTGTACGGGAAGCTACATGGCAGGGAGTGTACCCATGAGCAGGGAACAGCTCAGCAGGATCGACGCGATGCTGCGGCAGCCGGCGCCGACCGGGCCGGCCGAGCCCCGATCGGTCGAGGAGATCCGGGCCGGTTTCCGGGAGTTGATGGCCGGGATGATCGTGCCCCGCGACGCCATCCGCACCGCGTCGACGACCCTCGGCGACCGGCCCGCCCTGCGGGTCGACCCGAAGGACGGCGGTGCGGCGGCCGACCACGACGGGCCGGGGGCGGGGATGGGGCCGGGGTCCGGGGCGGGGACGATCCTGTACTTCCACGGCGGCGGCTGGGTCTTCGGATCGCCCGAGACCGCCCTCTCGCTGACCGGGAACCTCGTGGCCAGGACCGGCCTCGGGGCGTACTCGCTGGACTACCGGCTCGCCCCCGAACACCCCTTCCCGGCCGCGATCGAGGACTGCCTGAGCGCCTACCGCGACCTCCTCGACCGCGGCGAGGACCCCTCGGCCATCGCCTTCGCGGGCGACTCCGCCGGCGGCGGACTCGCCGTCACCACCTGCCTCGCCGCCCGGGACGCGGGCCTCCCGCAGCCCGCCGCCCTGCTGGCCCTCTCCCCGGGCCTGGACGCCACCCGCAGCGGCGCGAGCATGCGGACCAAGGAGGGCATCGACCCGATCTTCACCGGCGCCGCCCTCGACCGCACCGGAGCCATGTACCTCGGCGGAGCCGACCCCCGGCAGCCGCTGCTCAGCCCGGCCGTCCTCGCCGACCTGACCGGCCTGCCCCCGATGCTGATCCAGGTCGGCGCCAACGAACTGCTGCTGGACGACTCCACCCGGCTGGCGGCGCGGGCGAGCGAGGCGGGCGTGGACGTCATCCTGGACATCACCGCCGACGCGCCGCACGTGTTCCAGGCCTTCGCGGGCGTCCTCGACGAGGCGGACGAGGCGCTCGACCGCGCCGCCCTCTTCCTGCGCCAGCGGCTCCGGGCCGGGCGGGCCGCAGGCACCGGGCGCACCGCGAGTCCCGTGCGGACGGCGGCCGGGTAGCCGCCGCCGGGGCGGGGTCAGGCCCCGGCGCCGGATCTCGCCAGGTGCAGCAGATAGGCGCCGGAGGCGGCGGCCAGCAGGCCCATGCAGGCGGCGAACACCAGGCCCGCGTGGGCCAGGCCGAGCGGCTCGGCGAGCAGGCCGACACCGATCACCGGGACCGAGATGCCGAAGTAACCGACCACGAAGAGGGCCGAGAGCACCCCGCCCCGGTGCTCCGCCGGGCTCGCGGCGGCGACCTCGCCGACCGCGCCGCGCAGCCCCATGCCCTGGCCGGCGCCGCCCACCAGCGCGGCCGACACCAGCAGCGCCAGGACGGTGAGGGCCAGCGAGCCCGCCAGCAGCGCCAGTCCGGCGATCAGCACCAGGCAGCCCAGTGGGACGGCCCGCGCGGTGCCCAGCCGGGGCACGAGCAACTGGCCCAGCGTCGAGGCCAGGAAGGCCGACGAGACCACCACGCCCACGGCCGCGCGGTTGTGGACGCCCAGCCCCTCGGCGAGGAAGGCCGGGGCGACCGAGGTGAACAGCCCCAGGAGGGAGAACCCGGCGAAGGCCGCGATCCCGGCCGGCACGAACACCTGCCGCACCTCCGGCGGCAGACTCGGCCGGACCGGCCGGGCGGTGCGCAGCGGGCGGGCGCCCGGCACCGTCTCCGGCAGCCGCAGCAGTACCCCGCAGGCCAGGGCGAGCAGTATCAGGTGCGCCACGAACGGCAGCACCAGGGGGCGCGGCGCGTACTGGGAGAGCACCCCGGACAGCAGCGGCCCGCAGCCGAGGCCGCCCATGTTGGCGGCCGTCGCGACGAAGCCCGCGCGCCCCCGGCGGCCGGGCGGCGCGAGCTCCAGCACATACGCGGTGGCGGTGCCGGTGAACGCCCCCGCCGACAGCCCCGACAGCAGCCGGCCCACGCACAGCAGCAGCACGCTGTCCGCCGCCAGGAACACGATGGCGCTGCACGCCGCGCTGACCAGCCCGCACAGCAGCACGGGTCGGCGCCCGACCGCGTCGGACACGTTCCCGACCAGCAGCAGCACCCCGATCACGCCGAAGGCGTACACGGCGAACACCACCGTCACGGCCAGCTCGGAGAAGCCGATCCGCTCCTGGTACAGCCCGTACAGCGGGGTGGGCAAGGTGGTCCCGGTCATGCAGACCGCGAAGGTGAAGGCGGCGAGGAGATAGCCCGACCGGGCGACGGCTGGTCCGACCGTCCGATGATCAGTCACCGACCCACGATAGGCGCGCGCCCCGGGCGGGCCCAGGGTGCGCGGGCGCCCGCTGGGCCGACCGGCGGTACGGCCCTGACCGGCGGTACGGTTCCGGCCGGCAGTACGGCTCCGGCCCGCGGTACGGCTCCAAGGGGCACGGCTCCGACCGGCGGCACGGCTCCGACCAGGGCGGGCCCGGCTACCTCGGTACGGGCTCTTGAAGGGGTTCGGCCGACGCTGCTTGACTGGTGGGCGTGGCCGACACCGCAGCCTTACCCGACCCGCTCGGAGACCTGGTCAGCCGTCACCGGGTCGACAACCGCGCCCGCTTGGTCAACGCCGCCTGGGCCCTGTCGATCGGCGTGCTCACCGGCTGGCTGGGGGTGTGGTCCCTGCTCCTGGACGGCGGCGCCTCCGGTGGCCGCAAGGCGGTCGGCAGCGCCCTCGGCTTCGGCCTGTGCGGACTGGCGATCGGACTCACCCAGGCGCTGCGCGCTCTGCGCGGTGGATCGGGGGAGTATTTCGAGGTGCGCGGCAACGGTCTGGTCCACGGCAACGCCGCAGGCCGGCGGGTGAGTTGGACCTGGGAGCGGATCACCGCCATCACCGTCCCGCGTCGCCGCGGCTCGGTCGGCGCCCTGGCCCGGCGGCTGGGCGGCGACTACCGCTGCGTGCTGGGCCTGGCCGACGGCGGGCGGCTGCGGATCGACGGGCTGGCCGCCGCCGCCCCCGCCCTGGGCGCCGCGATCACCGACCGCTGCCCGGACGCCCGTCGGCGCGAGGGCGACGAGTGGACCCGCCGGGCCGGGGGCCTGCTGCTCACGGGGGCGGCGGGCTGCGTCGCAGCCGTCCTCCTCATGGTCCGCTACATCTCGGACCACCCGGGCGGCGACCGGGTCACCGTCGACGCCGCCGGCCACACCTCGTACGAGTACGTCCCGGGCGCCGACGGGACCACCGTGACCCTGCTCGCCATCGCACTGGCGCTCTGCGGACTGGGTGCCGTCGTCCTCTCCGGCCTCTTCGTCCACGGCCGCCTGCGCCACCGGCTCCGCCGCTGAGCCCCTGTGAGTCGGGTCAGCCCGCGGGCCGGCTCAGGGCGTCGTGGCCCAGCCGACGACTCCGACCAGCAGGCAGGCGCCCGCGGCCACCAAGCAGCCGATGCCGGTCCACAGGAGGCAGCGCACCGCCTTGTTGTTCGCCGGCATCAGCCCCGCCCGGAGCCGGCCGCCGGCCGGTGTGGTGCCGACGGCCAGGCAGAGCAGCCACAGGCCGAGCACGCCGACCGGAATCACGGCGAACAGTCCGGCCAGGTCGCCGACGGCATAGGTGAGGCCGGTGCTGTGGAAGCCTCCGCCGCCGTAATCGACGGGCAGGACGGCGCCGATGTGGTGGGCGCCGCTGATCGGCGAGTCCGCGGTCACCGTCCGGCCGTCGTCGGAGTGGAAGGAGCCGGCGCAGGAGGTGATCAGGCCCGGTTTGGAAGGGTTGTCGCCCCAGCAGCGTTCCACGGTCAGCTCGCCCGGCTGACCGCTCATCCCGGCCGCGTAGGAGAAGCCGGAGGCGGCCGCCCGGCCGCCCAGGAGGCCGAGCGCGACGGTCGCCGTGCCGAGTACGAGCAGGGCCAGGAAGGCCGTGCCCCAGTCCTGCGGCTGCCGCCGCGCGGCCGCGGCCGTTCGTGCCCGGGCCTGCTGCCCGGAGGCCCGGGTCGACGTGTTCTTCCCGCTCATGACCGGTTCCGCTGTTCCTTGCCGTCGTGCTGCCCCGGCCGGACGGTGCCGCCGGGGGCGATGGGGGACGATCATGTCAGACCGTCCGCGCAGCCTTCGCCGGGGTGCCCGTCCGGCCCGGGCGGCGCTACGGGTCAGCCCACCGGCACCGTGGTGGCGGGTGCCGGGGCCGGGGCCTGGGCCTGGTGGGCGGTGATGCGGCGGACGACCGCGGCGAACAGGACCGGGTGCACCGCGCCGAGGGCGGCGGCCGCGAGCACGGCGGGAGTGTGCAGGGCCTGGACGCGGGCCAGGAGGACGGCACCCGTGGCGGCGAGCGAGGCGGCGCACCAGAGGTGGACGAGGGTCGGGGCGCTGCGTATCCCGGTGGCCCGCCAGAGCCCGAGGGTGATCGGCCAGCGCAGGACCAGGCTCAGCCCGGGGAGCAGCCAGCCCGCAGCGGCGACGCCGGGGCCGAAGGGCTGGACGCCGGGGGTGAGCAGGTCGCCGTTCGCCCTGGCGTGACGGAACCAGCGCAGACCGATGGCGAAGCTCGCGAGGGTGAACAGGACGAAGAACACGGCCATGAGCCCCACCACGGCCTTGCCGCCGGGGGCGAGGCCGAGCGCCTCGCC
The DNA here is from genome assembly GCF_040303105.1 of Kitasatospora sp. NPDC096128. NCBI lineage: Bacteria > Bacillati > Actinomycetota > Actinomycetes > Kitasatosporales > Streptomycetaceae > Kitasatospora > Kitasatospora sp. NPDC096128. The sequence goes on along the minus strand of NZ_JBEOSP010000012.1, from coordinate 96,896 downwards.
CGGGGCGAAGCAGAGGCCGGACAGGACCGCGGTCCACTGGAGTCCGAGGGCCGGCTTGCGGAGGTCGTTCACGAGTCCGTTTCCTGTGGGCGGGCGCTGTTCGACGGCGGGTCGGCGGCTTTCGGGGAGGGCCCGGCGGAGGAGCTGGTCCGGGGCCGAGACGCTGACGGGGAGGCAGGCTACCAGCGGGGGCGGACGGTCGGCGCTCAGAGCTTGTCGGCCGCGTGGACCCGGTGGAGGTGGATCAGCACGTCGTAGCTGCCGCCGAGGGCGAGGGTGGGCAGCGGGGTACTGCTGAACGTCGTACCGGCGGTGTAGGTCGGGCGGACCGTGTCCAGCCAGGTGCAGGCTGCGGGCGGGGCCTGGCGCAGGTCGAGGTAGTAGTCGCGGGGACGGACCCGGTCGAGGAGGTACTCGTTCATGCCGGGCGTGGCCGGCGGCACGGTGGTGCTCCGCCAGTCGTCGGCGAACGGGTTGGCCTCGGTGAGGAAGGAGCCGCTGCCGAAGGTGAAGCCGATGCTGACGTAGTCGGCGCCGAGTGCCCCGCGCAGGTTGGTGCCCTGCGTCGTGGGGTAGAGGGCCGGGTCGCTCGCCCGGTAGCCGACGTGGGTGTTGTGCGCCGAGAGCAGCACCTTGCCGCCGTGGCGGCGCTGCCACCACAGGGTGTTGTCGGCCATGGCCCGGTCACGGAGCGCCTGGGCGGCGGTGACGGAGGCGCCGTCGTCGATCCGCATGGTGCAGAAGGCGAAGGTCCGGGCGATGTTGCGGGCGTGCTGGACGGCCCACTCGTATTCGCCGTCGCCGTCCTTCCCGGCGGCGGTGACCAGCTCCAGCGCCTGCTGCGCCAGGTCCGCGTTGCGTTGCCGCTCGGGCAGCGGGGTGCGGGTCAGGTAGCCGATGGCGTCGGCGAACGGGCGTAGGCCGGCGTACGACTGCTCGACGCTCGACAGCGAGGCGGGGGCGGCCTTCCGCAGGTAGGCGGTGACCTCGGAGAAGGGTTGCTCGCCGATCGCGGGGAAGCCGCAGTCGGTGCCCACGAAGTGGACCGGGTGCTGCGGGCCGCTGCGATTGTAGGCGCGCATCCATTCGATCAGGTCGGCGAACTCCCGTCGCTGCCAGGGCGATCCGGCCATCACCCGGCGGACGAGCCGGCGGGCGTCGCCGTCGCCCCTGCCCTGCACGAACGCGTCGATCAGCAGACCCCCCGACCAACTGGCCTCCAGGGCGAAGGTGGTGAAGCCCTTCTCCTCGACCAGGTAGCGGAACACCCGGTGCTTCATGGTGAAGAACTCGTGCGAGCCGTGGGTGGCCTCGCCGAGACCGACCACCCGGGCGTCGCCGATCATCGCGCCCAGGGCCCGCAGGCCGGCGGCCGGGGCATCGGGCTCGGTGGAGCGCAAGGAGTGGGCGATCCGGTCCAGTTCGGCGGAGACGTCCGAGGGCTGCGGGACCGCGCCCGCCGTGGCCGCGGCCTCGGCCGTCCCCGGGATGAGCAGGGCGGCGGTGGCGGCGACCGCGGTGCCCGTGGTGGCGGTCAGCAGGGTCCGCCGGTTGATCGGGTTCCGGTGGTTGATCGGGCTCCGCGTCACGGTCATGATGGCTGCTCCTCGGCTCTTCGCTTCTCTGCTTCAACTCATCCGGCTGTCCGGGCCGGTGAGAAGATCCTCCGCTGTGGAGGGGACGGGCGCGCTGGGGAGGGCCGCCGGGTTTCCCGGGGGACAACCCCACCCGCCCCGGGCCCCTGGGGGCACCGGGGCGGTTCCCCTGGGGCCACCTGGACGGCGCTGACCGACGAGTCGCCCGGCAGCCCGTTCTGGTGCCGCGCCGACCTTCCCGGCTGAGCGTGCGGGCCCTTTCGGCGGCCGGGGGTGAGCGGTTCTCCGCTACCTCTGCGGTCCGGTCCTCCCTGGCCCGGGCAGGACGCGGCCGTCAGGTCGGGGGGCAGAGACGGGACGCCCGGGGTGAGTTCCTCGTCGTGGCCGCCCACCGTCCGGCCGTTCACCGTTGTATGTCGGCGATCTCCGTTAGGGTGCGGACCGGCTGCGCCTGGCCATCGCAGGCCCGGCGCGAGGGGAGGGGCGTCATGATCGACGTCATCGGCGAGGGTCCGCGCGGGGCTGAGGAACGGGGCGGTGACGGCATCCAGTGGCTGGCGGACACCGATGGCGAAGTGGCGGGAGTGGTGTTCGCCCGCGGGATCCCGCCCGAGGAACTCGTCCGTCGGATGGGGGCCGACCCGGCTGCCGCCGCCGGGCCGATCAGCGGGCTGGAGATCTGGGACCTGGACATCGAGACATACCGACCCGGTGACGACGGCGACGGCGTGATCCGGGTCGGCGAGGCGGACGGCTGGTCCTTCGCGATCGAGTACGGGGACTCCACCGGCGGCGAACTGCTCACCGAGATAGCGCGCGAGGGCGCGGAGGTGGTGCACTTCCGGCCGATGCCGGAGCAGCCGCCCGCCCTGCTCGACTACGCCCGGGACGGCGCCGTGCTGTGCGGCTTCGGCCTGGGGCAGGAGCGGTGGCGGTGGGGCCAGGAACCCGACCTGCTGGTGCCGGAGTTGATCGCCGCGAACGTCCTGGAGGCCGACGGCGTCACCCCCTGCACCCCCGGGCGCGGGCCCGCCACCGGAGTCCGGCGGCGGACCCTCGGCGCGGTCGGGCGGCACTTCGGGCTGCGGCTGCCCCGGGGCGTCCTGGGCGAGCTGCGGCTGCCGACGTACGTGGTGCGCGGCAGGCCGGGGCTGGAACCGCGCTGAGCCCGGCAGAGGCGGGGACGGCGGCGCGGACGACGGCGCGATGGTGACGACGGGCGTGGCGGTCGTGACGGTCATGGCGATCGTGACGGTCATGGCGGAACTCCTCCCCGGGGCCCACGTGCGGGGCCCCGACGACCGTCATCCTCGTCCGCCGTCCGCCGGCCGCACATGTGCCGATCGGGAGGTTCCAGCGAGCGGAACTCCCCGCCAGGGGTGCCGATCGGCCCAGGCGCCAACCCGCCCGCCGGGGGAGGAGGTTCCGCTGCCGCGCGGTGACGTACCCCGGGACTCAGGCGGGGAGGCTCGCCGTGCGCACCCGGGCGGCGGCGCGGGACAGCCGGAGCGCGGCGATCGGGCTCGGGCAGAAGCCCAGGGCGCAGGCGGCGAGCAGGGCGCCGGCGGTCAGGCCGGCGGAGAGGAGCGAGGCCGCCACCGCGATCGCGGGGGTGAGCAGCAGCGGGGAGACCAGGAGCAGGGTGGCCTGCCGCTTCTCCCGCCGCGTCCACTGGCGGGACCTGGTCACCCGGACGGCGGCGACGACGGCCGCGACGAACCCGAGCACGGGCCCGGCGACCGGGACCAGGGAGACCGGCAGGGCCAGTACGGCGAGGGCCAGGGTGAGGTTCGTCCAGCCGGCCGTTTCGGGGGCGGGCGGCGTCTGCCCCTCCTCGGCGAGGGCGGCGTCGGCGATCTGCCGGGGGGTGCCGAGCTGCGCCAGCACGGCGCGGACGGCGTCCTCGCCGAGCGGGGCGTCGGTGAGCGAGACCTCGATGTGTTCGCGCAGGTCGGCCAGCAGCTCGCGGCGGCGCTCGGGCGGGAGCATGGCGGTGCCGCGGGCGACCGCGTCGAGGTGGGCGCGGACCAGGGGGTGTTCGAGGGGGCTGTTCACAGGGGCTCTCCCGGGGTGAGGACGTGGTCGACGGTGGCGCGGAAGGCGGGCCAGAGCGCGGTGAACTCCTCGAGCGCGGCCCGCCCCGCTTCGGTGAGGGTGTAGTAGCGGCGGGACGGGCCGCTGGCCGAGTCGCGCAGGAAGGTGTCGGCGAGCCCGGCGCGGCGCAGCCGGGACAGCAGCGGGTAGATGGTGCCCTGGCTGGTTGCCAGCATCGGGTACCGGCCGAGCTCCTGGAGCAGTTCGACCCCGTAGCGCGGTCCGTCGCGCAGCAGCGCGAGGACGCAGTACTCCAGGACGCCCTTGCGCAGCTGGGTCGCGACCGGGCCGTCGGGTGTGCCGGGCTCGTCGTCGCCGTCCGGGCTTGTGATGCCAGGTACCATGCAATGCAAGATAGCAGGCGAAGCAAGGTAGTGGCGAGGACGGCGCCCGGGTCCGCCGTGGTGTCGCGCAGCTCGACCATCGCGGCCGTGATCACGTCGCGCAGCCCGCCCCGCAACTCGGCCACGGTGTGGCTGACGCCCTTGCGCGGGTTGGCGCCGAGCACGCCGAGCAGGGCCTCGGTCACCGCCTACCGCCCGCCGCCCGCCCGCGATCCGTCCACGACCGACCCCGGCCGGGCCGTGCGGCGCGCCGACGGCCGGCGGTGAGGCGGCCACGCCGTGGGCCGGTTGAACCCTTACCCGGTCGGCGGGTGGCAGTCCGTCCGGCGCACGCCCCCCGTCCGGGGACTCCGGCAGGCGTGGCCGGGCCCCGGCCCCTAGGGTCTGTGGTGCGCCGACGGTGCCGAGCGCCGGGGCGTACGCCTCCCCGACGCACCAGGCGTACGCCGTCCTGCCACGCGCCGGTGCACTCGGCACCACCGCCCGGCCGACCCGAGAGGTGGACCGCCCCATGCCATCCGTCGTCCGCGGCGCCGGAGCGCTCGGCCTGGCCGCGCTGCTGCTCGCTCCCGCCTCCGGTTGCCAGGGCGGCAGCCCGTCCGCGGCCGAACCCGCGCCCACCTCCCCGGTCACCGGCGCGAGCGCCACCGGCCTGGCCGCCCAGCAACTGGACTGGCGGGCCTGCCCGGCCCCGAGCACCGCGCAGGGCGGCGGCACCGCGCCCGCGGGCGACTGGCAGTGCGCCACCCTCAAGGCCCCGCTGGACCATGCCAAGCCGGACGGGGGGACCATCGGCCTCGCGCTCATCCGCACCAAGGCCAAGGACGAACAGCACCGGATCGGCTCGCTGTTGTTCAACTTCGGCGGCCCAGGGGCCTCCGGTGTGGCCACCCTGCCCGCCCTGGCGTCCGCCTACGCCTCCCTCAACACCCGCTACGACCTGGTGAGTTTCGACCCGCGCGGGGTCGGCGACAGCGCCGGGGTGAAGTGTTTGGACGACCGGGCGGCGGACGCCAACGCCGCCGTCGACAGCACCCCGGACACCCCCGCCGAGGTCAAGGCGCTGGACGACAGCAACGCGCAGTTCGCTGCCGCCTGCGAGCACAACTCCGGCCCACTGCTGCCGTACGTGGACACCGAGAGCGCGGCCCGGGACCTCGACCTGATGCGGCAGGTGCTCGGCGACCAGAAGCTCTCCTACTTCGGCATCAGCTACGGCACCCAGCTCGGCGGCGTCTACGCGCACCTGTTCCCGAAGGAGGTCGGCCGGGTCGTCCTGGACTCGGTCGTCGACCCGACGAAGGACCCGGAGCAGAGCGCGCTCGGTCAGGCCCAGGGCTTCCAGCTCGCCCTCGACGACTTCATGAAGGCCTGCGCCACCCAGGAGGCGGCCGCCTGCCCGACCGGCAACGGCGGCGCCGAGGGCACCGCGCGGATCACCGACCTGCTGCAGCAGCTCGCACAGGCTCCGCTGCCCACCAGCAGCGGACGGAAGCTGACCGAGAGCCTGGCCGTCACCGGGATCGCCGGGGCCCTGTACAGCCAGCAGACCTGGCCCGCGCTGGCCTCCGGGCTCACCGAGGCGATGCAGGCGGGCACCGGCGACACCCTCCTCCAACTCGCCGACTCGCTGCTCGGCCGCGACCCGCAGGGCCACTACAACAACCTCAACGCGGCCAACCGGGCGATCAGTTGCGTGGACGCGCGGCAGCGCTACTCCGACCAGGACGTGGAACAGCAGCTCCCGCAGTTCCGCACCGCCTCCCCGGTCTTCGGCGCCTTCACCGCCTGGGGCCTCACCGGCTGCACCGGCTGGCCCGTCCCGGGCAAGGCCGACCACCCGGAGGTCGCCGCCCCCGGCGCCGCCCCGATCCTGGTGGTGGGTACCACCGGAGACCCGGCCACCCCGGTCGAGGGCGCCCGTGCGATGGCGCAGCAGCTGGGCGCGGGGGTCGGCATCACCGTCACCCTCAACGGCGAGGGGCACGGCGGGTACAACACCGGCAACCCGTGCCTGATGAAGACCGTGGACGCCTACCTGCTGGACGGTACGGTGCCGGCGGACGGGACCACGTGCAGCTGAGGGCCGGCCCGGGGCGGAGGACCGGCCCGGGGCGGAGGAGCCGCCGGGACGGACAAGTGGCCCATTGCGGAAGTATTCGATTGGCCCTGCGCAATGGTCCAATCGACCCCTAAGATCATCCGTGTGAACAAGCACGCGAACGCGAACGCGAACGAGAACCAGAACGAGCACACCCCCAAGGTCGACTTCTACTTCGACCCCGTCTGCCCCTTCGCCTGGATCACCTCCCGGTGGATCCTGGAGGTCGCCCGCCAGCGCGAACTCGACCTCACCTTCCGGGTGATGAGCCTGTCCGTCCTCAATGAGGGCCGCACCGACCTGCCGGAGCGCTACCAGCGCCTGATGACCACTGGCTGGGGCCCCGTCCGGGTCTGCATCGCCGCCGCCGAACAGCACGGCGAGCACGTGCTGCGCGACCTGTACACCGAGCTCGGCACCCGGTTCCACGACCAGGACCGGGAAGCCGACGACACCGTCATCCGCGAGGCCCTGGTAGCCGCCGGGCTGCCCGAGGAGCTCGCCGAGGCGGCCAACAGCACCGCGTACGACATCGCGCTGCGCAAGAGCCACCACGAGGGCATGGACCCGGTCGGCGAGGAGGTCGGCACGCCGACCATCCACGTGGACGGCACGGCCTTCTTCGGCCCGGTGCTGAGCGCCATCCCGCGCGGCGAGGACGCGCTGCGGGTCTTCGAGGGCGTCCGGCTGCTGGCCGGCTACCCCAAGTTCTTCGAGCTCAAGCGGACCCGGACGGGGTCGCTCGACTTCTCCTGACCCGCCAGCCGTTCCACCGGCGCTGCTCGTTCCTGATCCGCCCCGCCCGGGGGCGGCCGACCACGGCCGCTCGGGGCGGGGCGGTCGGCTTTCCGGCCCCTGGGCCCTGCTCCCCGTCCTGCCCGGGCCCGCCCGCTACGCCGGGCCCGCCCCGCCCCGGCCCGTCCCGGCCCGCCCGCCGGGCTGCCGGGCCGGGTGGACAGGCCGGTCCGGCTGCTGGCGCCGATGGCGACGTGTGCACTGCTCGCGAGCCCGGTGACGCCGGGCGTCGTACGGGCGCGGCGGGCCCGGTGAGCGAGCCGGCCCGAGCGGGGTGGCGAGCGGGGCCGGGTGCTCTCGGGCTCCCGTCCCGGGCCGCCGGGGTCGACCATGGAGGGGTGGGCCCCGAGCAGGGTTCCGGGTGAGGCCCCGGCGGCGCCCGAGAGGCGGTGAGCGCGGATGATCGTCCGAATGCGGCTGCGTGCCGCCCGCCACCCCGCGGCCCCGCCCGGTGGGGGCAAGGGCCCGGGCCCCGGCGGGTGGGGCGGTCCCGGCCCCGGCCGCGGACCGGGCCAGGGCCCCGGCGGCACCCCGCCCAAGCCGCCACCGCCGGCGCTGCGCCGCTGGCTGCTGCCCGTCGCCGTGCTGGCGACCCTGCTGCTCCTGGTCCTGCTCGCCAAGCCCAACCCGACCGGCACCCGCTACGGCTACAGCGACCTGCTCACCCGGGTGGGCGCCGGCCAGGTGCAGACCGTGGACGTCAGCGACACCGGCGGCGTGTCCGGCACCCTCAAGGACGGCACCCACTTCACCAGCCAGATCCCCACCGCCCTGGACACCTCCCAGCTCAGCAAGGCGCTCTCGGACCAGCACGTGAGCATCACCGGCAGCCGCGCCGGCGGGGGCAGCTCGATCTGGTCGACCCTGCTGCTGTTCCTGCCGCTGTTGATCTTCGGCGGGCTGTTCCTCTGGTCCGGCCGGCTGGCCGCGCGCTCGCTCGGCGGCGGGCTGAGCGCCATCGGCCGCTCCCGGGCGAAGATCATCGAGGCCGAGCGGCCCGACACCGGCTTCGCCGACGTCGCCGGGTACGAGGGGGTGAAGCAGGAGGTCAGCGAGGTGGTCGACTTCCTGCGCAGTCCGGAACGCTACGCCGCCGCGGGTGCCAAGGGGCCGCGAGGGGTGATCATGGTCGGCCCGCCGGGCACCGGCAAGACGCTGCTCGCCCGGGCGGTCGCCGGCGAGGCCTCGGTGCCCTTCCTGTCCGTCACCGGCTCCGGCTTCGTCGAGATGTTCGTCGGCGTCGGTGCCTCCCGGGTCCGCGACCTCTTCGAGGAGGCCCGCAAACGGGCGCCGTCCATCATCTTCATCGACGAGATCGACGCCGTCGGAGGCCGCCGCGCGGGCGGCACCCGGATCGGCGGCAACGACGAGCGCGAGCAGACCCTCAACCAGCTGCTCGCCGAGATGGACGGCTTCGACACCAGCACCGGCATCGTCGTCATCGCCGCCACCAACCGGCCGGACGCGCTCGACCCGGCCCTGCTGCGCCCCGGCCGCTTCGACCGGCAGGTCGTCGTGCCGCTGCCCAACCAGGCCGAGCGGGCCGCCATCCTCGCCGTGCACACCCGCGGCAAGACCCTCGCCCCGGACGCCGACCTGGACCGGATCGCCCGCGGCACCCCCGGCTTCTCCGGCGCCGACCTCGCCAACCTGGTCAACGAGGCCGCCATCAACGCCGTGCGCGCCGACCGGGCCACCCTCACCGCCGCCGACCTCGACGACGCCCGCGACCGGGTGCTGCTCGGCCGCCGGGAGTCCTCCAACGCGCTGCTGCCCGAGGAACGGCACTCCGTCGCCGTGCACGAGTCCGGGCACGCGCTGATGGCCGCGCTGTGCGAGCACGCCGACCCGGTCGCCAAGGTGACCATCCTCCCGGCCGGGGTCGCCCTCGGTGCCACCGAGCAACTCCCCGAGGCGGAACGGCACCTGTACAGCGAGAGCTACCTGCTCGACCTGCTCACCGTGCAGCTCGGCGGGCGCGCCGCCGAACTGGTGGTCTTCGGCGAGGGCTCGACCGGCGCCGCCAACGACCTCGCCAACGCCACCTCGGTGGCCACCCGGATGGTCCGCGAGTTCGGCCTCTCCCCGGACCTCGGCCCGGTCGGCTACTCCAGCGGCTCCCCGCAGTACCTCGGCGACCACCCCGACGACCTGCTGCGCCGCCCGTACTCCGAGCAGACCCAGCGCGCGGTGGACGAGGCGGTGGCCGCGCTGCTGCGCGGCGCCGAGCGCCGGGCCGTCGGGCTGCTGCGCGAACACCGGCACCACCTGGACGAGTTGGCGACGCTGCTGGTCGCCCGGGAGACGGTGGACGGCGGCGTGGTGCTCGACATCCTGGGGCACCCCGCGCCGGAGGGCGACCGGCCACCGGGCCCGGCGGAGCCGCCGGCTTCGACGTCCTGAAGGGCGGACTGTGACCGGACGCCCGGGGCCGCCGCAGGCCCGGCCGCGGCCCGGGTGGATGATGTCGTGGTACCGACCCGAAGGAGCCCGACCATGACCGAACCCCTGCCCGCGGACGTCCAGCGCGAGATCGCCCTGGCCCTCGGGGTGCTGCCCGTCACCGACCCCGCGAAGGAGGCCGAGCGCCGGATTGCCTTCCTCGCCGACCAGCTGCGGGCCTCGGGCGCGCGCAGCCTGGTGCTGGGCATCAGCGGCGGCGTGGACTCCACCACCACTGGGCGGCTCTGCCAGCTCGCCGTCGAGCGGCTGCGTGCCGAGGGCCGCCAGGTGTCCTTCACGGCGATGCGGCTGCCCTACGGCGTCCAGGCCGACGAGGCGGACGCCCAGCGCGCCCTCGACTTCATCCGGGCCGACGAGGTGCTGACCGTCGACGTCAAGCCCGCCACCGACGCCGCCTTCGACGCCCTGCTGACGGCCGGGCTCACCTTCCGCGACCACGCCCACGAGGACTTCGTGCGCGGCAACGTCAAGGCCCGCCAGCGGATGGTCGTCCAGTACGCGGCCGCGGGTGCCGCCGGCGGCCTGGTGGTCGGCACCGACCACGCGGCCGAGGCGGCCGTCGGCTTCTTCACCAAGTTCGGCGACGGCGCGGCCGACGTGATGCCGCTCTCCGGCCTGACGAAGCGCCAGGTCCGTTCGGTGGCTGCCCACCTGGGGGCACCGGAGGAGCTGGTCGGCAAGGTCCCCACCGCGGACCTGGAGAACCTCGCCCCCGGCAAGCCCGACGAGGACGCCCTCGGTGTCGAGTACGACGCCCTGGACGACTTCCTGGAGGGCCGCCCGGTCAGCGAGCAGGTCTTCGACACCGTCCTCGGCCACTACCGCCGCACCGAGCACAAGCGCGCCCTGCCGCTCACCCCGGGCCAGGCGTGACCGAGCCGGACACCCGGTCAGGGCGCGCGGCCGGGGCCGTCCTCGGGTCGGCCGTGGGCGACGCCCTCGGAGCTCCGTACGAGTTCGGCCCGGCCGGCGCCCTGACCGCCCGCTTCCCCGCCGGCGGCGCGGAGCTCGTGGCGGGCGGGGGCTGGGAACGCGGCGAGGCCACCGACGACACCCAGATGGCCGTCCTGGTCGCCGAATCCCTCATCGAACAGGGCGGGTTGGACCTCCCGGACATCTTCGACCGGTTCCGCCGCTGGGCCGCCGCCGAGCCCAAGGACATCGGCATCCAGACCGAGTGGGTCCTCACCAGCGGCGACCCCTGGGACCTCGCCGCGGCCGTCCACTTCAACACCACCCTGCGGGCCGCCGGCAACGGCTCGCTGATGCGCGCCGCCACCTCCGCCGTCGCCTTCGCGCGGGCCGGACGCGAGGGCACCATGGCCGCCGCCCGCCGGATCGCCGCGCTCACCCACGGCGACCGGGCCGCCTGGGAGGGGACGGCGATCTTCCATGAGCTGGTCCGCCTCGCTCTCGACGGCCACGACCCGCTCGCCGAACTCCCGGCTGTGCTGGCCGCCGTCGACCCCGACCACCGGGAGCGCTACGCGACCGTCCTCGCGCCGGACTGGCACCCTGGCCTGGCCACCGAGCCCAACGGCGCCGTCTGGCCCTGCCTTGGCTCGGCGGTCTGGGCCCTGCGCACCACCGACGGCTTCGAGGCCGCTGTGCACGCCGCCGTCGACCTCGGCGGTGACACCGACACCGTCGCCGCCGTCACCGGCGGCCTGGCCGGGGCCCGCTACGGGCTGGCGGCCGTCCCCTCCCGTTGGACCGGGCCGCTGCACGTGCCCTTGCCGGGCTCCGGCGGCCGGGTGCTGCGGGCGGCCGAACTGCTGGCCATGGCGGCGGAGTTGGCGGCCTGAGGATCAGAAGGTCGGGCGGGCCGGGTGGGCGGCCAGCGCGGCGAGCAGGGCCAGCGGGATCAGGACGTGCGAGGCCAGTGCGGTGAGCAGCGCGTAGCGCCAGCGTCGGTGCGGGGTGGAGTCCCGGCCCGCGATCGCGGCGCCGAGCAGCGCCGCGAAGAGCACGGCCCCGGCCAGGGCGGCGGTCTGCAGCACCGCCGCCCGGTGTTCCGCCGCCGTCTGCTCGCCGGCCCAGCGCCAGATCCGGCTCACCAGGACGGCGTCCAGCCCGGCCGTGAGGACGCCGAACACCGCCGCGCCGACCGCGTCGCCGCTCTCCCGGCCCACACCCTTGATCCCCGTATGCGTCATGGTGCCCAGCCCCCCTTGATCGTTCCCGTGTACGGCTCGCTACCGTACCGACTGAACGGTTCGATGCTGAAGGGGGAGACGGCATGGCTGACATGACGGTGCGTCCGGTGGCCCACGTGGTCGGTGGACGGGAGGACGTGCGGGACGACGGGTGGGGGAGCGTCGAGGCGGTGATCCGGCTGGACGCAGGGCAGTTCGGCGAGGAGGCGCTGTACGGACTGGCGGACTTCTCGCACCTGGAGGTGGTCTACCACTTCGACCGGGTCCCCGAGGCGAAGGTCGAGACCGGCGCACGGCACCCGCGCGGCAACACCGACTGGCCGCTGGTGGGCATCTTCGCCCAGCGCGGCAAGAACCGGCCCAACCGGATCGGGGTCTCGCGCTGCGAGCTGCTCCGGGTGGACGGCCTGGACCTGCACGTCACCGGCCTGGACGCGGTGGCCGGCACGCCGGTGCTCGACATCAAGCCGTACCTGGCCGAGTTCGGCCCGCGCGGTGAGGTCCGGCAGCCCGCGTGGTCGACCGAGCTGATGCGCGCCTACTACGATGCGGAGGCCTGAGCGGGTGAACAACGCGGGCGCCATCATCACCCCGCCCGAGGGTGAGGGCCTGGCCGCGCCGGCCGCGTCCTGGCGGCGCGACCTGGACGCCGACCTGCTGACCGCCGCGCTCCAGGGGGCGCTGCGCCCCCCGGCGGCCGGCTGCCTCACCGGGCAGGTGATCGGGCTGAACGGCGGTGCGGTGCCGGGGCGTTGAGCCGATCCGGCGTCGGGCCCCGGCGAGGGTCCAGGAGACAGGTCCTGGGGTTCCGGCCGGCTACTTCTTCGGCCGGAAAACGACGCGCAGCTCGGCCTTGACGGTGCCGCCGTGCTGGTCGTCCCAGCTCATGGACACCGAGCCGTCGTCCGCGAGACTCAGCACCACCGTGGAGCGGCCCAGGAGGTTGGCGCACCAGTCGCCGTCGCCGCCACCGCCGGGCGGGATGTCCCGGACGAGGGTCACCTTGCGGTCCGTGACCTGCTGCTGCTTGTAGACGGTCTCGCAGAGCCCGGACTGCCCGGTGGAACCCTCGGTCAGGTTGTCATGGCCGGAGATGTCGTGGGAGTTCCCGCCGGTGCCGTCCTTGGCGCCGAAGATGTCCAGGGTGATCTGATCGCTGACGGCCGAACCGGGGGAGGTCTCTCCCCGCCAGTGCCCGAGGAAGGCGGCGGGTATCCCGTCGGGCTTCGAGGGCGGGAGGAGGGCGACGACCGCGGCCGCCGCACCGGCCAGGGCGAGGACGCCCGCGATGGCGATGACGGCCCGGCGCCGCCTGCGGGGCGACGGGCTCGGCGCTGCTCCCTCGGGCGTGCCGGCCGTGCCGAGCGTGCCGGGTACGGCGGGGGGCATGGCAGGCACGGTCGGCGTCGGCGGGACGGGTTCCGGCGGGACGGGCGCCGCGTCCAGGTTCAGCAGTTCGACACTGCGCCGACCGATCTGCTCGATCACCGGCGGGGACAACCAGCCCGCGCCGACCAGCGTGGCGGTCCCCTGCGGCGCGAGCAGTGCGACGATCTGTTGCGGGGCGGGCCGGTCGGCCGGGTCCTTGGCCAGGCAGCTTTCGGCGAGCGTGCGCAAATCGCCCCGCAGCGCGCCGAGTTCCGGCTCGCCGTGGGCCACCTTGTAGAGCAGCGCGGCGTCACTGTCTGCCTGGAACGGCCCCTGCCCGGTGGCCGCGAAGGCCAGTACGGTGCCCAGCTGGAACACGTCGGAGGCGGCGCCCAGCGGCTGGCCCAGGACCTGTTCGGGCGACATGTAGCCCGGCGAGCCGACCACGACCCCGCTGGCGGTGAGCGAGCTCGTGGCCGCGCTGTCCAGGGCGCGCGCGATCCCGAAGTCGATCAGCACCGGCCCGTCCAGCGTCAGCAGCACGTTGGACGGCTTGATGTCACGGTGGATCAGCTCGAGCCCGTGCACGGCGACCAGGGCCTCGGCGAGTCCGGCGACCAGTGCCCGCAGCCCGTGTTCGGGCATCGCGCCGAAGCGCGCCACCGTTTCCGACAGCGCGGGCCCCGCGACGTACCCGCTGGCGACCCACGGCTCGGGCGACTCCGTGTCGGCGTCGAGCACCGGTGCGGTCCACCGGCCGCCGACCCGTCGGGCCAAGGCCACCTCGCGCCGGAACCGCGCCCGGAACTCCGCGTCCGCCACCAGCTCCGGCCGGACCACCTTCAGTGCCACGGTCCGTCCGCCGGCGGTGCGCCCCAGGTAGACGCAGCCCATCCCGCCCTCGCCGAGTCGACCGAGCACCCGGTACGACCCGACGACCGACGGATCTCCCGATTCAAGCGGCTTCACGGTCGCCACCCACCTTTCCCCCGAAACGCCGAGCAGACTCTAGCGCCCCTGCGGCCCGTCTCGTCCGTCAGGGCCCGGTGGGGCCCGGAGGGGTACGGAGCGGGTGCCGTCAGGTCACGAAGGGCGCGGGGCGTGCACCGACGGTCCGTCATCGCACCGTGCCGCCGACTCGTTCATCGGTCGTCTACCGCCCTTTCCTAGGGTGGGCCGGGAGAACGAACCGGGCCCGACCACAGGAGCTTCCGCTGTCCAGGATCATCACCACCGCCCTGCCCGCGCACGGGCACGTCAGCCCACTGCTGGCCATCTCCGCCGACCTCGCCGCGCGCGGCCACGAGGTGGTCTTCCTCGGCGGCTCGCGCTTCGCGGAGGCGGCCGGGCGAGCCGGGGTGCGCTTCGCCGCGCTGCCCGCCGGGGCCGACTGGGACGACCGCGACCTCGACGCGTCCTTCCCCGGCCGGGCGGAGCTGCCGCCCGGTCCGGAGCGGATCGCCTTCGACGTGAAGCACGTCTTCCTCGACCCGGTGCCGCACCAGTACCGGGCGCTGCTCGGGCTGCTGGCCGAGTTCCCGGCCGACGCGGTGGTCGCCGACGCCTTCGTCCAGGGCGCCCTGCCGCTGGCGCTCGCCCGCCCGCGGGCGGAGCGCCCGGCGCTGCTCGGGGTCGGCATCACCCCGGCGATGCTGCCGAGCGCGGACACCGCGCCGTTCGGGCTGGCGCTGCCGCCGCTGCCGGGGGAGGAGGGCCGGATCCGCAACCGCTCGCTGCAGGAGGAGATGGACCGGCGCGGCGAGCCGCTGCAGCGCTACGCGGAGAAGGCGTTCGCGGAGGCGGGCGTCCGGCTGCCGCAGGGCCCGCGCGGACTGGCCCAGGTGACGGTGCCGGACGTGTACCTGCAGCTGACCGTGCCGGGCTTCGAGTACCCGCGCTCCGACGCGCCCGCCTCCTACCGGCTGATCGGCGCGCTGCCGGGGAACGTCGGCGAGGAGCAGCCGTTGCCCGAGTGGTGGGCGGAGGTGTCCGGTGAGCGGCCGGTCGTGGTGGTGACCCAGGGGACGCTGGCCAACGACGACCTGGGCGAGCTGGTCGCGCCGACGGTCCGCGCGCTGGCGGAGCGGGACGTGCTGGTGGTGGCCGCGACCGCCCGCCCGGACGGGCCGCAGGTGCTGGCCGAACTGCTGGGCGGCCGGCTGCCGGGCAACGTCCGGGCCGCCGGGTACGTGCCGTTCGACCGGCTGCTGCCGCACACCGACGTCCTGGTGAGCAACGGCGGTTACGGCGGGGTGCAGACGGCGCTGCGGTACGGGGTGCCGCTGGTGGTGGCCGGGGCGAGCGAGGACAAGCCGGAGGTCGCGGCCCGGGTGCAGTGGGCGGGCGTGGGGCTGGACCTGCGCACCGGCCGCCCGGCGCCGGAGGCGGTCGGCCGGGCGGTGGAGCAGGTGCTTGCCGAGGGCCGGTTCCGGGAGCGGGCCCGCGCGCTGGGCGCGGAGTTCGCGGAGTACCGGCCGTTCGACACCATCGCCGAGCTGGTCGGATCGCTCTGAAGCCGCCGGGGCGGCCGAAACGATCCGTCAGCTGCCGTCCCCGTCGGCGTCCGCCGCCTCCGCGGTGGGCGCGGCGGCGGCGCCCTTGCTGATGCCGAGCTTGGCCTCGGCCGTCGTCCAGTCGGTGGCGATCGCCTGCTGGGCGGCGGTCAGGGTGACCTGGCCCTTGCAGATCGCGGTGTGCAGGTGGGTCTCCACCGAGTCCTTGGGGTTGTTCGGGCCCTTGCCGGGGACGTGGCCGGGGGAGGGCGGCTGGACCCACAGGTTGCGCGGGTCGTTGGGGTCGCCGCCGAGCTGGAGGCTGATCAGGTGGTCGTACTCGGCGTCGCCCATCGGGCCGGAGTAGCCGTAGGACTTGGCGTTGTCGGTCTTCTCCTTGCCGGTGATGTTCACCGGCGGGCGGATGGTCGAGGTGTAGCCGCCCGGCTTGCAGATGGTGTCGTTGATGTTGCCCTGGTTGACCGCCGGGCTGATCGCGCCGGGGGTGCAGTTCGGGTCGGGGAGCGGCTGCTTGTCCGCGGTGTAGCGGTAGTGGCAGCTGCCCGCCGCGGGCTGCGGCTGGGCGTCGTAGGAGCTCTTCGGGCCGGCGCCGGTGACGATCGCGGCCGGGGCGGGCTGGGCGGCGTCACCGGCGGCCGCCGGGGCGGAGCCGTGGGCACCGGAGTTGCCGTGGGAGGCCTCCTTGCCCTGGGAACTGTCCTTGGCGGTGTGGCCGCTGCCGGACGAGCAGCCTGCGGCGGCGGCGGCGAACAGGACGGCCGCGGCTATGGCGAGGGCGCCTCGGGCGGGTGCCGGCACGGAATTCCTCCAGGTCGTTGCGGTAGCACGGGCGGCCGGCCGGCGAAGGTGCCGGAGGCCGCGCCAGCGGACACTACCGTGTCGAGGGGGCCGAAGGGGTGACGCCACGTCCGGCGCGGGAGGACGGTGGCGGGCGCGCGGAATCGTTTTCGCACGCGTGCCGTGCTCATGACGTGCCCCGGGTGCCGCTCCCGCCGGCGGGAGCGGCACCCGGGAACCGGCCGGACCGTCAGACCGCGCGCAGCGCCGCGATCCAGTCGCTGATCAGGTCCTCCAGCACGCCCAGCGGCAGGCTGCCGTGCCCGATCACCTCGTGGTGGAACTCCCGCACGTCGAAGAGCCCGCCGAGCGCGGCCTGCGCCCGCTCGCGGTGCCGGACGATCTCCCGACGCCCGATCAGGTAGGCGGTGGCCTGGCCCGGCCAGGCGATGTAGCGGTCGATCTCGTTGCGGACGTTGGCCTCCGGCGTGGCCGTGTTGTCCCGCAGGTAGGCCATCGCCCGCTCCCGGGGCCAGCCGTAGTGGTGCAGGCCGGTGTCCACCACCAGGCGCACCGCGCGCAGCGCGTCCAGCGACAGCATGCCGAAGCGGGACAGCTCCGAGCTGTACAGGCCCATCTCGTCGGCCAGCCGCTCGGTGTACAGGCCCCAGCCCTCGACGTGCGCGGTCAGCTGGCCGCTCGGCCGCTGCCGGAACTCCGGCAGGTGGTGCAGGGTGCGGGCGAGCGCGAGCTGCAGGTGGTGGCCGGGCACGCTCTCGTGGAAGGCGATCGCCTCGTACTCGTAGCTGAACCGGTTCTCCGGGTTCAGCGTGTTGATCCAGTGGGTGCCGGGCAGTCCGCCCGGGCCCGGCGGCTGGTAGTAGGCCAGCGGCGCCGTCTCCGCCTCCAGCGGGTCGATCTCCCGGGTCACGCAGTCGGCTATCGGGTACGGGCGGAACCAGTCGGCCGAGGCGCGCCGGGCGCGGTCCAGGGCGCCGTCCACCAGGGCGACGATCTCGGCCGCGCTGCCGAAGCGCAGCGAGCGGTCCTCGCGCAGCGCGGTCAGCACGGCGTCGGTGCCGTGGACGCCGAGCACCTTGGCGCCCAGCTCGGCGAACTCCTCGCGCAGCGCCGCGACCGTCTCCAGGCCGATCCGGTGCACCTCCTCCGGGTCCAGCCCCGGCCGGGTGTAGCGGCCGACGGCGTCGGCGTAGCCCTCGGCGCCGCCCGGCACATGGCAGACCCCGGCCTCGGAGTCCGGGCGGGCGGCCGGTGCCAGCCGCTGGGCCAGCCCGGCCCGGTAGCGGGCCACGGCCGGGCGCACGCCCTCGCGCACGATCGCCCGGGCCCGTTCGAACTCCGGGCGGCCCTGGAGCGGGCGCAGCAGCTGGTCGGCGGTCGGGTCCGCGGCCAGGTAGCCGTCCAGCTGGGTGATCGCGGCGTCCACGCCGCTGCGCAGCGGCCGGCGGCCCTCGGCGGCGGCGTCCAGGGTGCGCTGCAGGACGGCGTCGAAGTAGCCGGGCAGGCCGGCCAGCCGCTCCAGGTAGGCGTCGGCGCCCTCCTGGTCGACGGCGGTCATGGCGAGCGAGCCGAAGACCGTGTTGTGCGGGGCGACGATGGTCGCGGAGACGCTGAAATCGGCCAGCCCGTGGGCGATCAGGCCGCAGTTGTTGTCGATCAGCCGGGCCAGCACCCGGTGGGTGGTGCGGTCCTCGCCGGTCAGTCCGTCCAGCGGGATCGCCGCCAGCCGCGCGCCGATCCCCTGGAGCGCTTCGCGGTGGCGCAGCGCGGCCTCGCGGGACGGGTCGGGCACCTCGTGGGCGTGGCCCGCGGTGCCGGAGAGGGTGGCCTCGAAGGGGTCGTGCTCGTTCTCGGCGGCGAAGAACTCGTCGGCGAGGGCGGCCAGTTCGGTTCGCGGAGAGGGGTCGGCTCGATGGGCGGTGGGCTGCTCGGTCATGGGTCTTCCCGGGTCCGGTGGGTCAGGGCGACACGGGTTCCCTGGGGTGGCCCGATCGGGCCGATTATTCGGAGTCGGCGACGGCACGGTCAATACGCGGCGGCGGGAATGGAGTTCCGTCCGCTCGTGATGAACGCGCCGTCGCCCGAGCGGATTTCAGCGGCCCGCCGACGCCTGTGGGCCGGCGGTCGGGGCGGCGCCCGGACGTCCGCGCCGGGGCCGCGGCCCGCCGCCGCTCATGACGGTGCCGGCGCCCGTCCTCCCTGGACGAACGCCGGCACCGTTCCAGCGCGGGGGCCGTCGACCGGCCCCGGGGGCTCAGCGGCCCCGGTTCTCCTTGGCGGCCTTCTCGGCGGCCTCCTTCTCGTGCTTCGCCTTGATCCGGGCGGTCTCCTTGCGGACGTCCACCTGGTTGGCGCGCTCGTGCTGGAGCCACAGCGGGTTCTCGGCCTTGAGAGCGTCGACCTCGTCGGTGGTGAGCGCCTCGGTCACGCCGCCGCGGGCCAGGCCCGCGATGGAGATGCCGAGCTTGGCGGCGATCACCGGGCGCGGGTGCGGGCCGTTCTTGCGCAGGTCCTGGAGCCACTGCGGCGGCTCGGCCTGCAGCGCGTTGAGCTCCTCGCGGGAGACCACGCCCTCCTGGAAGTCGGTCGGCGTCGCGGCGAGGTAGATCCCCAGCTTCTTGGCCGCCGTGGCCGGCTTCATGGTCTGGCTGGTCTTCTGCTTGAGCGATGTCATGGAACAAGGGTAAGGGAGTGCGCGAGCGCTTCCGGTCACGGTCGGTAGCCTTGCCCTGTGACAGACATGCAGGTGAACCCGCCCTTCCGGCTCGCGTACGTCCCGGGCGTGACCCCCGGCAAATGGGCCCGGGTGTGGATCGAACGGCTCCCGGACGTCCGGCTCGACCTGGTCCCGGTGCCCTCCACCGACGGCGAGCGGACCCTGCGCGAGGGCGCGGTGGACGCCGGACTGGTCCGGCTGCCGGTCGACAAGGACGTGCTGAGCGCGATCCCGCTCTACACCGAGACCACCGTGGTGGTGATCCCCAAGGACCACTGGCTCGCCGCTGCCGAGGAGGTCAGCCTGGAGGAGCTGGCCGAGGAGGTGGTCTTCCACCCGCTGGACGACACCCTCGGCTTCACCGCCGACACCCTGCCCGGCCGCCCGGCGATCGCCCGCCCGGACACCACCGCCGACGCGGTGGAGCTGGTGGCGGCCAACGTCGGCGTGCTGCTGGTGCCCCAGTCGCTGGCCCGGCTGCACCACCGGCGGGACCTCACCTACCGCACGGTGCCGGAGGCGCCGCAGTCCCAGGTCGCGCTGTCCTGGCCGCAGGAGCGGACCACGGACCTGGTGGAGGAGTTCATCGGGATCGTCCGGGGGCGCACCGTCAACAGCTCGCGCGGCCGCGGAGCCGGACAGCCGGCCGAGGCCCAGCCGAAGAAGGCCGCGGCGCCGCGCAAGCCCCAGCAGCAGAAGCCCGGTGGCCAGAAGGCGGGCGGGCAGAAGACGGGTGCCCAGAAGTCCGCCGCCCAGAAGGGGCGGGGCGGGGCGGCCGCGGCCCGACGGGGCAAGCCGAAGCGGCGCTCCTGACGGCACCCGGGGAGTAGCGTCGGCCCCGTTCCGGACGGCCGTTCCGGACCGTCGTAGTGGGAGGAGCGGGGCCGTGTGGCATGACCTGGTGGTCGTCCAGATTCCGATCGTGGAGAAGGTCCTCCGCACGATCGCCGTCTACGTGCTGATCCTGGTGCTGTTCCGGCTCTCCGGGAAGCGCGGACTGGCGGGGCTGAACACCTTCGACATGGTGGTCGTGTTCCTGCTCTCCAACGTGGTGCAGAACGCGATCATCGGCAACGACAACAGCCTGCTGGGCGGCGCGATCGGCGCCGTCACGCTGATCGCGGTGAACTCCGGGGTCACCCGCTGGCTGGCCCGCGACCCGCGGGCCGCGCGCCTTCTGGAGGGCACGCCCACCACCGTGGTCCGGGACGGCAGGCTGGTGCCCGGCGCGCTGCGCGAGCTGGCGCTGCGCCCGTCCGAGCTGGAGCACGCGATCCGGGTGCAGAACGGCGACAACGTCAGCGGCGTCGCGCGGGCCCGGCTGGAGCCGGACGGGCAGTTGCTGGTCACCCTCCGGGAGGCAGAGCAGAGCGCCACCAAGGGCGACGTCGAGGAGCTGCGGGAGCGGCTGGCGGCGATCGAGCGGCTGCTGACCGGGCTCGCCGCCGACCGCCGCCCCCCGCGCTGACGGCCGGGGGCGGCTCCGCGGCGCTCACCCCCCGGTGCGGGCGGTGGCCAGGGTGGTGCCGCGGCGCCGGCCGCGGGCGGTCGCGGCGGCCAGGGCGAAGCCGAGGGCGGCGGCGAGGAGGTGGCCGACGGTGGTGAACTCGGGGAGCGGCCCGGGCCATTCGTGGTCGCCCGCGAGCGGCCAGGCGAGGACGAAGGCGGCCCAGGGCAGTCGGGCCCAGCGGGGCAGGGCGAGGCTGGCGAAGGCGAGGGCGGCCTGGGCGCCGTAGCTGATGCCGTAGTCGGAGGCGTCGCGGACGCTCTCGGGGTACCAGCCCTGGTGCAGGGCGAGCAGGATCACCAGGGCGGTGATCAGGGTCGCGCCGACGTGTCCGGCGAGGAAGACGGCGGCGGCGCGGGGTGTGCCGAAGCGGCGCTCGGCCCAGGCCAGGCCGACGACGATGCCGAGGCCGAGGGTGATCAGGGTGCCGCCGAAGCCGGTGGAGGCGATGTCGGTGAGCGTGCCGTCGTACACCAGGGCGCTGCCGACCAGGGCGCGGACCGGGTGGTCGTGGAGGTTGTCCAGGTTGGTGCTGATGTAGTTCCGCAGGTCGTCGGCGCGCTCGTCGGTCAGCCCGTACTCGACCCAGGCGTGCCCGAGCAGCAGCAGTCCGACGTAGACGAGCGTCAGCGGCGAGCGCCGCGGGTACGTGCGGACGGCGCGCAGCAGCCCGGTGAGGAGCCCCAACGGGGTTCGAGCGTTCATGTTCTGATGGTGTCCCGGTCGAGCGGCTGGTCCCGGCCGGCCCGGATGCGGTCGGCCACCTCGGGACAGTACCGAACACCGCTGCCCGATGCCCGCCGAGGCCTTCAGCGGATGCGGCGGGCGAGCGTCGCGGTGAAGGGGCGGGGGGAGAGCGAGGCGCTGCGGTGGGGGCGGACGGGCCGCCCGCGGGTGGGGGTGACGGTCCAGCGGGCGGCGATGCCGGCCAGGGCGAGGGCGGCCTCGGTGGTGCCGAAGGCGTCGCCGATGCAGCGGCGGGCGCCGAGGCCGAAGGGGGTGTAGACGCCGGGGGTGGGGCGGGCGGTGGTGAGCCAGCGGTCGGGGTCGAAGCGGTCGGGGCAGGGGAACAGGTCGGCCCGGCGGTGCAGCAGGTAGGGGCTGTAGAGGATGGTGGCGCCGGCCGGCAGGGGGTGACCGCCGAGTTCGGTGTCGGTGGCGGCGGTGCGGCTGAGGATCCAGGCGGGCGGGTAGAGCCGCAGGGTCTCGCTGATGATCCTGGCGGTGAGCGGCAGCGCGGGCAGGTCCTGGTGGCAGGCGGGGCGGCCGTCGAGGACGGTGTCGAGTTCGGTGTGCAGGCGCGCGCGGACGGCGGGGTTGGCGGCGAGCAGGGTCCACGCCCAGGAGAGGGTGGCGGCGGTGGTCTCCATGCCGGCCAGCAGGAAGGTGACCACCTGGTCGTGGATCTCCTCGTCGGACAGGCCGTGCCCGTCCTCGTCGCGGGCGCCGAGCAGGACGGAGAGCAGGTCGTGGTGGTCGGTGCCGGCGGCGCGGTAGTCGGCGGTCAGCCGGCGGGTGATCTCCCGGAGGTCCCGCCGGGCGCGGGCGAAGCGGCGGTTGCCGGGGGTGGGGATCCGGTCGGCGCCGGGCAGCGGCAGCATCATCCGCCGGGCGACGCCGTGGGCGACCTCGTCCATGGCGGCGTGGACGGGCAGCGAGCCGGCCCGTTCGTGCGCGGCGAACAGGCAGCGGGCGGTGACGGCGGTGGAGAGCCGGTACATCGCGGCGGGCACGTCGACCACGTCGCCGTCGCGCCAGCGGGCGGTGGTGCCGGCGATCTCCTCGGCCATCATGGCGGCGTAGCCGGGCAGCCGGTCGCGGTGGAACGCGGGCTGGATCATCCGGCGCTGGCGCCGGTGGGCGGCGGCGGGACAGGTGGCGAGGCCGTTCCCGAAGGCCTCGCGGGCCTTCTCGACGATGACGCCGCCCTTGTCGAAGGTGCGGTCCTCGGTGAGCAGCCGGCGCACCAGGTCGGGGTGGCAGGCGACGTACGCGTCGAGCGGGCCGAGCCGCAGCCGGACGAGGTCGCCGTGGGCGGCCAGGCCGGCCACGAAGTCGGGCGGGTTGCGCAGGAGGGCGGGGGCGTGGCCGAGCAGGGGGAGCGCGCCGGGGGCGGTGACCGAGGTGTAGTGGGCGGTGGGGCGGTACTGGGTGGGCACGGGCGTCACCTCTGGGTGGGTGGGTGGGTGGGTTGGTCGGGCGACGGTGATCTTTCCCGGCGACCGCCGGTGAAACGGTCCGGGACCGGCGGGTGGGGTGAACGCGGGGGCGCAGGCCGAACGCCCGTGCGCCGGGCCGGGCTTGACGGGTCGCCCGGGCTTTCCGGCGGCGGTGGCATGTGCATAGACTGCGGGCTCCGCACCATTACTGACCGGTACTACCGGTCAGTACAGCCAATGGGTACGACCGATGGGGAGTTGGGATGGCCGACGAGCGGGCCCACGCGTTCACCGACGACGCCCTCGGCGCGCACGACGCGGTGGCACTGGCCGCCCTGGTCAAGTCCGGCCAGGTCGGCCCCCGGGAGCTGGTCGCCGCCGCCGTCGCCCGCGCCGGGCGGATCGACGCCGCCCTGCTGCCCGTCGCCCACCCCGGCCACGACCGGCCCCGGATCAGCCGCGCGGGCATCGGCGGCCCCCTGTGGGGTGTGCCGACCTACCTCAAGGACAACGTCGACCTGCGCGGCCTGCCGACCGGCATGGGCAGCGAGGCCTACCGCGCCCGCCCGGCCCGCCGCAACGCGCCCTTCGTCGACCAACTGCTCTCCACCGGCCTGGCCGTGCTCGGCAAGACCCGGCTGCCCGAGTTCGGGCTGAACGCCTCCACCGAGTTCGCCACCGCCCAGCCGGTGCGCAACCCCTGGAAGACCTCCCACTCGCCCGGTGCCTCCTCCGGCGGCGCGGCCGCCCTGGTCGCCGCCGGGGTGGTGCCGATCGCCCACGCCAACGACGGCGGCGGCTCGATCCGCATCCCGGCGGCCTGCTGCGGCCTGGTCGGCCTCAAGCCCACCCGGGGCCGGCTGGTCACCAACGCCCAGGGCGGCAAACTGCCGATCGACCTGGTCACCGACGGGGTGGTGACCCGTACGGTGCGCGACACCGCGGCCTTCTTCGCCGCCGCCGAACGCCACCACCGCAACCCGGGCCTGCCTCCGCTCGGCCTGGTCGAGGGCCCCGGCGGGCGCCGGCTGCGGATCGGGCTGGTGGTCGACTCGCCCACCGCCAAGACCGACGAGGCGACCCGCCGGGTGGTCGAGGAGACCGCCGCCCGGCTGGAGGCGATGGGCCACCGGGTGGTGCCCACCACCCTGCCCTTCGGCGAGGAGTTCTCCCGCGACTTCCTCTCGTACTGGGGCTACATCGCCTGGGTGATCGCGCTCACCGGCCGGGTGCTGCTCGACCCGGGCTTCCGGGCCGGGAAGCTCGACGGCCTGACCACCGGGCTGCGGCGGCGCTTCCAGGCGGAGTTCCCGCGCACCCCGGGCGTGCTGCGCCGGCTGCGCCGGGCCGAGGCGGTGTACGCGGGGATCTTCCGCGAGCACGACGCGATCCTCTCCCCGGTGCTCGCCCACACCGCCCCGCCGATCGGGCACCTCAGCCCCAACGTGGCCTTCGACGAGCTGATCGAGCGGCTGCTGCGCTACGTCGCCTTCACCCCGGTCAACAACGTGACCGGCGGCCCGGGCATCGCGCTGCCCACCGGGGCGGCGCCGGGCGGCCTGCCGATCGGGGTGCACCTGTCGGCCGCGCACGGGCAGGAGCGGCTGCTGCTGGAGCTGGCCTACGAGCTGGAGGCGGACCGGCCCTGGCGGCGGATCCAGGACTGACCGGCCCGTCGGCCCTCACGGGCAGGCCACCGACCGGGCCGCGTGCACCTCGTGGTGCAGCCGGGCCAGCGCGCAGTCCGGCGCCGGCGCGTCCGGGGCGCCCGGGGGCAGCGGCGCGCCGCTGCGCAGCGCCTGCGCCAGGTCGGTCAGCTCCCGGGCGACGGCGCCCACCTCGGCCGGGGTCGGCACCGGCGCGCCGTGCTCGACCCGCACCCGGGTCGCGGTGGTGGTGTCCACGATCCGCTCCACCGCGATCACCAGCGGCCACCAGGCCTCCGCCCGGGCGCCGACCGGCGGCGGCTCGGTGAGCGCCCGCTGGAACTCGCTGCGCACCGCGGAGAGGTCCCGGTAGAGCCGGCGCCGGTAGCGGGCTCGGGCCGGCTCGTCCCGGCCCGGCGCGGTGGTGAAGGCCAGTGACACGTACGAGGCGGTGTCCTGGACGGCGTCCGCCAGCCGGTCGCCGATCCGGGTGTGCCACGACTCCGGCCACAGCAGGTAGCCGGCCAGCAGCGCGATGCCACAGCCGATCAGCGAGTCGTAGAGCCGGGGCAGCACCAGGTGGAAGCCCTGGTGGTTGAGCAGGTCGGAGAGCAGCAGGATGACCGGGGTGATCGCGGCGGTCTGGAACGCGTACCCCTTCGCGGACAGCACCGGGATGAGCGTGGCGAGCACCGCCATCACCGGCACGTCCCACCAGCCGTGCGGCACCTCGGCCAGTACCGGGACGGCGACCAGCAGCCCGGCGGCCGTGCCGAGCGCGCGCAGCACGGCGCGGGAGAACACCGAGCCGAAGTCCGGCTTCAGCACGAAGGTCACCGTCAGGGAGACCCAGTACGAGCGCGGCACGGCGATCACCGACACCAGCACCTGGGCCAGCCCGATGCACAGCGCCAGCCGCAGCCCGTACCGCCACGACGCGCCGGACAGCAGCAGCGCGCGGGCTCCCCGGCGGGCCCGCACCCGCAGGCCGGCGGGTCGGCCGAGCCGGTCGTCGGCGGCGTACGGGTCCGGCTCGGCCTCGTGCACCACGGTGGCGGCGTGCCCGATGGCCTGGGCCAGCGCGCGGGTGGACGGGCCGCGCGGCTCGGGCAGTTCCGGCGGCCCGGGCGGCGGGGACGGGCCGCCGGGGCCCCGCTCGACGGCGGCGGCCAGCTCGCGCACCGCCGCCGGGTAGGCGGGCGGCAGCGGACCGTACCCGGGCGGGCGCAGCTGGGCCGCGAACGCCCCCTCGACCACCGGGATCAGCGCGTTGAGCTGGGCGAGCAGGCGCACCAGGGTGGCCGAGCGGCCGTGCCGGCGGGCGCGGCGGGCCAGCAGCAGGTCGTAGGACTGGTTGAGCGACTGGGTGAGCTCCCGGCGCCGGTCCTCGTAGCCGGGCGGGCCGGTGGCCTCCAGCAGGGCGGCGACCGCCCGGTAGCTGTCGGCCACCGTCGCGCGCTCGGGAGTGCCGCCGCGCAGCGGCCAGGCGAGCAGGGACAGCGCGAGCACCAGCAGGCCGCCGAGCAGCAGCAGGCCGGGCGGCAGCCACCACGGGGAGGGCATCGGCAGGCCGGCCCCGACCACCGCGTTCAGCAGCAGGAGAAGGCCGGAGACGGAGGCCACCGCGCCGACCGAGGAGATCATCCCGGACACCAGGGCGACCACCGTCAGCACCACCACGGCCGTCCAGCCGGAGCCGAACACCTGGGTGCCGAGCAGTACCCCGAGGGCGCCGAACAGCTGCGGCACGGCGATGTTGAACACCCGCATCCGGTAGGCGTCGGCGGTGTCCCCGATCACCCCGGACAGCGCGCCCATCGACACCAGCGCGCCGTAGCCGGTCCGGCCGGTCGCGGTGCCGACGGCCAGCGGGGCGGCGAGCGCCACCGAGGCGCGGGCCGCCGCGGCCCAGGGGATCGGCGCGTCCCGGGGCCGCAGGCCCTCGGTCAGCCAGCCGGGCGGCGCCAGGCGGGTGCGGGCCGGGCGGGTGCGTGCCACAGACCCAACGTACGTGCGCAACGGCTGTGGGGCGCGTGGGGTTCACTTCCTCGCGATTATGTCAATTCTCGAAACATACCCGGCCTTATGTCAGTCTCCGAAACATAAAGCCGACCCGCAGAGGCGCCGTGAGCTGCGCCGATTTCCCAATCGGTTACCTGTGGGAAAGGGTTGACACCATTAGTTGGTCTAGTCCAACGTATGGGGAAGCGCGGTCCGGCGCAGGGTGATGCGGAGTGAGTGTCCTTGCCGGGCTGGTGAGTTGGCCCCCTGACGTGGCGTCGTCCGCCGCTCGGGGGCCGAGGCGAGAAGGAGCGCATGCGGACGGGAATCCGGTCCGCGCACCGAATTCCCCTTCCGGCCGACGGTCGGCCATCGGCTCGCCGTGCCCGCACGGGCGCCCGAGGAAGCGCTGCATCGACCACGAACCACGGAGTGACCGCCCATGCCGAGTCCTGACGAACACCCCGAGGAATACCTGTACCGGGCCGCCTCCGCGCGCCCCTACTTCAGCGCCGACACCGAGAGCTACCTCGCCGGCACCGCCCTGCGCGAACTGCGCAAGAGGCACCCGCTGCGGGTGCTCTCCGAGGCGGACTTCGCGCACTGGCAGACCTACGGCTACGTCGTGGTCCCGGAGGCGATCCCGGCCGCGGCCGCGCGCCGACTGCTCGACTTCGCCTGGGAGTTCCAGGGCCTGTCGCCCGACCGCCCCGAGGACTGGTACCGCGAGCGCGACTACCGCGACGAGCTCGACCGGCACCTGCACATCTACGGCTTCGTCGAGGCCTACCACCACCAACTCATCTGGGACAGCCGCCAGTCGCAGCGCGTCTACGACGCCTTCGTGGACGTCTGGGACTGCGAGGAGCTCTGGGTCACCCTCGACCGGCTCAACCTCAACCCGCCGAACGTGCGCAACCGCGACCGGGCCCTCATCGAACCCACCGACCAGGGCTTCGACATCGAACTGCACTGGGACGTCGACACCACCCGCGCCATGCTGCCGCAGCGCGTCCAGGGCATCATCGCGCTCAACGACACCGCCCCCGACCACGGCGGCTTCCAGTGCGACCCGGAGCTGTTCCGCCGCCACAACGAGTGGCAGGCCGCCCAGCCGGCCGACCGGGACCCGATCCGCCCGGACATCGACCGCGCCGAGTTCCCGGTCGTCCGACCCGAGTTGAAGGCCGGTGACCTGCTGATCTGGAACGGCCTGCTGGCCCACGGCGTCGCCCCCAACACCTCCGCGGACGGCGTGCGCTCGGTCCAGTACCTGTCCATGATGCCCGCCCTCGAGGAGGCCGAGCCGCTGCGCCGCTCCCGGGTCGAGTCCTGGCGCACCCTCGCCACCCCGGACTGGAACCGCACCCTGGTCGGCGACGCCGAGCGGCCCGAGGCGCTGCGCTACGGACCGGCCGAACTCACCGAACTGGGCGAGAAGCTGCTCGGTTCGCGGTCCTGGACGGGCCGGGACTTCGAGCCGTCCGGTGCCCAGCAGCCCACGGGGGAGCGGGAATGCGCGCCGTCTGCCTGACCCTGCCCACCAACCGCGAGTGCGCGGACACCATCACCGCCGTCGGCGCCGAAGCCGCCCACGCCGCCCGGGCGTTCGGAGCCCGGGTGCACCTCCTGGTGCTCGACTCCGCCGTCCCGGCGGCCCGCGCGCGGCACGCCGCCGCCGTCGCCGCCCTGCCGCCCACCCGAGGCGTGACCGCCCACCACCTCGACGAGGACGCCCAACGCGCCTTCCTGCGCCGGGTGATCGAGCGCGCCGACCTCCCCGGGCCGGACCGGCTGCTCGAACTGATGCTGCCCGACGCCGTCTCCTACGGAGCCTGCACCAACCGGGCCTTCCTGCTGGCCGCCGCACTCGGCTGCACCTCCGTGCACCGCCGCGACTCCGACAGCCGCTACCAGTGGCACGACGGCGCACCCGTCTTCCCGATCGACCACGAACTCGCCACCATCGGCCTCAAGGCCGCCGACGCGGCCGCCGCCGTCACCGAGAACACCCTCGACCCGGCGCACGCCGGCAAGCCCGTCGCCCTGGTCGGCGCCTCCTTCATCGGCGAACTCTCCGTCGACCTCGGCGAGATCCGCGCCCTCGACCCGGACGTCTACCACGACCTGGTCGCGCTCTGGGCGCCCACCGGGGCCACCGAGGAGGAGCGGCGGGAACTCGTCGCCGAATCCTTCACCGGCGGCGGCGCCGAGCCCTTCAGTGCCGACCGCGCCGTGCTCGACCGGCCCGACATCTGGCGGATCGACATGTGCAACATCGCCCTCGACCACGAGGTCTACGAACGCGTCCCGCTGCCGCCCGCCACCGACACCATCGGCAGCGACTACTTCCTGCACCACCTGGTGCACGACGCCACCCTGCCCGGGGTGACCCACAACCGGCACATCGTCAACTACTACACCCCGGAACGACGCACCGGCGCCGGCTTCACCGCCTACCAGGAGCGCTACGCCAAGTTCCTGCTCTCCATGCTCTACCTCCACCCCGTCTACTCCGAGATGGAGCGGGCCGGCGACACCCTGCTGGACGAGCACCACCACGTCCGCCCCGGGGCGATCGCCGACTTCGCCCGCCGCAGCGCCGCGACGGACCGCGCCGAGAACCACCGGCGGCTCGCCGAGCTGGACCGCTGCCATCGGCGACTCGGCGGCAAGTACGCCGAGTTCGCCGACCACCTGGCGCCCCGACGGGCGCGTCTGCTCGACGAGGCGCAGGCGGACATCGAGGACTTCGCCCTGCTGATCGACGCGTGGGGCCCGCTGGTGCGGGCGAGCAAGGCCACCCCCGCCGACCGGCCGCAGGGGGAGGGCCGGTCCGGCGGATCCCGCCGGGCCCCAGCCGCACCAGGAGTTCACACGTGATACCCCAGACCACCGAACCGCGCTGCCCCGCCGGCCAGCGTCACTCCGCAGAACAGCGCCACTCCGCCGAGCCGCGCCACTCCGCCGAGCCGCGCCGGGTCGGCGAGCAGCGCCACGAACCGCGCGAGCGGGCCGACCAGGGGAGGGCCGGCCACCGCGCCCCGACCGCGTCCGCCGCCGTGCACGCCGACCGCGCGCCCCGCCCCGACCAGCACGACCACACCGCCCTGCGCGCTGCGCTCGCCGCCGCCACCGAGGACACCGTCGTCTACGACCTCGACGGCATCGGCCGCCAGTACGCCGCCCTGTGCGCCGAACTGCCCGGCGTCGCCGTCCGGTTCGCCATGAAGGCCTGCCCGGTCGACGAGGTGCTCGGCCACCTGGCCCGGCTCGGGTCCGGCTTCGACGCCGCCAGCCCGCAGGAGATCGCCCAGGCGCTGCGCACCGGGGTGGCCCCCGGGCTGGTCCATTACGGCAACACCATCAAGTCCGATCGCAACATCGCCGAGGCCTACCGGCTGGGCGTGCGCGAATTCGCCACCGACAGCCTGGAGGACGTCGCCGCGATCGCCGAACACGCGCCCGGCTCACGGGTGTTCTGCCGGATCGCGACCACCGGCGAGGGCGCCCTGTGGGGCCTCAGCCACAAGTTCGGCTGCTCGCCCGAGGACGCCCTGCGGGTGCTCGGCGCCGCCCGCACCGCCGGGCTGGTGCCCTCCGGCCTGTCCGTGCACGTCGGCTCCCAGCAGATGACCGCCGAGGCCTGGGCCGCGGCGGTCGAATCGCTGGCCGCCGTGCTGGAGGCGCTCAACTGGCGCGGCATCACCCCGGACCGGATCAACCTCGGCGGCGGACTGCCCGCCCTCGGCGTCCTCGACCGGCGCGGGCGGCCGCTGGAACCGCCGCTGGACAAGATGTTCACGGTCCTGCGCGAAGGCATGGAACGGCTGCGCGCCGTCAACGCCGCCCCGCTCGACTTCGTGCTGGAACCCGGCCGCCACCTGGTCGCCGACCACGGCGCGATCCGCGCCCACGTCGCCCGGCTCTCCTCCCGCCACCGGCTCGACGGCACCCGCGCGGACTGGCTCTACCTGAGCTGCGGAAAGTTCAACGGCCTCTACGAGATGGACCAGTTGCAGTACCGCCTGGAGTTCCCCACCCACCCCGGCGGGCAGTTCGTCAACGCCGTGGTGGCCGGCCCCACCTGCGACAGCGACGACGCGTACGCCCAGGAGGACGGCGCGGTCCGCGTCCCGCACACGCTCGCCTCCGGCGACCCGGTCTGGATCCACTCCTGCGGCGCCTACGCCACCGCCTACGCCACCCGCGGCTTCAACGGCTTCGCCCCGCTGCCGTACACCTGCGTCGGCGGCGGCTCCGAGGAGGGCCGGGCATGACCGACACCCGGATCCGGCTGCTCCGCGAGGAGGACTGGCCGGACGTGATCGCCGCCGAGGAACGCGCCTACGCCGCCAGCGGCCTCTCCGAGGGCGGCGAGGCGCTGCGCTCCCGGCACCGCGCCTCGCCGTCCACCTGCTTCGTGCTGGAGGACGCCGACGGCTTCGCCGGCTACCTGCTCGCCCTGCCGTACCCGCTGTTCC
The DNA here is from genome assembly GCF_040303105.1 of Kitasatospora sp. NPDC096128. Classification (NCBI taxonomy): domain Bacteria; kingdom Bacillati; phylum Actinomycetota; class Actinomycetes; order Kitasatosporales; family Streptomycetaceae; genus Kitasatospora; species Kitasatospora sp. NPDC096128. Next base: position 66,156 of record NZ_JBEOSP010000012.1, on the reverse strand, counting down.
GCTGCCCGGACCTCAGCCTGGCCTCCGGCGGCGCCGTGGTGCGGCCCACGGAGGGCAACCTGCACGCCCACGACCTGGTGATCGCCGAGCGGGCGCGCGGCCGGGGTCTGGCCCCCCGGCTGCTGCGGCACCTGGAGGGGACCGGCCGGGCGGCCGGCCACCGCACCCTCTCGCTGGTCGCCGTACGCGGCTCCGAGGTGCTGTGGACCCCGCTGGGCTACCGGGCCCGGCCCGAGATCGGGCTGCCCGCGAGCTACGGCGCCGCGGCCGTCTACATGGCGAAGCCGCTGGACCGCGCCCCGAACCCCGCGGACTCGACCCCCGGATCCGCGCCCAGAGCCGAAGTGGGCTGATGCACATGACCTCCCCCGCACGCGACGAGTTCCGCCGTTCCCAACTGGCCATCGGCGCACTGTTCTTCGCCCTCGGATTCCAGTACGCGACCTGGGTCTCCCGGGTGCCCGCGCTCAAGGCCCGGCTCGACCTGGGCGAGGCCCAGATCGGCCTGCTGCTGATGACCTGCGGGATCGGCGCGGCGGTGTCCTTCCCGCTGGTCGCGGTGCTGATGCGGCGGTTCGGCTCCCGGCTGCTCTCGATGCTGTCGGCGCTCGCCCTGGGGGTGGTCCTGCTCGCCCTGTCGGTGGTGCCGAACTATCCCGTCACCCTGCTGGTGCTGTTCTGCGACGGCGTCGCCGTCGGCTGCCTGAACGTCGCGATGAACGCCCAGGGCGCTGCCCTGGAGGCCCGCTTCGAGCGCACCACGATGTCCAGGCTGCACGCCACCTTCAGCGCCGGCTCGCTGCTGGCCGCCCTGCTGGCCTCCGGCGTCAACGCCTTCACCGGCTCCCTCGCCGTCCACTTCGGGCTGGCCGCCGGACTGCTGGCGGTCCTGGTGTCGGCCGCCCGGCCCGGGCTGCTGGCCGAGGGGCCGGCCGAAGCCGCCGAACCGGTGGAGCAGGCCGGGAAGAAGGCGCGCCGCTTCGCCCTGCCCGCCGCGGCCACCCTTTGGATGGGCCTCGCGATGGTCTTCGGCACCGTCACCGAGGGCGCGATGAACGACTGGTCGGCGCTCTACCTCAAGGACGTGGTGGACGCGGGCGCCGGACTCGCCCCCCTGGGCATCGCCGTCGTCTCGGTGATGATGGTCTGCGCCCGGATCTTCGCCGACGGCTGGCGCACCCGCTTCGGCGACGGCCGGATCGTCCGCACCGGCAGCCTGCTGGCCGGCCTCGGCCTCGCCCTCGCGCTGCTGACCGGCGGCGTCGTGCCCACCCTGCTCGGCTTCGCCTGCGTGGGCCTCGGCGTCGCCGCCGTCACCCCGTGCGTCTACGTCGCCGCCGCCCGCCAGGGCTCCGACGCGCTCTCCCTGGTCGCCGCGATGGGCACCACCGGCCTGCTGGCCGGCCCCGCCGTGATCGGCTTCATCGCCGGCGGCACCAGCCTGGTCTGGGGAATGGCCGCCGTGGCCGCCTCAGCCGCGGTCGTCTCCCTCTGCGCCACCCGGATCACCTGGCCGCAGCCCGCCACGCCCGCGCTGGAACCCCGGCTCACCGCCGAGACCGGCTGAGCACCCCTCAACCCTCGCCCGGCACGTCGGCGCTCCCCGTCGCGGCGAGCCGGGCGAGCTTGTCGCGCAGGTCGGAGAGCCGGGCGATCTCGGCGTCCAGGGCGGCGAGGCGGGCGGAGACCACGGGGGCGAAGGCCTCGTGGCCGGGATCCGCGGAGCAGCGCACCGGCGGGTCCTCGTCGAGCAGGTCGAACCGGTGCGCCCGGCTGACCAGGTCGTCCACCGTCAGCCCCACGGAGAGCAGTTGGCGGATCGCCCGGACCCGGGCGACCTCCCCCGGGCCGTACTCGCGCTGCCCGGAGGGGGTGCGGGACGGCGGGCGCAGCAGGCCGCGTTCCTCGTAGAACCGCAGGGCCCTGGGGGTGGTGCCCGCCGCGGCCGCCGCGTCGCCGATCCGCATCCCGCCTCCTCGGTGTCAGAGTTCGACGACGGTCGCTCCGAAGGTGTCGCCGGTGAACAACCTGACCAACGCATGCGGGGCCTGATCGATGCCCGTGACCGACGTCAGGGGGAAGGTGATCTCCCCGGCGCGCAGCCAGCCGGCGAGGTGCTCCTGCCATTCGGCGTTCAGCTCGGGGTGGTCGACGCCGGTGAAGCCGCGCAGGGTGAGGCCGAGGGTGCAGACCCGGAAGGCGTCGATCACCACGGGGGCGTCGCCGCCGGGTGTCGTCGGGTCGAGCTGGCCGGCCAGGGCCCCGACCACGGCGATCCGGGCGCCGCGCCGGGCCGCGTTCACGGCGGCGGTGAGCTGGTCGCCGCCGACCAGGTCGAGGACGACGTCGACACCGTCCGGTGCGGCTTCGGCGAGCTGCTCGGCGAGCGGGCGTTCGCCGGGCACCAGGGCGGCGTCGTAGCCGAGTTCGGCGGTGAGCCGCTTCGCCTTGGCGGGCGAGCGGGTGGTGCCGATCACCCGGCCGGCGCCGAGCAGTCGGGCGATCTGCCCGGCCAGGCTGCCGACGCCGCCCGCCGCGCCGGTCACCAGCACCACGTCGCCGGGGCGGAGTCCGGCGGTGCGGGTGAGCCCGCCGTAGCCGGCCGGGCTGGAGAGCAGGGCGAGCGGGTCCGGGAAGTCCGCCGGGACGGGGCTGAAGTGGGCGGCGTCGGCGACCAGTCGGTCCCGCCAGCCGGACAGGTGGGTGACCAGGTCGCCCGGGCGCAGCGGCCCGTCCGCCGGGGCGGCCAGCACCTCGCCGAGGGCCGGGCCGAACAGGGCGTCGCCGGGGGCGATGTGGGGGACCGGCAGGCCGGTGCCGCCGCCGCCGATCAGGGTGCGCAGGCCGGGGAAGACCAGGAAGGCCTTGTTGCGGACCAGCACCTCGCCGGGTCCGGGCGCCGGCAGCGGCTCCTCGGCGAGGGCGAAGTGCTCGGGGGCGGGCAGGCCGTCGGGCCGGGTGGCCAGTCGGACGACGCGGGCGGTGGTGGGCAGGGGCATGGCGGAGCTCCTCGCGCGGGAAGGCGGGAAGGCGGGAAAGGGGGAGTTCCCGCGGCGGTGGGACCGCCGCGGGAACACCCGGACGCTAACCCTTGACGCATGCGTCAAGGGCAAGCCCTGCCGTGCGGAAGGTGTCTGACGCGGCGTGGGAGCGGTGCCGTTCGAGGTGGTCCCGCCGTGTCAGCCGTCCGCGGAACCGTCCTCGGGATGGTCCGCGGAACCGGCGTCGGGATGGTCCGCGGAACCGGCGTCGGCGCCCTCCCGGGTGCGGCGCCGGTAGCGCAGCACCTGCCGCACCAGGAACGCCGCGGCCAGCAGGCCGAGCCCGATGGCGAACCACAGCTGGTAGCGGATCGCCGTCCGGTACACCGACCCGATGTTGGCGCCGGCGACGTATCCGAAGGTGCCCCAGACGGCCGTCCACAGCACGGCGCCGAGCAGGTTGAAGACCGCGAAGCGGCGCCAGGGCATCTCGGTCGTCCCGGCGATGATGCCGTTGTACTGGCGCAGCCCGTCCACGAAGCGGGCGACCGTGACGACCTTGCCGCCCTGCCGGGCGAAGAAGCCGTCGGCGCGTTCCATCCGGGCCGGGGTGAGCAGCACGTAGCGGCCCCAGCGGTGGACGAAGGCGCGCCCGCCGGTGTGGCCGATCAGGTAGCCCAGCATGTTGCCGAGGGTGGCGGCGGTGCCCGCGATCAGCAGGACGGCGGCGAAGTCCAGGTGTCCGGTGCCCGCGTAGACCGAGGCGAGCACCAGGACGGTCTGCCCGGGCACCGGGACGCCGCAGTTGTCGAGCAGCACGAGCAGCGCCACCGCGAGGTACCCGTAGTGGTCCAGCAGTGGCGCGAGCCCGGCGAGCGCCCCGGGCAGCGGGGTCGTGGGTGCGGGCACCGCTCGTCACCACCTCGCCCCGGGCAGCGCCCGAGGGCACGGGGTGGCGGCGGAGTCGGTCAGCGGTCCGCCTTGCGGGATTCGATGTTGCAGTCGGGGCCGGGGTAGACCAGGCCTTCGTGGCCGTCCTCGAAGCGGACCCGGTAGGGCGGCTCCCCGTTGGTACCGCGTACCTCGACGATCTCGCCCTTCTGGTCCACCATGCCCACCGACCTGCTGTGGATGTGGAGCTGGTCACCTACCGCTGCGTGCATGGTCGTGCTCCTCGGGTCGGGGCGGCCGCCCCGCCTCCGCGGTCGATCCGCCGTTCCGCTTCCACTGTGCTTCGGGCGCGGCGAGCGCGCAACGCCTCGGGCGGACGGGCCGCGCGGCACCGGTGGGGCGGCGGTCAGCGGGCGGGCAGCTGTTGCGCGAGGTAACCGCGCACCAGCCGCTTGCATTCGGCGATCAGCGCCGGATCGCCCTGCGGGTCCCCCCGGAAGGCCAGCTTCAGCACCGCGTCGGCCGCCTCCAGGGCGACCCGCAGGGCGAGCGTGGTGGCCGCCGGGTCGCCCGCCTCGAACAGGTCGCCGCCGAGGGCCTGCAGCCGCAGGGCGACGGCGGTGTTGTTGTCCACGCCGGAGTCCAGCAGGTGCTTCTCGTCGCGCACCCCGGAGGGGACCGCCGTGCCGGCGAGCCCGAAGTCCACCTGACCGAACCCGGGCACCGCGCGCTTCATCGCGACGAACTCCTCCACCGCGAGGTCGGTGAACCCGGCCGGGCCGACCGGGGCGGAGCCGGCCAGCCGGTCGTCCAGGCGCTGGAGGTAGTGGTCGAGGTTGCGGGTGGCGAGGGCGGCCAGCAGGTCCTCCTTGCCGGCGAAGAACTGGTACAGCGTGCCGATCGGCACCTGGGCGCGCTGGGCGACCTCCTTGGTGGTGAGGGCGGTCGCGCCCACCTCGTCCAGCAGTCCGGCGCAGGCGTCCAGGATGCGGCCGTACCGCTCCTGGCTGCGCTGCTGGACCGGCCGCCGCCTGGCCGGACCGGGGCTGTGCTGGAGACTCCGGGCGTCAACGCTCATGCGGCAACTCTGCCGCATCCGCTGTTCCGACGGCGAATCATCGGGGCGGGGGAGCGCCGGTGTTTCCGTCGGGACGGGAATCGACTGGTGGCCGGAGCTGAACGGCACGGTGGCGGGAAGGTGTCCACGGGTTGGCTTTGCTCTTGTCGTGGACGCGATGGCCGGTTCATACTCCTGGGGCGGATCACCTTGCGTGACCGGCACCTGGCTCTTCGTGGCGATCACGGGTCCGGTCGTGGATCGGGTCGTGGGTCCGGTCCTGGACCCGATCGCGGTTCCGAACGCCGTTCCGCGCGCGCATCCAGCTGTCTGTGGCGACGACGGGCGACACCGCCGCCACCCGAAGTCAGGACGGACCCGTGTGCCTCCACCATCTCCATCCGTACCGCGTCCCGTTGTACGCCGCCCTGCTGTCCCCCGTCCCGCTGTGCGTCCCGTCGAACGGAAGGAGGGGGTCGACACGGTGACCCTGTTCTCCACCGGGTGTGAAGCCCTCGATGCCGAGCACCGCCGTCAGTTCCTGGAGTCCGGGTACCTGGTCCTGCCCGGACTCCTCCCGGAAGCCCTGCGCGAACGCCTCGCCGCCGAGGTGGACCGATGGGTGGACGAGGGCCTGCGGGCCCGGTCGATCGCCGCCTGCACCGACCCCGAGCGGCACGGGCCGCCCCCGCTGCTGGAACTGGAGCTTCCCGCCCACGGCGAGCTGCTCACCCACCCGCCGCTGCTGCGGGCACTGACCGGGCTGATCGGCCGGTCCTTCGTCTTCCATCACCTGCACAGCGACCGCCAGGCCCCCGACATCCCCGGCAAGCCCTGGCACCACGACCGCGAGCCCAACGACGGCTCCGACCCGTCGCTGCTGATGGTCCACGCGCTGCACTACCTCAGCGGTCTGGACGAGACGGTCGGCAGCCTGGCCGTGCTGCCCGGCTCGCACCGGGACGCCGCCGACAAGGGCGCCCACGCCCACCACGGCACCGGTGAACTGCCCGGCGAGGTGGTCCTCGACCGGCTGGCGCCCGGCACCACCGTGCTGCTCGACTCGGCCCTGTTCCACACCCGCAGACCGGCGCCCGACGGGCCCGGCCGGCCCCGCTACTTCATCGACGCCTCCTACTGCCAGGTCGGAGCGCGCTGGCGCCCGGTGAAGCCCCATTGGCGGCAGATGCTCGCCCGGGCCCGGGAGCTGGACCTGGCCGACGGCCAGTGGCCCGACCTGTTCGCGGAGCACCACTTCACCGAGTACACCGGAACCGTCTGACCCGCCTGAGGAGCACTGCCGTGGAGATCGTCAGCGCCGTCGCCTACTCCGAGGTCCACCGGGCCTACCTGCGGGACCACCCGGTGGAGCGGACCCACAAGGCCAACACCAACCTGTACGGCGAGGAGAACCTCGAACGCGCCGACCGAGGGATCCCCGGCGGCTGGTGGCGGATCCGGCTCACCCGGGCCGACGTCCTCGGCGTCGTCCTGCCCTGGCACATCAGCGAGGGCGGCGAGCGCGAACTCGTCCCGCGCACCGGGCTGACCGTCGCCCGGGCGGCCGAACGCGTCCGCTCCGGCGGCGCCGGCTGGACGGCTGCCAACCCGGTCTGCGCGGCGAAGCTGCGGCTGCTCCGCGGGGCGCCGTTCACCGCGCTCTACCTGGCCACGGCGCCGGTCGACCACCCCGACTACGCGGGCCTGGTGGTCCGCCGCGGGCTGATCCACGTCGACGGCCTGCACCGCATGCTGGCCTGGGAACTGGCCGGACGGCTGCATGAACTCACCTCGCTGGAAGGGTACTTGGCGGGCGACCCGGCGGTCCTCGGCGCCCCGGCCGAGCCGGTGCGGCGGGGCCGGACGGCCCGGACGGCCCGGACGGGGGACGAATCGGCGTGACCTCCGCGACGCAGCACGTCCGGTCCACCCCGCCCGCCACCGGCTCGCTCAGTGCCCTCCTCGCCGGCCTCGCCCGCAACCACCCCGACCGGCCCGCCGTCGGCGACGGCGTCCGCACCTTCGACCACCGCGCGCTGGACGCCGCCGCCGGGCGGATCGCCGCCCGCCTGGCTGCCGACGGCACCGGCCGGGGCGACCGGGTCGCCCTGCTCGGCCCCCGGGACGCCCGGATGCTGGTCCTGCTGCACGGGGTGCTGCGCTCCGGCGCGGTCGCCGTGCTGACCGACCCCGAGTGGTCGGCTGCGGACCTGGCCCGGCGGCTGGCCGCTGTCGGCGTGCGGCGGGTGCTCGCCACCGAGAGCGGGCTCGGCGCCGGCCCCGCTCTCGGCGGGGCGGCCGCCGAGGTGGTCGACGTCCTGGCGGACGGGCCCGCCTGGCAGGGCGGCGGGCCCACCGGGGAGGACCTCGCGTACCTGTCCTTCACCTCCGGATCCGGCGGCGAACCCAAGGCCGTGGCCGTCACCCACGCCAACGCCGTCCACTACGCGCACGCCCTGGCCGCCCGGCTCGGGCTCACCGAGGCCGACGCCCCCCGGCTCGCCCACGTCACCACCCTCGCCGCCGACCTCGGGCACACCGCCTGGCTGCTGGCCCTCGCCACCGGCGGCTCCGTGCACGTGGTGCCCGACCGGGAGACGCGCGACCCCGGTGCCTTCTGGGCCGTCCTGCGCCGCGCCGGGACCGACACCCTGAAGACCACCCCCTCGCACCTGACCGCCCTGCTGGAGGGCCGCCCGGCCGACACCCCGCCGCTGCGCACCCTGCTGCTCGGCGGCGAGGCCCTGCCGCGCCGGCTCGCCGCCGCCCTGCTCGACGACGGCGTCACCGAGTGCCTGGTCAACCATTACGGACCGACCGAGACCACGGTCGGCGCGACCTGCTTCCTGGCCACTGCCGCGCGTCAACTGCCCCCCGGGGAACCGGTCGTGCCGATCGGCAGCGGGATCGGCGAGGTGCTGCTCACCGTGGTGGACGGCGCCGGACGGCCGGTGGCCGACGGCGCGGTGGGGGAACTGCTGATCGGCGGCCGGGGCGTCAGCGCCGGATACTTCGGGCGGCCCGAGGAGACCGCCCGGGGCTTCGTCCGGCGCGACGGCCTGCGGACCTACCGGACCGGTGACCTGTGCCGTCGGCGGGCGGACGGCGACCTGGTCTTCCTCGGCCGGGTGGACCGTCAGGTGAAGGTCCGGGGGTACCGGGTCGACCTCGCCGAGGTCGAGCGGGCCATGGACGGGTACCCCGGCGTCGCCGGCTCCGCGGCGCTGCTGCGGGAGACCGGCCTGGGGAGCCAACTGGTCGGTGCGGTGAGGCTGTCGGACCCTTCTGTCGGCGTCGCCGGGCTGGTCGACCACCTGCGCGACCGGCTGCCGGGCTACTCGGTGCCGCAGCCGGTCCTGGTGCTGCCGGAGTTCCCGGTCGGGCCGAACGGCAAGCTGGACCGGAGCCGGTTGGGGGAGTGGGTGGGCCGGCTGGTCTCCGAGCGGGCCGAGCCGGCCGGGGGCGCCGGGGCCGACGACGGTGGTGCTCTGGCCGAGGAGATCGCCCGGTTCTGGGCCGGGGCGCTCGGCCTGCCGGGCGTCGGGATCCGGGCGGACGTGATCGGCCTCGGCGGGGACTCCATCCTCGCCATGCGCACCATCGCCCTGCTGCGGCGCTCCGGACTGCGGGTCGCCTACGAGGACTTCTACCGGCACCCCACGGCGGCCGCCCTGGCCGGGGCGGCGGAGCCGGCGGCCCCGGCCCTCCCGGCGCCCCGCCGCAGCGGCGGCGGGCAACTCGCCCCCGCCCAGCGCTGGCTGTACGGCCTGCGGACCGTCCAGGACGTACGGCACTGGAACCAGTCGGTGCTGCTGCGCTGCCGCACCGCCGTCGACCCCGCCTCCCTCGCGGCGGCCCTGGCGGCCGTCCTGGAACGCCACCCGGCGCTGCGCCGGCCCGTCGGCCCGGACGGCCCCGGCGAACCGCTCGCGGTCGCCGACCTCGACCCGCTCTCCCACTCCCGCATCCCCCGTGCCTCGGGCGCGATCGCCGACACCGTCGCCGGGGTCTGCACCGGACTCCACCGCAGCCTCGACCCGTCGGCCGGACGGCTGCTGCGCGCCCACCTGTTCACCGGCCCGCCCGGCACCGACCAGCGGCTCGCGCTGATCGCCCACCACCTGGTGGTCGACGGGCTCTCCTGGCGGATCCTGCTGGACGACCTCGCCCACGCCTACCGCGCGCTGCTCGACCGGAAGCCGGCCGACCTGCCGCCGACGGCCGACTTCTACCGGTGGGCGGCGACGGCCGCGCCGCCTCCGCCCGCCGTCGAGCCTCCTGCGTCCGTCGGCCCCGGATCCGGCCCGCCCGTCCGACCGGGCACGCTCAGCTGGACCTTGGACGCCGACGCCACCGAGCGGCTGATCGCCCGGTACGGCGGCGGGGCCGGGCTGGAGGCCGTCCTGCTCGACGCCTTCGCCGGGGCCGTCGCCCAGTGGCACGGGGAGCCCCGGCTCGCCGTGGAGGTCGAGACCCACGGCCGGGACACCACCGGCGACCAGGGCGAGTACCTGGACACCGTCGGCTGGTTCACCGCCGTCAAGCACCTCGACCTGGACCCGTCCGCAGGCCCGGAGGAGACGGCGCGCCGGCTGCGCGAGGCGCCCGTCCGCCCGATGGGCGCGCCCGGTGGACTCCCCGCCGACGGACTCCTCGCCGACGGACTCCCCGCGGACGGGCGCCCGACGATCGGGTTCAACTTCCTCGGCACCTTCCGGCTGCCCGAGGAGCCCGCGCTGGACTGGACCGTCGCCGACGAGCAGGCCGGGGCGGCCCGCTGCGCCGGGGGCGACCCGCTGTACCGGCTGCGGCTCACCGCACGGGTGGTGGAGGACCGGCTGGTCGCCGACCTGGTGTACGGCTGGCCCGCGGTGGCGCACCACGCCGCCGAACGGATCGCCGCCCGCTTCGCCGCCGCGGTCGCCGCCGGGGCGGGGACACACCCCGCGCCCCCGCGGCGCTCGCCGCTGTCCACCTCCGGGCAGCTGCTGCACGCCCGGGTGGCGCCCACCGCCCGGGCGGCCGTCCGCGAACCCGCCCGGGTGCTGCTCACCGGCGCCACCGGCTACCTCGGGCGGCACCTGCTGGACGCCTTCCGGCGGCGCGGCGCCGTGGTCACCTGCCTGGTGCGGGCCGACGACGACGCCGGAGCGGTCCGGCGGCTGGCCGGTGAGCGGGCCGCCCACGTCGTCGCCGGGGACCTCGAACGGGACGGCCTCGGCCTCTCCCCGGCCGGGCTGGCACGGGCCCGGGAGGCCCGGATCGTGGTGCATGCGGCGGCGGACGTCCGGCTGGTCGCCTCGCCCGACGACCTGGAGCGCGCCAACCACACGGCGGTGCGCCGCCTGCTCGGCTGGGTCGACGAGCACGCCTCGCGGGCCCGGCTCCACCACGTCTCCACGCTGGCCGTCGCCGGCGGGGTGGACGGCCCGCCGCGCCGGTTCAGCGAGGCCGACCTGTGGATCGGCCAGCGGTTCCGCACCCCGTACGAGCGCAGCAAGTACCGCGCCGAGCAGGCCGTCCGGGCCTGGGCGGCCACCGGGCACGCCGCCTTCCTGTACCGCAGCGGCCACATCGCCGCGCACAGCCGGACCGGCGCCTTCCAGGCCAACCCCGGCGACAACCGGATCTACCAGCTCGTCCACGGCTACCTGCTGGCCGGCGCCGCCCCCAGCCGGCCGGACACCGCCTTCGCGTTCTCGCACGTGGACACGGTGGCGGCCGGGATCGCGGCGATCGCCCTCGACCCGTACGCCGTGCCCGGCGCCTACCACGTCGAGACCCCGTACCCGACGCCGCACGACGAACTGGTGGGCTGGCTCGCCGCGCACGGCCACCGCGTCCGGCTCACCGACGACCGGACCTTCGCGGCCGCCCTCGCCCGGGCCGAGCGCCGGCACCCGACGGCCGTCCGGCTGGCCGCCGCCTGGGCCGAGCAGGAGGAACGCAACGTCCGGGTGGACTGCGCCTACACCACCGCCGTGCTGGACCGGCTGGGCGTCCGGTTCGCCGCGCCGACGCCGCAGTGGTGGACGGCCGCACAGACCTGGGCCGCCGAGGCCGGCTACCTGCCACCCCGCTGAACCCTGCCACCGCCCCGAGCCCCCCGACTCACCGAAGAGCCCACCGAAGAACCCACCGACGAACCCACTGACGAAGGCGGACTCCGTTGTCCCAGCTCTCCCCCGTGCTCAAACAGGCCACCCCCGTCGTCGCCGTGCGCGGCGAAGGCCTCCACCTCTACGACGCCGCCGGCCGCCGCTACCTCGACTTCACCTCCGGCGTCGGCGTGACCAGCACCGGCCACTGCCACCCGAGGGTGGTCGAGGCCGTCCGCGAACAGGCCGGCCGACTGCTGCACGGCCAGTACACCACCGTCCTGCACGACCAACTGCTCACCCTCACCGACCGGTTGGGCGAGGTCCTGCCGCCCGGCCTGGACTCGCTCTGCTACGCCACCGCCGGGACGGAGGCGGTCGAGGCCGCGCTGCGGCTGGTCCGGCACGCCACCGGACGGCAGAACGTGATCGTCTTCGAGGGCTCCTTCCACGGCCGCACCATGGGCGCGGCCTCGCTCACCACCGCCGGGACCCGCTTCCGGGCGGGCATCGGCCCGCTGCCGCCCGGGGTCGCGGTGGCGCCGTTCCCGGCCGCGTTCCGCCTCGGACTGTCCGAGGAGGAGGCGGTCGCCCACGCCCTGCGCGGGCTGGACGAGGTGCTGGCCACCGTCTCCGCGCCCGCCGAGACGGCCGCCCTGTTCGTCGAACCGGTGCTCGGCGAGGGCGGCTACGTCCCCGCCCCGGCCGGGTTCCTCGCCGGACTGCGCGAGCGCGCCGACCGGCACGGCCTGCTGCTGGTGCTGGACGAGGTGCAGACCGGCTTCGGCCGCACCGGCCGGTTCTGGGCCCACCAGCACGAGGAAGCCCACCCGTACGGGGCGGGCTTCCGGCCCGACGTGCTGATCACCGCCAAGGGCCTGGCCAGCGGCTTCCCGCTGTCCGCCATCGCCGCGCCGACCGAACTGATGCGGCGCGCCTGGCCCGGCTCCCAGGGCGGCACCTACGGCGGGAACCCGGTGGCCTGCGCCGCCGCCCTGGCCACCCTGGACGTGCTGCGCGAGGAACGGCTGGTCGAGAACGCGGCCGAACAGGGCGCACGGCTGCTGGACGGTCTGCGGACGGTCGCTGCCGGGGTGTCCGGCATCGGCGACGTCCGCGGTCTCGGGCTGATGGCGGCCGTCGAGTTCTGCCGACCGGACGGCTCGCCCGACCCGGAGACCGCCCGGCGGGTCCAGCAGGCGGCGGCCGACCTCGGGCTGCTGCTCCTGCTCTGCGGGATCCACCTCAACGTGGTCCGGATGATCCCCGCGCTGGTCGTCACGGCCGCCCAGGTCGACGAGGCGCTGGCGCTCTGGTCCAAGGCCGTCGCGGTCGGCGCGGCGGTCGAGGCCGGTGCGGCCGGCGCGGTCGGACCCGGGCGGGGGGAGGCGTCGTGAACGAGCACACCGTGACCGAGATCGGCTGGAGCAGCCTGGAGTTGGAGGCCCGGCGGCAGATGTGGTCGCTGCCGCTGAGCGACGGCGAGCGGCAGCTGCTGTGGGCCGATGCCCGGGCCGGGGGCTGGGGCGCGGGCGAGCCGGTGCGCGCGCGGCTGCGGACCTTCGTCCGGGAGGCCGTCGACTCGGTGGGGCTCGTCCACCTCGGCAACCTGGTCGACCCGGCGCGGCCGGAGCGGGAGGTCACCGAGGCGCTCCCCTTCCTGCTCCGCGACTACGGCCGGATCGTCCCGCAGAACGGCCGCGGCGACCTCATCTCGGTGCTGCGCGACCGCGACGGCGACGGCAACACCGAACTCGGCTTCCACTGCGACACCTGCGACCTGCTCGTCCTGCTCTGCCTCCAACCCGCCTACCACGGAGGTGGGTTGACCAAGCTCGCGAGCGCCCGGCACGTCCACGACCTGATCGGCCGGGAACGGCCGGACGCCCTGACCACCCTCGGCGAGGACTGGACCTTCGACCGGACCGGCCGGGCGGGCCCGCAGCTGGTCGTCACCCCGATCCTCTACCCGAGGAAGGACGGCACGATCGGCTGCTACTACCAGACCCGCACCGTCCGCTCCTCGCCGGACCGCGGCGGGCCGAGTCTGACGGACCGTCAATGGGAGGCGCTCGGCGTGCTGGACGAGGTGCTGTACCGGCCGGAGATCGCCTTCGGCCTGCCGATGGCCGCCGGGGACCTGCTGATCATCCGCAACAGCCGGGTGCTGCACGGCCGTTCGGCGTACATCGACGAACCCGGCCGGTACGCCCGGCGGATGCTGCGGATCTGGCTCAACGAGGGGGAGACATGGACGCCGTGAACCGACCGCTCGGGAAGGTCGCCCTGGTCACCGGCGGCGGCAGCGGGATCGGCCGGGCCTCCGCGCTGGCCCTGCTCGGCGCCGGCTGGACGGTGGTGCTGGCCGGCCGCCGCAAGGACGCGCTGGAGGAGACCGCCGCACTCGCCGTCGACAGTGAAGGCACTGAACCGGAGCGGGTGTTGGCGGTGCCCACCGACATCCGCAGCCCCGAGGAGGTCGCCCGGCTGTTCGACGCCGTCCGCGACCGCTACGGCCGGCTCGACCTGCTGTTCAACAACGCGGGCGCCGCCGCCCCGCGCCGGCCCATCACCGAAACGCCCTTCCAGGACTGGAACCGCGTCCTGGACACCATCGCCACCGGCAGCTTCCTGTGCGCCCGGGAGGCCTTCCGGCTGATGAGCACCCAGCACCCGCAGGGCGGCCGGATCATCAACAACGGCGCGCCCTCCGCACACGTGCCGCGTCCCAACTCCTCCGCCTACACCGCCGCCAAGCACGCCGTCCACGGCCTCACCAAGGTGCTCGCCCTGGACGGCCGTCCGTACGGCATCACCTGCGGCCAGATCGACGTCGGCAACGTCAGCCCGCCGGACGGTGCCCCGCAGCCCGCCGCGATGCAGGCCGACGGGACCATGGCGGTGGAGGCGACCATCCCGGTCGAACGCTTCACCGAGGCCCTGCTGCTGATGGCCTCGCAGCCGCCGGGCACCACCATCCAGTCCCTGGTGGTGCTGCCGGCCACCATGCCGTTCCTCGGGAGGGGGTGAGCCGTGCTGGTCAGCGCCCGTTCCTTCGCCGAGTACCGCGCGATGTTCGCGCTCACCGACCGCGACCTCGACCAGCGCGTCCTGGACTGCCCGGGCGGGGCGGCGAGCTTCGTCGCCGAAGCCGGGCGGCGGGGGATCGACGCCGTCGCCGTCGACCGCGAATACGCCGTGCACCGGGAGGAGTTGGGCCTGCTGGTCGAGCGGGAGAGCAGGTTCAAGCGGGAGCTGCTGGTCCAGGAGACGGCGGGCTTCACCCCGTCCTGGTACGCCGACACGGACGACCTGATCCGGCAGTGGAGCGCCAACGCCCGGCTGTTCCGGGCCGACATCGCCGCCCGCCCGGAGCGCTACGTCGCCGGGGCGCTGCCCGAACTCCCCTTCCCGGAGGCCTCCTTCGACCTGGTGCTCAGCTCGCACCTGGTCTTCTCGTACGGCAACCGGCTGGGCGAGGAGTTCCACCGGGCCGCACTGCTCGAACTCGCCCGGGTGGCGCGGCGGGAGGTCCGGCTCTTCCCCTTGATGGTGTACGACACCCGCGAGCGGTACGGGGGGCTGGAACGACTGCGGGAGGAACTGGCCGGGGCCGGGATCGGGAGCCGGGTGGAGCGGGTGGCGTACGAGTTCCAGCCGGGGGACGGCGAGATGCTGGTGCTCTCCTGCGCCGGGTACCGCGCACCGCCCGCGGCGGCGCCCCCGGCCACCGCCGTCGACCCGGTGCGGTGGCGGCACCGGGAGGCGGCACGGCCGGGGGAATGAATTGCCGCGAGCAGTCATCGGCCGGATACTCGCCGTAGTGGGCCGCGGTGGTGGATCGCCGCGGTGGACAGCCGTAGGTGGATCGCCGTGGAGCGGTACCGACGAAGGAGAAGATCATGGCCGGCAAAGCCAGCATCGTTTTCGCCCACGGGCTCTGGGCCGACGGGTCGTGCTTCAGCAAGCTCATCCCCGCGCTCCAGGCCGAGGGCCACGAGGTGTACAGCTCGCAGCACGGCCTCGACTCGCTCGAGGGCGACGTCGCGTGCGTCACCCGGGCCATCGAGCACGTGCCGGGCCCGGTCGTGCTGGTCGGGCACTCCTACGGCGGGACCTTGATCACCAAAGCCGGCGTCCACGACCGGGTGGGCGCCCTGGTCTACATCGCCGCGCTCGCTCCGGACGAGGACGAGACCTCGCAGGGCCAGCAGGAGAAGTTCGCCCCCATGCCCGTCTTCGGCCAACTCGACATCGCCGACGGCCGCATCTGGCTCCGCGAGTCGGGCCTCGGCGACTTCTGCGGCGACCTGCCGGCGGACGAGCAGAAGCTCGTCCTCGCGACCGGCGCCGTGCCGGTCGTCGACCTGTTCAACCAGCAGGTCCCCGGCACCGCCTGGCGCACGAAGCCGAGTTGGTACATCGTCGCCAACCACGACCGCACCGTGAACCCCGACCTGGAGCGGGCCGCTGCCGAGCGCATGGGCGCCAAGACCTTCGACATCGACAGCAGCCACGTGCCGATGCTCTCCCACCCCGACTTCGTCCTCGACGTCATCCGCGACGCCGCGAAGTCCCTGGAGCCGTAGGGCCCGTCCTGGGCCGGCGGCCCCGGAACCTGGTGCCGGACGGCATTGTCCGACAAGATGCTCCGGTGGCGAACTTCACCCGTATCTGGACGATGACCCGCACCAACTTCCACGCCGCCGACCCGGTCGAGCGGTGGACCGCCCGCGCGGCCTGGGCCCTCCTGACCGCGACGGCCTGGCTGCTGGTGATGTTCACGACCGTCTTCGGCGCCGAAGTCGCCGGAGTCCCCATGGGCACCGTCGGCCGACTGGCGGTCGTCCTCACGGTGGCCGTCCCCGTCGTCTCCGTGCTCGCCGTCACCTCCCGCCCGGACGGCCGCGCGGGGGCGCCGGCCCTGACGATCCTCCTCCTGCTGGCGGCCGTCGTCCTCGTCGTCACCTTCATCTGAGCGGGGCCGGAGGCGTACGCCCGGTGGTGAGCGCCTGGCGCACGCTCATGTGTGTTCGGCCAGGGCGGCCTTCTGGATCTGGATCAGGAACTCGGCGTTGCCCCCGGTCTGCCGGAGCCGGTCGACGAGCTTCTGCAGCTCCGCGAGGACCATTCGCTCCAGGTCGACGGCCGTGGCCGGGCGGGGTTCAGAGGGTTCGGGCGGCGCCGAGTCGTCCGGGGCGGCTGCCCCGGCCTCCGATTCGGCGCCGAGCAGACCGGTGGCTTCGCTCATGAGGAGCCTCTTCCGTGGGACGGGCGGTCGTGGGGTCGCGGTCCAGGTGCCGGGTGTGCTCCGGAGGGCGCGGGGAAGCGCCCGGGGTCGGATGGCCTGCGCTCGACACCCCCGTGGGACAGATCGATCAACCGGGCACAACGGAACGGGACTTCGGAGATGGGGGGTTCATCGCCGCCCCGCGTGCGCGGCGGGGCTTGGGGCGAGTGGCGTCTCGGCGGACGGTGCCTCATGGGAGCGAGCACCTGGGTGTCCGACTCATCGTAGCGACGTGTGACCCGCCAGGGCGACGGTATCGCGGCGGAGGGCCGTCCGCTTCATACCTGCTCGGGCCGAAGGTCGGTGACGTGTCGTCAGCTATGGAGGCGCCCGTTGTGTCGGTGGCCGGGGCCGTCACCGCGGCGACACCGGTGGTGAATCGGCCGAGGACGCGGCGGAACGTGGTGGTGCCCACGGACAGGGCCTGCTCGCTCACGCGCGTCTCCCGGCGGTCCTCGGTTCCTGCGGTCTGGCCGGCTCAGGCTTCCAGGAGGTTCTGGGGACGGCCCTAAGGGGGGACTGAGGCGGGCCGTCCCCGCCCGGTGCGGCAGGGACGGCCGGCCCAGTGGGTGGCGGTCGGTCAGGCGACCTTGGCCCGCAGGCCGTCGCAGAGCACCGCGAAGATGCGCCGGGGCAGATCGGGGTCGCTCTGCTGGCGCTGGGTCGCGATGATGGTGCCCGCGACGAGGGCCATGATGTCGACGGTGTGGATGTCGCCGCGCACCGCACCGGCGGCCTGGGCTCGGGTGAGCAGGGCGCCGATGGCGGCGCGGAGTTCGATGCTGGCCGGGGTGCCGGGTTCGGCGATGTCGATGCCGGCTCCGGCCATCGCGTCGACCAGGTCGCGCTTGGTGCGGCCCTCCTCCACCATGTGGGCGAGGAAGCCGTAGAAGGCCTCGGGGGGCTCCTCGGCCGCTGCCAGCTTGCGGGCCTCGGCGGTCAGGTTCTCGACGCGTCGCAGGAACACCGCCTCGTAGAGTGCCTCTTTGGTGGCGAAGTGCCGGTACACCGTGCCGGCGCCGACGCCCGCGCGACGGGCGATCTCGTCGAGGGGCACCAGCTTGCCCTCTTCGGTGAAGGCGGCCTGGGCTGCTTCCAGGACCTTCGCCCGATTGCGGCGCGCATCGGCCCGCAAGGGCCTGGCGTCCGTCGTCTCCTTGGCCTTCTGCTGGCCATGCTGCTGGCGATGCTCGACGCCATGATCGTCAGCACGGCGCTGCCCGCCGTGGTCGGCGACCTGGGCGGCTTCGACCAGCTGGCCTGGGTGGTGGCCGTCTACCTGCTCACCTCCACGGTGTCCACACCGATCTGGGGCAAGCTGGGCGACCTCTACGGTCGTAAGCCGCTCTTCCTGGTGGCGATCGTCATCTTCCTCGTCGGCTCCGTCCTCTCCGGTCTGGCGCCGAACATGACGCTCCTGATCGTCTCCCGTGCCGTTCAGGGCATCGGGGCCGGCGGTCTGATCATCGGCGTGATGACGATCATCGGCATCCTCGCCAAGCCCGAGGAGCGCGGCCGCTACCAGAGCTACATCGCCGCACTCAGTGCGGTCGCCACCATCGGCGGGCCGCTCGTCGGTGGTGCTCTCACCGACCACCTGTCCTGGCGGTGGGCGTTCTACATCAACCTGCCGATCGGTCTGGTCGCGCTGCTGCTGATCTCGGCGAAGCTGCGGCTGCCGCACACCCGGGTGAGCCACAAGATCGACTACCTGGGCGCGCTGCTGCTGACCCTGGTGACCACCGCGGCCGTGCTGATCTCCGTCTGGGGCGGGACCACCTACGACTGGACCTCGCCGCAGATCCTGCTGCTCGCCGTGGTCGTAGTCGTCGGCATCGTCGTCACCATCGCGGTCGAGCGCCGCGCCGCCGAGCCGATCCTGCCGCTGCAGCTGTTCTCCAACCGGGACTTCACCGCCAGCCTGGCGCTCGGCTTCCTGGTCGGCATCGCCCTGTACGGGTCGATCACCTTCCTGCCGCTCTTCCTGCAGAACGTGCAGCACGCCTCCGCCACCAGCAGCGGTCTGCTGCTGCTCCCGGTGCTCGGCGGACAGCTGGTGACGTCCGTCTTCAGCGTGCGGGCGCTCAAGGGGCCGGGCCAGTACCGTCCGTTCTCCGTGATCGGCGGTGCGGCGCTGGCGGTCGGCGCCCTGCTGCTGGCGATGCTCGACGTGAACTCCGGCCACCTGGTGACCGCGCTGTCGATGGTGGTGTTCGGCATCGGTCTGGGGTTCCTGTTCCAGAACGTCCTGGTGATCACCCAGAACAGCGTCACCCCGAAGGACATCGGCGCGGCCAGTGGCGCCCTGACGTTCTTCCGCTCGGTCGGCGGCACCTTCGGCGTCGCGCTCTTCGCGGCGGTGTTCAACAACCGACTGCACGACGGCCTGGTGTCCAAGGTCTCGGCCGACCAGCTCGACGAGCTCACCGAGAACGGCGGACGACTCGGCTCCGACGCGCTCCAGGCGCTGCCGGAGGCGGCTCGCACCGCCTACGTCGAGGCGGTGGCACACGCCAATCAGGGCGTCTTCGGCTGGGCCCTGGTGTTCGGCGTGCTGGCCGTGATCGCCGGGCTCCTGCTGCGCGGAGCCCGCCAGGAGAAGGCGGCGGAGAAGACCGCGGACGCCACCACAGCCCGGGCCTGACGCACCCCCCGAGCAGAGGGCCCGAAGGCCCGCGCCCGCCACGACGTGTTCCGACACGCCGCGGCGGGCGCGGGCCGTTTTCCCGTTTCCGGCCGGCGGCGTCTCCCCGCCCGTCCGGCCCGTCGATTCAGCGGGTCTGGAAGCGCCCGTTTGGCCGACTCCGTAAGGCTTCTGTCCCATCTGACGGGCTGAGGAGGCACGGGCCAGGCGGCGAACGATCACGACCGGGAGATGCTCGACGCGCTCAAGTGGGCGACGACCGAACTCCACCGCACCAGAGAGCGGCTGGCCGACGCCGAGGCCTGGCGTCACGACCCTGTGGCCGTCGTCGCAGCCCGTACCGCCCGAGTACGAGGGCTTCATCGGCAACGGTAGTGCCGCGAGCATCGCCTCCGGACGGATCGCGTACACCCTCGGACTGGAGGGGCCGGCGATCACCGTCGACACCGCGTGCTCCTCCTCGTTGGTCGCGATCCACCTGGCCGCACGGCCGGAGCCGGAAAGCGGGCAGAGCACGAACGTCGGGGGACCGGACAGCAGTCCCTCAGCGGCGGGCGGGATGGTACCGGGCTGATCAGTCACCGGGATCTACCGTCTCGTCGGTCTTAAGGCACGCGGCGCTTCGGGAACGTGCCCGAGCAACTCCGCGGCGCCCGCGCGCGGACGCACGGGTGCCGCGAAGCCGAGCGACCATCGTCGGCGTGCTGCCTAAACCGGCCCTAACTGGGCTCTTGGCCTGAGGCCGATTCGTGGCCCGGGAGAGGCGGCCGGCGTCAGTCCGCCTGGCCGATCGTCGGGCGGGTCCGGGGCCGCTGGAGGGCGCGACCTGTCGGTGGTGGGTGTCCTCTGGTGTTTCGGTTCTCCGTCAGTAACATGAGTACTCCTCATGTTCTCTGCCGGGAGGCTGCCATGCCGGACCGCTACGACCTGCCGGCGGGGTTCCGCTGGGGTGCCGCCACCGCCGCCTACCAGATCGAGGGGGCGGTGGCGGAGGACGGCCGCGGCCCGTCCGTCTGGGACACCTTCGCTGCGCGGCCCGGCGCCGTGCGGGACGGACACACAGGTGCGGTGGCCTGCGACCACTACCACCGCTACTCCGAGGACATCGCCCTGATGAAGGGCCTCGGCCTCGACGGCTACCGCTTCTCCATCGCCTGGTCCCGCGTCCTGCCCGCCGGCAGCGGCCCGGTCAACCCGGCCGGCCTGGCCTTCTACGACCGCCTGGTCGACGCGCTCCTGGAAGCCGGCATCACCCCGCTGCCCACCCTCTTCCACTGGGACCTCCCGCAGGCCCTGGAAGACGGTGGCGGCTGGCTCAACCGCGAGACGGCGTATCGATTCGCCGACTACGCGGCCGTCGTCGCCGACCGCCTCGGCGACCGCGTCCCCGCCTGGATCACCCTCAACGAGCCCTTCGTCCACACCGTCTTCGGCTACGCCCTCGGCACCCACGCCCCCGGCCGCGCGCTGATGTTCGAGGCCCTCCCGGCGGCCCACCACCAGCTCCTCGCCCACGGGTTGGCCGCCTCCCTGCTCCACGAGCACGGCCTGGAGGTGATGCTCTCCAACAACCTCACCCTCGTCGAGCCGGCCACCTCCTCGGCCGAGGATGCCGCCGCCGCAGCGGCCTACGACGCCCTGCACAACCGCCTGTTCACCGACCCCGTCCTGCTCGGCCGCTACCCCGACCTCTCCGCCCTCGGCGTCCCCGACGACATCTTCGGCGCCGTCCGCCCCGGCGACACCGACCTCATCCACACCCCCGGCCTCGACGGCCTCGGCCTCAACTTCTACAACCCCACCCGCGTCGCCGCCCCCACCACCCCGGGCCTCCTCCCCTTCGACCTCGTCGACATCCCCGAAGCCCCCCACACCGCCTTCGGCTGGCCCGTCGTCCCCGACGCCCTGCGCCAACTGCTCCTCCGGCTAAGGGACTTCTACGGCAAGGCCCTCCCGCCCATCACCGTCACCGAGAACGGCTGCTCCGTCGACGAGTCCACCATCCCCGACCAGCCCCGCATCGACTACCTCGCCACCCACCTCGACGCCCTCGCCACCGCCATCGCCGAAGGCGTCGACGTCCGCGGCTACTACACCTGGTCCCTCCTCGACAATTTCGAATGGGCGGAGGGGTTCAATCAGCGCTTCGGCCTCGTCCACGTCGACTTCGCCACCCAGCGGCGCACGCCGAGGGCCTCCTACGCCTGGTACCGCGACCTGATCGCCGCCCACCGTGCCCGGTGCGGGAGGTAGGTCGAGTGAGAGAACTCGCCGTGGCCAACCGTTTTGACACTGCGTCAGTACTGATGTGTGTGCCGTGGAGGCCCCGGTGCGGCCGAACGCACTCGTGCATATCCCTTCGACAGCGTGAGCGTCACGTGACACCCTGGAATCAGCGTTGCTTCGGTACGGTAAGCCGGTCGTGCGCCTGTGCGCCGCCGACGCGAGCTGCTGCCAGGGTGGTCGCGCGACGTTCGACAAGAGAAGGGGTCGCCGATGGTGTCGGACCAGGCCGTGATCGGTTGCCCCGGGGTGTTGGTGATCGGCACCAGGGGAGCCGCCGGCCCTGGTGAGGTCCTGGTGAAGATCAGGGGCGGTTCGGAGTCCTTCCTCGCCTGGTCGGAGGGGCCCCTGCCGAAGGGGACGCCCGTCCTGGTGATCGAATCGCGTGGTACGCGCCAGGTCGACGTCATCGAGTGGACCGACCCGACCGACGACCCGTGGGCCGACCGTGCCGACGGCATTCGCTGAGGAGACAACCAGGATGTTCGGCTATCGTGTTCCCGCCCCCGACGAGGCGATGCTGATCTCAGGCGGACAGCGGGGCCTTGCGGGTGCGCCGTTCCGTGTGGTGACCGGACACGGCACGTTCGTGCTGCCGGTCTTCCGTAAGGTCCGCTTCCTGACTCTGGCGATGTGCGAGGCGGAGGTCGCGGAGACCTGCGTCACCAAGCAGGGCATTGCGCTGACGGTACGGGCGGTGATCGCGTTCAAGGTCGGCAACGACAGCGAGAGCATCGTCAACGCCGGCCAGCGCTTCCTGTCCGACCAGGATCAGATGTCCGTGCTGACCGGCCGGATCTTCGCCGGACACCTGCGTGCCATCATCGGCTCGATGACGGTCGAAGAGATCGTCACTGAGCGGCAGAAGCTCGCCACCGAGGTCCTGGACACCTCGAAGGCTGAGATGGCGAAAATCGGACTGATCGTGGACTCGCTTCAGATCCAGTCGATCGATGACGGAGATACCGGTTACATCGTCGCGATGTCGGCCCCGCATCGGGCGGCCATCCAGCGGCAGGCCCAGATCGCCCAGGCGCAGGCCGCCCAGGCCGCAGCGGAGGCGGAGCAACAGTCTGCCCGGCAGCAGGCCGAGTACGCTCGGCAGACGGCGGTGGTGAAGGCGCAGTACAGCGCCGAGGTGGACCAGGCGCAGGCGCAGGCCGCCCAGGCCGGCCCGCTGGCGCAGGCACACGCGCAGCAGGAGGTGCTGGCGGCACAGACCGAGCTGGCCCAGCGTGCGGCGGAGCTACGCCAGCAGCAGCTGGTCGCCGAGATCGTGAAGCCGGCGGAGGCGGAGGCCGAGCGGATCCGGGTCGTGGCGCAGGCCGAGGCGGAGCGGATGAAGATCCAGGCCGAGGCGGCGGCCTCGCATGACCGGGTGGCGCTGGATCGGATGCTGATCGACCAGTTGCCGCAGATCGTCAAGGAGGCGGCGGGCGGGCTCGCGGGCGCCAACGTGAACGTGCTCAATGGCACCGACGGCTTGGGCGAGATCGCGGCGGGCCTGGTCAGCCAGGGCCTGACGATCCTGGAGTCGGTCCGCAGCGGCCTGGGCACGCAGCAGGGCCGCGTTCATCAGAACGGCGAGCGGGCCGGGCTCGAGCCGGGACAGTAGGCGGAGTTTCCGGCCGCAGCTACCGGGCCGCCGCGCCCCGGGTGCGGTTCTCGGCGGTGAGCCGCTGAGCGCGCTGCTGCGGGTGCCGTGCGTTTCCGCGGTGGCTTCGAGGTAGCCGAGGATCTCGGGCTGGGTGGCGAAGGACCGGCTCCAGGGACGCGGGGCGAAGGCCTACAGCACGGACGGCACGTCGCAGCCGCACCCGGGATAGGTGTTGTCGCGCCAGGTGCCGCCGAGGCGGCCGGCCTTCTCCAGCAACACGACGTCGTCGATTCCGGTCTGGTGCAGTGCGATCACGGCGGCGATTCCGGACATCCCGGCGCCGATGACGACGACCTCCGTCCGCTGACAACTGCCGTCAATTCCTTCGCCGGTCACCAAGTCCCCTGCCTGCGTGGGTGAATGCCTCGGCCCGGCGTCTGCCGAGGCCGTGCGAGCTCTTCCGAGGTTCGTACGGGTGCCGGGCCTCCTGCGGCACCTGCCCCTTCGGGCCGTGCCGGCCCGGACCGTGCGGCGGCGCCCGCGGACTCCTCACGGGCCGCCGGTCGCCGGCGCCGCCCGGGTGTCCTGTACGGCCGGTACGCAGAACGCAGGGCCGGCGACGAGGTGAGTGGCGGGGCGGCGCGTTCCGCGGCAGCGGGCCGCGGGTGTCGTGGGGCGCCCGCGGCCCGCTGCTGGGACTAGCCGACCACCGCCGGGGAGCGGGGCGCCTCGGTGGCGGCCTTCGGCTGGTAGAACTCGGTGTGTCCTTCGACGTGGAGGTGGGGCAGGCGGCGGTCCAGCCAGGTGGGCAGCCACCAGTTGCCGCGGCCGAGGAGGTGCATCACGGCCGGTACCAGCAGCAGTCGGACCAGCGTCGCGTCGATCAGGATGGCCGACCCCATGCCGACGCCGATGACCTTGATCGGCAGGTCGGGTGCCGGGACGAAGGCCGCGAACACGGCGACCATGATGGCCGCCGCCGCGGTGATCACCCGCGCGGTGCCCGCCAGTCCGCTGACGATGGATTCCGCGTTGTCGCCGGTGCGCAGCCAAGCCTCACGCATCCGACTCACCAGGAAGACCTCGTAGTCCATCGAGAGGCCGAACAGGACGGCGAAGGTCAGCACCGGGACGAAGGCCGGCAGCGGGGTGGGGCTGTCGATGCCGATCAGGCGGCCGGCGGTGCCGCCTTCGAGGACGAGGGCGACCACGCCGTACGCGGCGCCGACGGAGAGCAGGTTCATCACCGCGGCCTTGAGGGCGACGGCGAGGCTGCGGAAGGCCACCAGGAGCAGGAGCATCGACACCGTGACCACGCCGCCGACCAGCAGCGGGATGCGGCGGGCGATGTTGTCGGTGCTGTCGATCGCGCTGGCGGTCGCCCCGCCGACGTGCACCCGGACGTCGGGGCCGACCGCGGCCGGGATGACGTGGTCGCGGAGGTCGCGGACCAGGGTCTTGGTGGCGCTGGACTGCGGACCGCTGTCCGGGACGACGGTGAGCAGCAGCGAGCGGCCGCCGGAACCGGGCACCGGAGGGGTCACGGCCGTGACGCCGGGCACCGCCTTCAGCGCGGTGGGCAGCGAGGCCGTCGCGTCGGCGGGGGTGCCCGGTGCCAACTCGGCGACCAGGACCAGCGGTCCGTTGCTGCCCGGTCCGAAGCCGGCGGCCACCGTGTCGTACGCCAGCCGGTTCGAGCGTCCGGCGGGGTCGTTGCCCGCGTCGGGAAAGCCGAAGCGCACGCCGAGGAACGGCGCCGCGAGCGCCAGCAGGACGACGACCCCGGTGAGGGCGCCGAGGATGCGGTGGCGCTCGACGAGCCTGCTCCAGCGCAGCCAGCCGGCGCCCGCCGGGCTCTCGCCCCGGGTGGCGCGGCGCTGGGGCAGGGGCAGCCGGAGGCGCTCGATGTGTCGGCCGAGGTAGCCGAGCAGGGCGGGGAAGAGAGTGGCGGACGCGGCGATCACGACGAACACGGAGAGGATCGCCGAGACCGCGGCGCCGCGCATGAACGACAGGCCCATCGCGAACAGCCCGAGCATGCTGACCACCACGGTCATGCCGGCGACCACGACCGCGCGGCCCGCGGTGTCCAGCGCGGCGACGGTGGCGGCCTCGGGTTCGAGCCCCTCGGCGCGCCACTCGCGGAACCGGGTGACCAGCAGCAGCGCGTAGTCGATGCCGACGCCGATGCCCAGCATCGCGGCGAGCGAGGTCGACCAGTCCGGGACCGGCATGAGTGCGGCGAGTACCGGCAGCAGGGCGCTGCTGACCGCGAGTCCGCCGAGCGCGGTGAGCAGCGGCAGGCCGGCGGCCACGACCGAGCCGAAGGTGATCACCAGGATCACGGCGGCGGCCGCGATGCCGATGCCCTCCGAGCCGATCGCGCCCTGCTCGGCCTGCTGGACCGTCATGCCTCCGAGGTGGACGCGCACGCCGCCGTCGACGGGGCGGGCGAGGTCGAGCAGCCGCTGGGTGTCCGCCTTCGGCATGTCGGGGGCGACGGCGACGTCCAGGTGGATCTGCCCGAGGGCGGTGCGGCCGTCGGCCGACACCTTGCCGCGCGGGCCGTACGGGTCGTCGATGCCGCTGACGTGCGGCACCTCGGCCATCCGGGCGAGCAGGGCCTTGACCCGGTCGCGGGTGGCGGCGTCGGTCACGCTGACGTCGGAGGTGAGCACCAGGCTGATCGATTCACCGCCCAGTCCGGGGAAGTCCCGTGCCAGCAGCTGCTGGGCCTGCTTGGAGTCCGAGCCGGGCGCGGTGTAGTCGGCGCTGTACTTGGCGCCGAGGCCGGCCGAGAGGCCGAAGGCCGCGCCGGCGGCGAGCAGCCAGAGCAGCACCGTGCGGCCCCGGTTCCGGAAGCTCCAGCCGGCTATTCGGCCGAGCGGGCCGGGTCTGTGTGGCCCGCTCTCCCCGGCGGCTGTCCGCCGCTCCTCGCGCAGTCCCTGGGACATGTGGTCCTCCGTACGTCGTCAGGGGCCCCGTCCCCCCGGCAAAGCGTTACGCTTCATAACGCGTCTTATGGCGCGTAACGTTTCCCTCGACGGGTACGGATTGTCAACGCGGTG
Organism: Kitasatospora sp. NPDC096128; assembly: GCF_040303105.1. Taxonomy (NCBI): domain Bacteria; kingdom Bacillati; phylum Actinomycetota; class Actinomycetes; order Kitasatosporales; family Streptomycetaceae; genus Kitasatospora; species Kitasatospora sp. NPDC096128. The sequence continues at coordinate 40,247 of NZ_JBEOSP010000012.1, read as the reverse complement.
ACTGGCGCAGCGAGCCGATGGAGATGCGATGACGGGCGGGTCGACGGATGAGAGCAGGGGGCGCAGCCGCCGTGAGCGGCTGCGCGCCGACACCGTGGAGGAGATCAAGCACGCGGCCCTGGCCCTGATCGTCGAGCGCGGCGCCGCGAACCTCCGCTTCACCGACATCGCCCGCAGCATGGGGATGACCCCGCCCGCGTTGTACCGCTACTTCGCCGACCGGGACGAGCTGCTCACCGCCCTGGTCGCCGACTCGTACGACAGCCTGTCGGACGCGTTGACGCAGACGCGCGGGACCGTGCCGGCGGACGACCTGGACGGACGCTTCGTGGCCACCTGCACCGGCTACCGCACCTGGGCGCAGCGGAATCCGGAGCGCTTCGCCCTCATCTTCGGCTCCCCCGTGCCCGGGTACGCGGCCCCACCGGACGGACCGACCGTGGTGGCCGGTCGGCGGGCGATGGAGCACATGCTCGAACTCGTCGCCGACACGGCCGAACGCGGCCGGCTCGGCAGCCCGCTGGTGCCGGACGCGGCGGAGGCACTGATGCTGGCCTGGGCCACCGTGCACGGCTTCGTCACTCTTGAGGCACACGGCCACTTCCACACGCTCGACCAGGACGCGCGGGACCGCCTCTTCGCAGTCCAGGCGGGGGTTGCCGCGCGCACCGCGGGCCTGTCGCCGGCCGTGGGCCAGTGACGATCGAGGCCCGCGCGGCAGGCGGCCATGGTCCGGGCGGCGGGGACGGCGCCATCCGCGACGACTGCGCCTTTCCGACGCGCCTTTCCGACGCGCCGGCCGTCCAGTCTCGGTGCGATCGCCGAGCACCGGCGCGGCATCGTTCACCATCGGTGATCACTCCGGCGCCGATGCCGATCTCGCCGTGGAGGTAGACCAGGTTCCGGCTTCCTCGGCGGCACCCTCCGGGACGTCTTCCTCGGATCCGCCGCACAGGTGCGCAGCCGGATCAACACCAATGCCCTTGCCGCGGTGCGGGAGAGCCTCGGCTGGAGCGGGTCGCGAACCGGCGTGAACAGAGCATGAATCGTTGCCGCTCGGACCTCGTCCGATCGTGATCGAACGGGGAATTACCCTTTCAGGGAATTGACTTGACGGTTCGTTGGAACTGTCACGGCCGGTCGGTATGGTTGTCGCGGCGCGCCGGAGACCGGATGGCGGCGCCGGTGGGCCCGACGTGTGGACGGCAGACAGGAGTCGCCGCCGTGACCGATCCCCTTCCCGACCTGCTGCTGTTTCCGCACTGCGATCTGCACATGGCGCTGACCGGCACGCCGCCGCTCACCCTGACCCTGGCCACACGGACGGTGCGCAAGCCCGCGACGGACGGCTTCGACGTCGTTCCCGTCCGGTCGGCCGACTGCGAGGTCGAGTTCTTCGCCCCGTTCAACGACAAGGGGCACCGGTTCGACGGGGTGCCGACGTACCACAAGGAGACCGGGGTGGTCACGGCCACGGCCCCCGGGGTCTTCCTCTTCCAGGCCCACACCGGGGACCAGTACCTCGTCGGCCGGCTCCAGGTCCACCGGGCGGTCGTCGGCTGGTGGTTCGGCAACGACTCCCTCACCACCGCGCTCGACGCCACCGTCGCGCACGCCCAGCCGTCGCTGTACGCGAAGTTCAGCGACGACGCCGGTGTCGGCACGGACCTGATCGGCGACATCACCGGGCACGGGTACGTCCAGCTGGTGCCGGCCGACTCCCGGCAGCTCGCCGTGACGCCGACCGGCCGGGTCCGGGGCGTGACCGCCACCCAGCCGGGCGCCCCCTGGATGCTCTCGGGCCTGTTCCCGGGCCTGGGCGGGGCGCAGCTCCTGCCGGTGCAGGTCGTCGACTACGGCGCGCAGCACGCGCTGACGCAGGAATGGGGCGCCAGGGACTTGACGGGCCTCGACCGCAAGCACAACGTGCTGTTCCTCGCCGAGGGGTTCCGCGAGCAGGAGCGCGCGAAGTTCGACTCCATCGTCACCAGGACGATCCACGAGCTGTTCGAGAAGCCCGCGCACGAGCCGTACGGGATGCTGCGGGACGGTTTCAACGCCTTCACCTCCTTCACCCCCTCCCAACAGCACACCGTCACCTGCGGGTTCCGGGTCGCGGCGGGCGCGGAGACGGTCGAGGCGGGCCGGGCGAAGGGCGTCGGCTTCCCGATCCCGTCCAATGCGATCGGCGGCGGCACGCTGTACACCCTGGAGGAACTGGTCCACCTGGTGGGGCTGCCGATGCGCGGGGACCAGCGGGCGAACCTCCGGGCGACGTGGAAACAGCAGGACCTGGACGTCGACCCGGCCAAGGTCAGCGATGGCCTCATCACGGCCTGGAAGCAGCACCAGTCGGTCGGGATCCTGCACGCCCGCGACACCCTCTTCGGCTTCCAGCTGGGCGGCCGTCTCGCCGACCGTTCCTCCGGAACGGGCCTGGTGCGCAAGCCCGCCGACGACGGCGTGGGAACCCCGGGGGTCAAGGAGTTCGTCGCCAGGCTGTACGAGTTCTACCAGAGCGGGCCGACCCGGAGCGTGACCTTCGACCCGCGCCGGCACCCGCCGGAGCTGTACATGAGCGCGGGGGTGGTCAACCCCGCCAACACGCTGCTGCGCTACGTCCGGAGCCTGAGGGCCGCCGACCCGGCGGTGGCGGTCGGCGACCAGTGGCAGCCCGACGACACCAGGTACCAGCCCAGCCGGGGCCTGATCGCCATGATCGTCAACGACGGCGTGGACGGCGGGACCAACATCAACGGCCGGACCGTGACGGCCCAGACGGTCAACAAGTCCCAGGGGCTCTCCTACGTCTACGCCGATGCGACGGACCGGCGGGAACTGCGCCGCGACCCACCGTCCGACATCGCCGTGGACATCGACGGCATCATCGGGACGGTCGCCCACGAGTTCGGCCACAGCTTCAACCTGTCCGACGAGTACGAGGAGTTCGACGGCGGAGGCAGCGACGCGAACCGGACTGCGGACCTGTTCGGCGACAACGTGTCGGTGTTCGGATTCCTGCGGATCGGCCCGGGCACGGACCCGCAGGACCGGCGGATCGACGCGGACAAGGTCAAATGGCTCCAGCTGCCCCGCATCCGCACCGCCGCGGTCCTGCTGGCCGACTCGGTGAACGTGACCAGCCCGGTCCAGGGCATCAAACTCTCCATCGGCACCCGCGACACGGCGCAGTGGCAGCAGGCCCAGACGCTCTTCACCGAGGTGCGGCTGCGGGACTTCGGCCTGACGGCGTACGGCCGGCAACTCCCGCTGGACACCAGCCCCGCCCACTACCTGGACGGGCTGGTCGTCGGCAAGGTCCTCCCGGCGGAGGGCGCGATCATCCTCACCAGGGCGGGCAGCACCCCCTTCCCGACGTTCCGGACGGGATCGATCGTCTTCGTGCCGCTGAAGGACAGCCAGCACCAGCCGCTCCGCGTGGTGGAGCCGGAGGTCCTCACCTTCCTCCGGAACAACCCCGGTCCGCTCAACCTGGACCCGGACACCAGGAAGCGGAACCCCGACGAGGACACCCCCGTCGACATCCCGGGCTTCAGCCCGCCCTGCAAGAGCGCCCGGCTGATCGGGATCTACGAGGGCGGCGACACCTACTCCGCCTCCCACTACCGGCCGACCGGTCGCTGCAAGATGCGCAGCAGCGCCCAGGACTTCTGCCACGTCTGCGCCTGGCTGATCGTCAACCGGGTCGACCCCGCCTTCCACGCGCTCCTCGACAGGAAGTTCTACCCGGAGTCCAAGGAGGAGGCGAAGAAGCATGAGTGAGCCGGGCACCTTCGAACGGATCCTGGCGGAGGTCGGGCAGGCGCTGCTGCCGCTGCGCGACGCGCTGGCCACCCCGGCGGCGTTCGCCGGGCTGCTGCGCCGCCTGGGCTGGAGCGTCACGGACATCCCGCAGCCCTTCGTCGACCTGCGCAACGCCGTCGAGACGCTCTACGACAGCCTGCACACCCTGCTGGGCGACGGCGGGTTGAACGTCGACGGCACGGTCGGCGACGGCGGGGCCGCCGCGTCGGCCTCCTTCTCGCCGGACGACGTGAAGCGGGCCCTCGGCGCCGTCCAGGCGCTCATCAAGGGCATCCACGCGATCACCGACGCACCGGCCTCCGCCATCCCCGACGCGCTGCGCGCGGACGGCTTCCTCACACTCTTCCCCGGCCAGCTCCTCGACTTCCTGATCGTCACCTACCTGCAGCGCTACCACCCGAACCTGGGCTTCGCCCTGCGCAGCCTCGGCGTGGTCAAGGCCCGGTACACCCCGGCGGCCGGCTCCCGCCCGCCGTACGTGCACCTCGGCCTCGACCTCGGCGACCTGCCCCGGGCGCTCGCCGACCCCTCACAGGTGCTGAAGGACGCCTTCGGCTGGGGCACCGCCGACTTCGACCACCCGGCGCTGCTCTCCCAGCTCGACAACCTGCTGCGGACCGTCGGCGCCAACGTCGAGACCCGGCCGGTCCCGCCGTCGACCGCGCTGGCCGTCCAGGGCTCCCCGCCGGACCCGTTCGGGCCGCCGCCCACCACGCTGGCCGCCGTCCTCTTCCAACGCGTCCGGCCCTCGGCCGGGATGGCCGCCGCGGTCCGGCTGCTGCCGCTGCCCGCCGCCGACAGCGCCCCGCCGGGCCTCGCGCTGCTGCCCTCGTTCACCGGCCGCCAGGGCTTCCGCTTCGAGCTCGGGCCGGACATCGCCGTCACCATCCGGGGCGACCTGGACCTCCAGGGCGGCGTCGCGCTGCTGGTGCGCCCCGGCCGGGGCGTCGAGATGGTGCTCGGCTTCGAGTCGCCCACCGGACCGGTCCACGCCAAGGGCTCGATCGACGTCCAGGTGGAGCGCTCCGGCCCGACCGGCCGGCCGCAGGTGCTGTTCGGCCCGGCCGACGGCACCCGACTCCAGCTGCGCCGGATCTCCGGCGCGGGCGGGGTCCGGCTGGTCGGGGACGCCGTCGACTTCTTCGCCGAATTCGGCCTGGAGGGGCTGGAGTTCGTCCTCTCGTCGGCCGGCGCGGACGGCTTCGTCGGCGCCGTCCTGCCGGCCGGCGGGTTCACCGTCGGCGCGGACCTCACCGTCGGCGTCTCGTACCGGCAGGGCTTCTACTTCCGCGGCACCTCCAATCTGGAGATCCAGCTCCCGACGCACCTGGAGCTCGGCCCGCTGGAGATCCAGGGCCTGACGATCTCCGCCTCGCCCGGCCCGGACGGGCTGCCGATCGGCCTCGGCGTGTCGTTCCGCGCCCAACTCGGCCCGGTCACCGCCGTCGTGGAGCAGATCGGCCTCTCCGCCGACATCGCGTTCCGGTCCAAGGGCGACGGCAACCTGGGCCCGGTCGACCTCTCCTTCGGGTTCAGACCGCCCAAGGGCGTGGGCCTGGCTGTGGACGCCGGGCCGGTCAAGGGCGGCGGGTACCTGTACTTCGACCCCGACCACGGCGAGTACGCCGGCGCCCTCGACCTCGAGTTCGCCGGACTGGTCGAGCTCAAGGCGATCGGCCTGATCAGCACCCGGATGCCCGACGGCGGCGACGGCTTCTCGCTGCTGATCGTGATCACCACCGACTTCGGCGCCACCGGCATCCAACTCGGCTACGGGTTCACCCTGTTGGCCGTCGGCGGGCTGATCGGACTCAACCGCGGGATGAACCTGAAGGCCCTGGCGGAGGGCGTCCGGACCGGCTCGGTCGAGTCGGTGATGTTCCCCCGGGACGTCATCGCCAACGCCCCCCGGATCCTCTCCGACCTGCGCCGCTTCTTCCCGCCCGAGCAGGGCCGGTTCCTGATCGGGCCGATGGCGAAGATCGGTTGGGGGACCCCGACCCTGGTCAGCGTCTCGCTCGGGGTCGTCGTCGAGATCCCGCCCGGGAACATCGCCGTCCTCGGGGTGCTGCGGTGCGTCCTGCCCAGCGCGGACCTGCCACTGCTGGTGCTCCAGGTCGACTTCGTGGGCGCGCTGGAGGTCGACAAGTCGAGGCTGTGGTTCTTCGCCGAACTCTTCGACTCGCACATCCTCACGATGACCATCGACGGCGGGATGGGCCTGCTGGTCGCCTGGGGCGACTCACCGGACTTCGTCCTGACGGTCGGCGGCTTCCACCCGTCCTTCAAACCGCCGGCCCTGCCCTTCCCGGTCCCCAAGCGGCTCTCGGTGGACATCCTCAACCGCCCCGGCCAACTGATCCGGGTCTCCGGCTACTTCGCGGTCACCAGCAACACCGTCCAGTTCGGCGCGGCGGCCGAACTCCGTCTGGGCTTCGGCGGGTTCGGCGTCGAAGGACACCTCTCCTTCGACGCGATGTTCCGCTTCTCGCCGTTCGCCTTCACCATCGCGATCTCCGCCGGGGTCACCCTGAAGGCCTTCGGTGTCGGCGTCTTCGGCATCGACCTGCGCTTCGAACTCGAGGGCCCCTCGCCGTGGCGCGCGCACGGCCGCGGCTCCATCTCCCTGCTGTTCTTCGAGATCTCCGCGGACTTCGACATCTCCTGGGGCGAGGAGCACAACACCACCCTGCCACCGGTGGCCGTGCTCCCGCTGCTGGCGGGCGAGTTCGCCAAGACCGAGGGCTGGCAGACCCGGTTGCCCTCGGGCGGCACCAACCCCCTCGTCACCCTCCGGCAGCTGCCCGACACCGACCAACTGGTGCTCCACCCGCTCGGCACGCTCTTCGTCCGCCAGCGCGCGATCCCGCTGGACGTCCGCCTCGACCGGATCGGCGCGCAGCGGCCCGGCGACGGCCGACGGTTCGGCATCGCGCCCGCGCCGGACAGCGGGCTGGTCCGGGTCTCCGTCACCGGCGACAAGTTCGCGATGGCGCAGTTCCAGGACATGGACGACGCCGCCAAGCTCTCCCGGCCGGCGTACGAGAGCCAGGACGCCGGACTGGAACTGACGGCGGCCGCCGGCACCCTGCTCTCGCCGCGGGTGGTCCGCCGCAGCGCCCGGTACGACCTGCACATCATCGACAGCGGGGTGCCCACGAGCGCCGCCGCCGCCCGCCGGGTGGTCCCGATGGCGGCCCGCACCGCCGCCCCCGCGCCCAAGCGCTTCCACAACGTCAGTCCCGCGGTGTTCAACCAGCTGCTCCAGGGCAGCAGCACCAGCCGCTCGCCGGTCTCGCAGCGGGAGTCCAGGCTCCGTCAGCCCTTCCCGGCGGAGGAGACGGTACGGCTCACCGACCGGCGCTACGTCGTCGCCAACCTCCGCAACAACGTCCAGGCCCACCCGCCGGCCGGCGGCCTCGCCGCCGCGACCTTCCGCAGCCGGACCACCGCGCTGGACGCCCTCGCCGACTGGATCGGCCAGGACGGCAGCCTCGCGGACCGGCTGCACGTCATCCCGGAGGAGGAGGCGGTGGGCTCGCCGACCGCGCCGGGGAGCTGGACCTCCGCCGGCAGCCTCCCGTCCGCCGCCCGGGGCATCGAGGCGGTCCGGCTGACCAGCGGCAGGGTGCTGGTGGCCGGGGGAGCGGACGCCACCGGCGCGGCACTGGCCACCGCCGCCCTGTTCGACCCGGTCGCCGCCGCCTGGACGGCCGCCCCGCCGCTGGCGGCCGCCCGCCGAGGGCACACCGCGACCAGGCTCGGCGACGGCCGGGTGGTCGTGGTGGGCGGCCGCTCCGCCGACGGCCGGGTGCTCGGCACGGCGGAGGTCTACGACCCGGCCCCGGGCACCTGGGCAGCCACCGCCGGCGCGCTGACCACCGCCCGGCACGGGCACGCGGCGACCGCCCTGCCCGACGGCAGGCTGCTGGTCACCGGGGGCACCGGCGCGGACGGCCGGGCGCTGGCCACCGTGGAGCTGCTGGACCCGGTCGCCCGGACCTGGTCCGCCACCGGCCCGCCGATGACCGACCCCCGGACCGGACACCAGGCCGTCCTGCTGAAGAACGGCAAGGTCCTGGTGGTCGGCGGTGCGCTGCCCACCGGCGGGCCGGAGGCCGCCCTGGCCCACTGCGAACTCCACGACCCGACGACGGGCTCCTGGGCTCCGACCGGCAGCCTGCTGACCGCCCGCAAAGGCCACCAGGCCACCCTGCTCGCCGACGGCCGCGTCCTGGTCACCGGCGGCGACGCGGTGGCCGGAGCAGCGGCCGGACCGGTGGCCGACCCGGGCGGCTACGACCCGCACAGCCTCGCCACCGCCGAGGTCTACGACCCGGCCACCGGCACCTGGACGGCCCTCGGCCCGATGCCCGGCGGCCGCCGCGCCCACCGCTGCCTGGCCCTGCGCTCGGGCCTGGTCCTGGTCGTCGGCGGCACCGGCGGCCCGGCCTTCGCGGCGGGCCACCGCAACGTGACCGTCCTGGACCCGGCCACCGGCACCTGGACGGCCACCGGGCACCTCGCCGCCGGCCGGTCCGACTTCGCCGCCGTGGAGCTGACGGACGGCCGGGTGCTGGTGGCCGGCGGCACCGCGCTGGCCGGCGCCGCCGCCCCCGGCCCCGACCCGACCGAACTCGCCGCCACCGCCGAGTTGTACGTCCCCTGACGGCGGAAGCCCTGACGACGGAAGCCCACGACGGAAGCCCACGACCGAAGCCCACGACCGAAGCCCACGACGGCAGCCCTGACGACGGAAGGTTCGACACCATGACCAGCCCCACCGCGGTGGCCGCGGCGAAGTGGACCGCCGCCCACGACCTGGCCAGGGCCACCGCCTGGTACGGGCAGCACGACGGGCCGGTCGTGCTCAAGGGCACCACGAAGGTCCTGGTCGTCGGCGGCGCGGACGCGAGCGGGGCCGCCCTCGGCCAGGCCGCCGTCTACAACCCGGCCGACGACACCTGGAAGGCCACCGCCACCCAGCCCTCGCCCCGGCGCCTGCACACGGTGACCGCGCTGGCCGACGGCAAGGTCCTCGTCACCGGCGGCATCGGCGGCTCCACCGCGCCCGGCCTGGCCTCGGCCGAGGTCTACGACCCGGTGGCCGACACCTGGACCCCGGCCGGCACCATGAACCAGGCCCGCTGGGGCCACAGCGCCGTGCTGCTGCCGAACAACCTGGTCCTGGTCGCCGGCGGCACCGCCGTCCGGGCCGCCGGGACCACCCGGGCGCTGCGCTCCGCCGAACTGTACGACCCCGCCGCCACCACCGACGCCACCCGCTGGACGACGGTCGGCGACATGACCGACGCCCGCTCCGGACACCCCGCGGTGGTGCTCAAGGACGGCAGGGTCCTGGTGGTCGGCGGCACCGCCTCCGTCGGCACCGACCGGGACCCGGCGCTCGCCTTCTGCGAGCTGTACGACCCGGACCACAAGACCTGGACCCCGACCGGGAGCCTGCTCCACCCGCGCGCCCTGCACCAGGCCACCGCGCTCTCCGACACCACCGTGCTGGTGACCGGCGGCCGGGCGCCGGGCGCCGGCGACGACGGCACCTTCGACCCGCTCAGCCGGCGGACGGCGGAGAAGTACGACCTCGCCACCGGCGCCTGGACGGCCCTGAAGGACATGCCCGCCGGGCGCGCCCAGCACCGGGCCGTCGCCCTCGGCCCGGGCCTGGTCCTGGTGGCGGGCGGCACCGGCAGCGACGCCGACGAGGCCGGCTACCGCAGCGTCGTCCGCTACGACGCGGCCACCGACACCTGGACCGCCCAACCGGGGCTGCCCACCGGCCGGTGGGCCTTCGCCGCCGCGCTGCTGCCCGACAACCGGGTGCTCGTGGCGGGCGGCGCCGCCCGCTCCGGCCTGGCCGCCGCCGACCCGACGGCCACCGAACTCACCGCGGCCACCGAACTGTTCGACGGGAGCGGCGCATGACCGCGAACGGCTACTCGTTCCTGCCCTGGCTGCGCTCCGGCCTCTCCACCCGGATCACCGGCGACCCGGGCACCTCGCCCCGCGCCACCATCCCGGTCAAGCTGCTGCTGAGCGGCGAGGCCCTGGACGGCACCCCGCTCAGCCGGCCCGTCGAGCGGCCGGTGCAGCTCTACGGCCCGGGCGACGTCGTCGGCGTCGAAGCCCGCGCGATCTCCCGGCGCGAGCCGCTGCCGGGCACCACCAACATCGAGCCCAACCACCTGGCGCACATCGAGTTCTACGACGAGGACTTCCCCTGGCGCTACAGCCCGGCCGGGGCCGACGGCTCCACCGACCGCCTCGCCCCCTGGCTGGCACTCGTCGTCCTGGCCGCGAAGACCGACGCGACGGGCGCGCCCGCGGAGTTCGAGGAGGGCGGCGGCGGCGCCCCGCTGCCGTTCGTCACCGTCAAGAACCCCGCCGCGCTGCCCCCGCCGGACCAACTCGGCGCCTGGGCGCACGTCCACGTCCACGGCTCGCTGGACGACGCGGTGGTGGCCAGGGAGCTCTCCGGCCCCGGCGACCCGGTGCTGCAGGCACTCGCCGAGGTGCTGCGCACCGACCCGGACCGGGCCTGCTCCCGGCTGGTCTGCCCGCGCCACCTCCAGCACGACCGGACGTACGAGGCCTTCCTGGTCCCGGCGTTCGAGACCGGGCGGCTCGCCGGGCTCGGCCTGGACCCGGCCCTCGCGCCGGGCGCGCTGTACCCCGCCTGGGGCCCGCACTACCCCGACCGCAAGGGCGAGGGGCAACTCCCGTACTACCACCGCTGGTCCTTCACCACCGGTTCCACCGGTGACTTCCACTACCTGGTCACACTGCTGCGGCCGCGCCGCCCCGACCCGCAGGTCGGCCGCCGGGACCTGGACGTCCACCGCTCGGCCGGCCCCGGCCTGCCCCCGATCACCACCCCGGCGTCGATCGGCGGGGTGCTCCGGCTCGGCGGCGCGCTGCAGGTGCCCCGCCCGCCCGGGCAGCCGCCCGACGACTGGGAGAACTGGGACAACTGGTACGACCAGCCGGCTCCCGCCGCGCCCTACCCGCACCCCTTCCAGCAGGCGCTGGCGAACCTGGTCAACCTGGCCGACGCCTACCAGGACCGCACCCCGGCGGCCGCGCACGCCGCGCTGCCCGGCCCGCAGGCCAGGGCGCTGTCGGCCGGCGTCGACCCGGTGATCACCCCGCCGCTGTACGGCCGTTGGCACGCGCTCACCTCCAGACTGCTGATCGACGACGCCGGTCACCCGCTGCCCTCGCCCGCCAACCGCAACTGGGTGCACCGGCTCAACCTCGACCCGCGCAACCGGGTCGCCGCGAACTTCGGCACCCGGGTCGTCCAGGCCCGTCAGGACGAGTTCATGGACGCCGCCTGGGCCCAGATCGGCGACGTCCTGGAGGCCAACGCACGGATCCGGGCGGCCCACCTGGCCCGCGAGGTCGGCCACCGGCTCCAGGTCAAGCACCTGGACCCGCCGGCCGCGCCGGCCGGCGCGGTGGCACCGCCGCCGACCGGCAAGTACCTGACCCTGACCGCGCCCGCGCACCCCCGGGTCACCGCCCCCGCCGCCACCTCGGCGGCCGGACGGCTCGCCGGGACGGACGGCGGCACGGGGCTGGACGGCGGCACGGGCCAGGACGGGGGGACGGAGCAACTGGCCGTCGGCTTCCAGGTCGCGGCCAGCCAGGTCGCCGCCGCACCGCTGTCCGCCCCGATGCGGCGGCTCACCCGCCCCGGCAGCCGGCTGATGCGCTCGCTGACCTTCCCGCCGGAGCAGCCCCGCGAGGCGCTGGTGCCCCGGATGGACGCCGCCACCGGCGCGGTCACCGCCGCCGCGCCCAAGGTCAAGCCGGCCGCCCTGGTGACCCCGGGCCAGCTCGACCGGGCGCTGCACCCCGGCAGCGGCAGCGGCGTCCGGGCGGCAGCGGGGCCCGCGGGGTCCACCAACCCCGTCGGCTCCCTCCCGCACAGCCCGGACTTCGTCATCAAGGAGATCGGCGACCCCGCCCCGCCGACCACCGGCGGCACCGTGGACAGCCCGGAGGCCCAGCGGTTCAAGGACGCGCTCAACGAGCTCTACGACGGCTGGGACGCGTCCGCGGCCGTCGGACAGTCCGCCGTCCGGGAGCGGCTCGGCGTCGCCGGGACCACGGACGCGGTGCTGTCCCGCCTGCGCTCCGACACCACCGTCCCGAGGAGCCTGCTCGGTTCCGTCGACGTGCCCGACCGGCTGCGCGCCTTCGCCGAGCAGTTCATCGAGGCGATGGCCTACCCCGTGATCGACCTGCCGATGTACCAGTCGCTGATCGACCTCTCGGTGGAGGTGTTCGCACCCAACCTGAACCTGATCCCGGCGAACTCGATCACCCTGCTGGCCAACAACCGCCGGTTCATCGAGTCCTTCCTGGTCGGCCTCAACCACGAGATGGCCAGGGAGATGCTCTGGCGCGAGTACCCGACCGACCAACGCGGCACCCCGTTCCGGCAGTTCTGGGACCCGCGGGCGGTCCTCTCGCCGCCCGGCGAGACCCCCGAACAGCGCCGCGAGCGGCTGTACGACATCAAGCCGCTCCACCGCTGGGGCCCCACCGCCCTGCTCGGCCAGAACGACAACCGGCAGCAGCCCGGCACCACCCAGAAGGAGGACCTGGTGCTGGTCATCCGCGGCGAGCTGCTGAAGAAGTACCCCAACACGGCGGTGTACGCCCACAAGGCCGTCTGGCCGCTCGACGCCGACGGCAACCCGGTCACCACCGGGGAGCGCGTCCCCGCGCCGCTGCCCGACGAGGACCACCCGACCGCCGAGCTGATCCGGCTGCCGCTCTACGAGGCCAAGGTCGAACCCGACGTCCACCTGCTCGGCTTCGACCTCGACGCCGCCGAGGCCCGCGGCAATCCCCCCGGCGACCTCGGCTGGTTCTTCGTCCTCAAGGAGCGCCCCGGCGAACCGCGCTTCGGCGTCGACGAACCCGAGGGGCCGCTGCCGCCGGTCGAGGTCTGGAACGACCTCACCTGGCAGCACGTGGACCCCGACCACCTCGGCTTCCTCGAGTTCACCGACGCCACCCACGTCCCGCTGGCGCCCCTCGACGGCTCCCCCCACGACCTGGAGAAGCAGCAGCAGCGCAGCGAGGACGTCGCGCTGCCGCTCTGGTACTCCCGGCTGAGCTCGGCCGACCTCGCCTACATCCTCTTCCGGGCGCCGGTCATGGTCGCCATCCACGCACAGGAGATGCTCCCGGTATGGCCGACAACGCCCTGAGCGACGACTACCCGGTCCTGCTGGGCCCGGTACGGATCGAGACCAGGTTCACCGCGACCGAACTGCTGGTCCGCGTCTTCCCCGACGAGTGGTCGGTCGACTCCTTCGAACCCCGGCCCACCGAGGCCGAACTCGCCGCCCTCGACGCCTACTGGACGGCCCTGTGGCGCACCGGCGGCAACCCCGTGGGCGACCGGGCCGCCTGGCACGAGCTGGTCGGCCGGATCGTCGCCGGCCGGGCGACCTGGCTGCTGCGCGACCACCGGCCGGCCGACCCGGCCGACCGACCGATGCCGGTACCGGCCGGCACCACCGTGCTGGTCGTCCGCAGCGACACCGCGCTCCCCGCGGACGACCGTCAGCCGACCGTCGACCACTGGACGGCCGTCTGGCGCGCGCACGGCGACCGGGCCGCACTCCGGGCGGCCGACGCCGCGCTGCTCGCCGCCGTCGGCCCGACCAGGGCGGCGGCGATCAGCGCCCGCCGGCCCGCCGGGATCGAGACGGCCCCGCTCGACACCGGCAGCACCCCGCTGGTGGCCTTCCTGGTCGTGCCCCGCCCGCCCGCCGACGGCATCGCCCCCAAGTCCTGGACGGTCGCGGCCAGGGCGGGCCTGCTGCCCGACCACTTCCGGGTCCTGGGCTGGGCCGGCGGCCGCAAGGTCCTCGACATCGACGGGCAGCCCGTCCCGGCGAGCCTCCCGGTGAGCCCCGACCCGGCCTCCACCGAGCTGACGGTCGACGAGACCACCGGCGTGCTGACCGTCCCCGACGAACTGCGCTGGCTGACCGACTTCGGCCGGGCCGTCACGGTCGGCATGGGCTTCCGGATCCCGCTGACCGCCGACCTCGCCGGCGGACTCGACCGGCTGGTCGTGCTCGGCCTGCGCCGGCAGTCCACCCCGGACCGGTCCGCCGCCGACCTGACCGCCCTGCTCACCCGTCAGCTCCGCAGCCCCGCCGGGCTCAGCCTGCTGCCCCAGGGCACCCCCACCAACAACACCACCCAGGCACCCGCCGGCCTCGACCGCCGACAGGAGGCCGACGCGGGCCTGCGGTCCGCCGCCGGACTGCGGGCCGCCCCGGCCGGGACGGACTGGACCGCCCGCACCGACGGCCAGTGGTTCGCCGAACTGCTCGGCATCGACCCCGCCGACCTCGCCGGGATGCCCAACGCCGACGGCACCGACCAGCGCGACGCCCGCGCCGCCCACACCGCCCTGTGGCCCGCCACCTGGGGCTACCACCTGCAGACCACGCTGCACCCGGTGTTCAGCCGGGCCGTCGTCGAGCAGACCCGGCAGTTCCACCTCCGCCACGTCTCCGGCCGCGGCCCCGTCCCGGCCGTACGGATCGGCCGGCAGCCCTACGGAATCCTGCCCACCACCGCGTTCTCCCGGCTCGCCTGGCCGGACACCGCGCCCACCGCCGCCCACCGGCGCGGCCTGCACACCGTGCTCCAGGCCGCCGCCGCCGACTGGCAGACCGCCGCCGGCCAGGTCGCCCACCTCGGCGGCCGGGCCGACGACGCACACCAGCACCTGCTGGACATCCTCGCCCTGCACCCCACCTCCGCCGAGTACCACCAGCGGTACGCCCAGAGCGTCGAGGACGTCTTCAACCGGGAGAACCTCGGCGCGCTCGGCTCGACCGTGCTGCCCGCCCTGGAACGGCTGAACATGCCCGGCCCGATCCGCGCCCTGCTCACCCGCCTCGGCTACCCCGGCAGCGGCCCCGCCCAGGACCCGGACCTGATCCGCCGCCTGTTCGTCGACACCCAGCACCCGCTGCTCGCCCCCGCCGTCGACGACCGCCCGCTCTCCGAGACCGACCCGATCCGGCCCTACACCGCCGACGGCGCCAACTACCTCCAGTGGCTGGCCGCACACGCGCGCACCGACCTGGAGACCATCCGCACCGAAGCCGGCTTCCCCGCGGACGACCGGCCGTCCGCGCTGCTGTACCTGCTGCTGCGCCACGCGCTGCTGCTGGGCTGGGCGGACGCCGCCACCGAACTGGCGATCGCCGCCGGGGTCGCGAGCCCCGCCGAGACCGCCGCGGCCGACCCGGCGTTCATCCACATCAGGATCCCGGCGCCGGGCCGGACCATCCCGAGCGAGAGCCGGTTCCGGCGGCTGTACTCGCCCTCGCCGGAGATCACCGGAGACCCGCGCCGCCTGGTCGTCGACCACATCCCGCGGGTCCTCGGCACCGCCCCCGGCACCGCCCGCCTGGCCGAACAGGCCGCCGCCCTCGACCTGTTGGCCACCCTGCCCACCGCACGGCTGGAACGCGTCCTGGCCGAGCACCTGGACTGCGCCACCTACCGGCTCGACGCCTGGCGCCTCGGCCTGGCCAACGAACGGCTCGCCGAACTGCGGTACGGCCCCGACGGCACCGCCCCCGCCGGACGCGGCCTCCACCTCGGCGCGTACGGCTGGCTGGAGGACGTCCGCCCCAGCGGGACACAGCTGACCCCGGTCACCCTGACCGGCCCGCTCGCCCAGGTCTTCCAGGGCGGCCGACCACTGGTGCACGACGACCGGAACGGCGGCCACCTGCACGCCCCGTCCCCCGGCCAGGCCCGCACCGCGGCCGTCCTGCGGGCCGGCTACCTCGCCAACGGCTCACCGCAGAACCCCGGTTCGTTCGCGGTCGACCTCAGCTCCGGGCGGGTCCGGACCGCACTCGGCCTGCTCGACGGCATGCGCCAGGGCCAGTCCCTGGGCGCCCTGCTCGGCTACCGGCTGGAACGCGCCCTGCACGACGCCCACCAACGGGCCGAGGTCGACTTCCTGATCTCCGCCCTGCGCCTGAAGTTCCCGCTCCGGGCCGGCCGGATCGCGCAGACCGTCCCGCGGCAGGCCGACCAGCCCGACCCGGCCAAACCCCTCGCGATCGAACAGGTCGAGGCCCACAACGTCGTCGACGGCCTCGCCCTGGTGCGCCAGGTGACCCGCAACAACGTCCCGGCCGCATACCCCTTCGGCCTGGACGGCCTCCCCGCGGTCAACCCCGACCAGCAGGCCGTCGTCGACCAGGCCGTCCAGGACCTGCTGGACGTCCACGACGCGCTCGCCGACCTCGCCGTCGCCGAGGGCACCCACCAGGCGCTGCTGGGCAACCACGAACGCGCCTCCACCACCCTCGACGCCTACGCCAAGGAAGGCCTGCCCCCCGAACCCGCCGTGGTCACCACACCCCGCAGCGGCACCACCCTGACCCACCGCCTCGGCCTGCGGCTGACCCCCGGCCTCGCACCGGACAACGGTGTGCCGCCGTTCTCCCACAACACCCCGCGCGCCCAGGCCGAGCCCGCCGTCAACGCCTGGCTGCCCGCCCTGCTCCCGCCGCCCGGCGACGTCGTCGCCCTGGTCACCTGGACCGACCCGGTCACCGGACTGGCCCGCCGCCGCGCCGTCAGCCAGGCCGACACCGGCCTGCAGCCGATCGACCTGCTCTGGGCGCTGCGCCCGGTGGGCGAGAGCACCATGTCCGACCTCGACGACCGGATCGTCGGCGTCGTCATCGCCGCCGAGAACCCGCGGCCGGACGCCGAACTGACCATCCGCTACACCGAGCGGGTCACCGGCCCGCTCGCCGGCCAGGTTACCGGCACGGCCCCCGACACGGTCACCTTCTTCGAACTCTCCCCGCTGATCGCCGCGTTGCGCGCGCTGCTGACCACCGCCCGGCCGCTGCGCCCCAGCGACCTGGTGCCCGCCGCCGGGCCGGCCCCGGCCGACCGGGCCGCCGACACGGCCGTCTCGCTGCCCCGGGAACGCCCGGCCGCGGTACGGGCCTCGCTGGACGCCCTGCGCAAGGACGTCGAGAGCTACCTCGCCACGCTGGCGCCGCTCTACCCGGCGGACGCCCCGCCCCAGCGCCCGAAGATCCTCGCCGGCATCGACACCCTGCTCACCGGGTACGCCCGACTGGTCACCACGGCCGGCGGCTTCGGCATGGTCCGCAGCGGCTGGAGCGAACTCGCCATGTGGCGCCGCGGCGTCTTCACCGACGTGCTGGCCGCCGTGGCCGAGGCCGCGACCCGGATGGCCAAGGCGCTGGCCAAGGCCGACACGCTGCTGGCCGGCTACGACGCCCTGCCGGCCGACACCTCCGACCCGGAGCGCTTCCGGCTGCTCCAACAGGCCGAACGGCTGATCGCCACCAAGCCCACCGCACCGCTGCCGCCCCGGCCCGCACTGCTGCGCCTCGTCGTCGCCGAGCGGCGGCAGGCCTTCGACGGCAGACTGCGGTCCCTGAACGCGGAGGCGAGGACCCTCACCACGACCCTCGGCGGTCTGCTCGCCGAGGTCGCCGCCGAACTCCCGCTGACCGACTTCGACCCGACCGACCTCAGCCTCCAGCCCTTCCAGGACCGGGTCGTCCGCTACGGCCGCGACCTGCTGGACCGGGCGAACGCGCTGCGCACCGAGATCCTCGCCCGGCTCGCCGCCGCGGACCGGGCACTCGCCGACCACGACGCGGCGGTCACCGGGCCGGACCGGGTCGGGGCGGCGATCGAGGCGCTCAGGGCGCTCATCGGCCAGGACGTCCTCGCCGTACCGGAGTTCACCCCCGACCCGCAGCTCGCCGCGGACTGGAAGAAGGCCCTCGGCGACAGCGACGGACTCGTCCGACACCTCACCCGGCCCCCGTTCGGACGGGACTTCCCGGTCGACGACTGGGCGCACGGCATCGCGCGGGTCCGCGAGAAGCCCCGGCTGTGGGAGACGGCCGTCCTGCTGAGCGACGCCCTGCGCGGGCCCGGCGGACTCCTCGGCGACCTGCTCCGGTCCGCCGAACCGCAGTTGACGCCGATCCAGCTGCCGTACCGGCCGGACGACCACTGGCTGGCCATGGAGTTCGCACCCGGCACGACCATCACCGAGGACAAGGTGCTGTTCACCGCCCACTACGCACCCGACCCGCTGATCCCCCCGCCCACCCAGGTCGGCCTGCTGTTCGACGAGTGGACGGAAGTCATCCCCGCCGACCGCGAGACCACCGGGATCGCGGTGCACTACCAGGGGCCGGACTCCGAACCGCCGCAGGCCATGCTGCTGGTCGTGCCGCCGGTCCGCACCGGCAGCTGGAACACCGACGACCTGATCGCCGCGATCGGGGAGACCCTCGACCTGGCGAAGTCCCGGGCCGTCGAGCCCGAGCACCTCGACGGCACCGCGTACGCCCAACTGCTGCCGGCCACCGTCATGTCCGCCACCCGGCAGCCGATCACGATCTCCACCGACCTCGCGATCGCCAACCAGCGCTGGAAGGCCGCCCATGACTGAGCCCCGCATCGACGACCTGGCCCAGGCGCTCGCCGACCGGGCCCGTCCGGCCGTCGGGATCTGGAACCGGCTGGAGGGCCGACCGCGCACCACCGACTTCGAGCGGGCGCTCCGGGCCGAAGTACGGGACCCCCTCTGGCTGTTGACCCGGCAGTGGCAGCTCGGCGAGTTCCGGGGCAGCGACGCCGGCTCCCCGGTCACCGCGACCTACTCGATCGCCGGCGCCCGGCCCAGCCGGTTCCGCCCGGCCGGTGGGGCCGCCGAACCGCTCCCGCCGGACCGGCCGCTGGAGGCCCTGGCCGAGCGGCGCGCGGTGCCGTTCACGGCGGGCGCCGACCCGATCGCCTTCGACCTGCGGCTGGCGATCGGCCGACGGTGGCTCAAACTGCTGGGCCGAGACCCGCTGTTGGGCAGCGTGGCCTTCGACTTCCGCGGCCAGTACGTCCGGCTGTACCCGGTCGCCCTGCCCGACCCGACCCGGGACGGCGACGCCCCCAGGGTCGCCCACCCGGAGGTCTGGGCGACCCTGCAGGCCGTCGCCGGGCGCCGGATGGACGGCTACCTGCTCTACCGGCACATCAAGGGCGGCGGCCGCGCGTCGGACGGCATCAGCGACCTGCTGCACCTGCACCACCCCGCGCTCGACGCGCTCGGGGACGGCCTGGTCGCCTGGTTCGACGACCTGATCGACCAGCCGCAGGCGGACGACGCCTGGGACCCGCGCCGCCTGGAGCACCGGTTCTCGGTGGCCGGCACCGACCCCTCGGGAGCCGAGAAGGTCCTCACCGCGCAGGAGTACCACGGCGGCGAGCTGGACTGGCACGCCTTCTCGATCGACCCGACCGGCCCGGTCGGCGGCACCGAGCCGCCGCCCCCGCCGATCAAGCGCACGGTGTTCCCGGTGCCGCTCCGGTACGCGGGCATGCCGCTGCCGCGCTGGTGGGCGATCGAGGACGGCGGCACCAACTTCGCCGCGGTGTCGCCGGACAGCACGGACCTGGCCCGGCTGATCTTCCTGGAGTTCGCGCTGGTCTACAGCAACGACTGGTTCCAGCTCCCGTGCGAGCTGCCGGTCGGGACGCTGGCGTCGATCCAGGGCCTCGCGATCACCGACGTGTTCGAGCAGCGGCTGTGGATCACCCCGGCGGGCACCGGGCGGGAGGAGGACTGGCAGCGCTGGTCGATGTTCACCCTCGACACGATGGGCGCCGGTCCCGCCACCGCCGCGGACACCGGCCTGCTGCTGCCCGCGAGCGTGCCGAAGATCGCCGACGGTCCGTCGCTGGAGGAGGTGTCGCTGATCCGCGACGAGAACGCCAACCTGGTCTGGGGCATCGAACTGACCGTCCCGCAGGCCACCGGCGAGGGCCGCCGGGGCAGCGAGGCCGCCTCCGAGATCCAGGCCCACCACCTGCGACTGCACCCGCCCGCCCCACCGGACGGGCCGCTGGCGCCGATCGCCTACGAGGCGATGAACTCCGTCCCGGAGCACTGGATCCCGTTCATCCCGGTGCACGTGCCCGGCGACAACCGCACCGTCCAGCTCCAGCGCGCGGCGATGCCCGATGTCGTCGGCGTCCTGCCGCCCGTCCAGCCGAGGACCTCCCTGCTGCGCGAGGGGCTGGACGCGACGCCGCCGCACGCGTACTTCGTCAACCAGGAGGAGGTCCCGCAGTCGGGCACCCGCCTCACCGTCGCCTACCACCGGACCAGGTGGCGCGACGGGCGGGTCTGCGTCTGGCTCGGCGCCCGACGCGGCGCAGGCCGCGGCGAGGGCTCCAGCGGCCTCGCCTTCGACCTCCTCGTCGACACCCCGACGAAGGCGCCGCACTGACGGAGGCGCCGCACTGCCGGGCGACCGGCCGCGCTCGGTCGGGGGCGTGGTGCCCCGGCAGAGCGCGGCCGGCGGGGTTACGCGGTGAGCTGCCGGCGGTCGACCACCGTGCGGAGCTTGCCGCTGGTGGGCGTCCGCTCGAAGGCGGCGGAGTCGGCGGTCTCGACGGTGAAGTCGAGCAGGCCCTCGTCCACGGCCGAGCCCAGCTCGGGAACGGCGGTCAGGAACGCGGCGCGGGCGGCCGGCCCGTCCTGGGCGTACCGCCTGTCGAGCCGGACGGCGGCGCGCTCGCGGGCCCCGCCGGTGTCCAGGAGCAGTTGCAGCTCTCCCCGGTAGCCGAGTTCCTCCTGCGCCACCGCGATGAAGCGCCGGACGTTGAGGAAGTAGGTGCCGACCCGGACGACGTCCCCGTAGCGGCCGAGGAGTTCGATGCGGGGGGTGTGGCTGCCGCAGGGGCAGACGCCCTCGACGGCGCGGCCGAGGTCGCCGATCTGGTAGCGCTCCAGGCGCTGCCCGGCCCGGGTGCGGCTGGTGAAGACCAGGCGGCCGGGCTGTCCGGCGGGTGCCGGGCGGTCGGCCTCCGGGGCCAGGATCTCCAGGGTGTGCAGGTCGGTCAGGACGTGGTGGACCGAGCCCTCGGAGTGGGTGCACTGGTAGCCGAGCGGCCCCAGGTCGGTGCTGCCGTACGCGGCCGAGCGGATCAGCTCGACGCCGAACTCCTCGGTGAGCAACCGGCGTTGCTCGGCCGTGAAGTGCTCGCCGCCGTAGAACACCTTGCGGATCCCGCCGTACGCGCGCAGCACGGCGCCCTGGTCGTGGAACAGCTGCCAGAGGTAGGACGGCATGCCGAACACGGTGTCCGCCCGGTGGGTCACCAGCGCCTCGGCGGTGGCGGCGTGGTCGGGGCCGGCGGCGATCGGGAGCTGGGTGGCGTTGAGGCGCTCCAGGATCGAGAAGAAGCTGATGAAGCTGCCGTACATGCCGCCGCAGTAGAACAGGTTGGCGGCGCGGTCCCGGGCCGGGTCGAACCCGGCGGAGAGCAGGCCGTCGGCGCAGGCCCGCATCTGGGTGTCGTAGTCGGCGTTGGTGAACACCGACAGGGCCGGGGCCCCGGTGCTGCCGCCGCTGCGGAAGTGGAGGTGGGCGTGCTCGGGCGCGAGGGTGCGCAGCTGCTCCTGCACCCCGGCCTTGTCCAGCAGCGGGCCGCCCGGCGCGGCGGGGACGAAGGCCGGGGCCGCCAGGTCGTCCAGACAGGCGGTGCTGGCGAAGGCCTCGTCGGTGCGGACGCTGACGCGGCGGCTGTAGCGCTGCAGCGCGTAGACGCCGTCGTGGGGTTCGCCGTGGTAGCTGTCGAGCATCCCGCCGACGGGGGTGACCCGCAGCACGCCGGCGGCGAGCACCGCCTGCGACAGCCGGGCGACGTCGGCCCGGCTGCCGCCGATCGCGGCGGTCTGCAGGTACCGGCGCATCGGGCGCAGCACGGTCATGACGCTGGCGCGGGGCAGCGGCTTGACCCAGACACTGCGGTGCAGCGGCGAGGCGGCCAGGGCGGGGCGGGTGTCGGCGAGGACCCGCCAGGACCCGTCCTCGGCGGCCAGGACCCTGGTGAGACCGAGGTGCTCCTCCAGCCGGGCGATCAGTTCGGTGGTGGTGATCTCGGCGTGCTCGGCCGGTTCGAGGTCGGGCCGGGGCAACTCGGCGGAGGCGGCGGCGAGACGGGCCGCGAAGCGCTCGGCGAAGGCGAAGACCTCGTCCTCGCTCTCGCTCTCGCTCCGGGGGTCGGTGTCGAGGTAGATCACCTGGGGGCTTGAGCAGGCCTGCTGCTCGAAGCGGCAGACGTCGGCGGCGAGCGCGTCCAGGGTCGCCCGGTCCGACCAGGCGTCACGGGTCAGGTAGGCGAAGGAGATCCGGTGCCCCCACTCGACCAGGCGGCAGCCGGCCGGGACGAGCTCGGAGACCGAGCGGACGGCGTCCTCGCCGCCCCAGACCGCCACCGCGTCGGCGGCCCCGCAGATCAGCCGCAACCACTCGGTGCGCGCGGAGGGGAAGCGGAGCGCGATGATCCGGCGGGCGAGGGCGCCGGTCGGGTCGGCGGCGGCCAGCTCGGCGAGCAGGTGCTGGGCGAGCGGGGTGTCGGCGCTGCTGGTCTTCAGCACGTTGAGGTTCCCGGTGAGCAGGCCCTCGATCACGCTCAGCGGGGCCACGGCGGCGGCGTTGCCGGGGGCGATGTGGACCAGGAGGCCGACCGGGGCCCATGCCTCGAAGGTGGTCTCGCGCGCGTCGGGCCGGGTGAGCCGCTCGGGGCGCAGTCCGCCGAGTTCGCGGCGCAGCTTGCGTTCCAGGGCCGGGCGGGCGATCGCACCGGCGATCTCGGCGAGCGTCACCGCCGCTTCGGCCGGGTCGACGCCGCCACCGCTGCCGTGGTCGCTGCTGTCGGTGAGTTCGGCGAGCAGGCGGGCGCGGACCGGGCTGCCCGGCGTGCCGAGGGCCTCGGCGAGCTGCTGGCAGGCGCTCAACACCAGCTCGGTGGGCAGGGGTTCGGCCAGGACGCGGGCGGCGAGCCCGGGGAGTTCGGCGAGCCGGCGGGCGGCCTCCTCGTCGTCGACGAACGAGCCCTGCCAGAAGTGGGCTCCGGCCGTTGCGAGTTCGGGGTTCTTGGCGGCCACGGGGGTCTCGGCGGCCACGGGGGTCTCGGGGGCTTCCGGGTTCACGACATTCCCTTCAGGAGTTCGGCGGCGGCTGCGGCGCAGTTGCGGTTCCGGCTGACCCCGGCGCGGCCGTGGACGGTGAACCACGGGGTGGGCAGCGGGCAGGGGCATTCCTGCGCGGGGTGCAGCGAGGCGAGGTCGCCCATGACGACGCTCTGCGCCGGCACCGAGGTGATGTACGGGGAGACGAGGTGGAGGAAGCCGCGTTCGCCGTACGGCAGCGGCTCCAGGGTGCGGGTGTCGCGCACGGCCGCCCGCGACCAGACCGGGACGTGCAGGCGGTGGTGCCCGCACTCGATGTACGGCACGCAGTGCTCGACCGAGCCGAAGGTGTCGCGGATGCGGTCCGAGGGGATGCCCAGCTGCTCGGTGACCCCGGCGTAGAACTCCTCCTTGCCGATCTGCCGGTCGGTGTGGCCCTTCCAGCCGCCGCCGAGCAGGACCAGGGAGCCGGCCGGCAGTTGGAGCGGCGGCAGGCCGAGGGCGCGCATGCGCTCCAGGGTGAAGTGCAGGAACGCGGGGAAGCCCAGGATCCGGACCGGCAGGCCGTCCTCGGCGTAGCGCCGCAGCGCCTCGATGCAGCCGTGGACGTCGAACTCGTGGCCGCTGCCGGTGTGCCGCAGCGCGTGGGTGGTGTGGTTCGCCGGGGCGAAGTCGCACAGGTAGTTGTCGGTGAACGAGGTGCCGAGCTTGAGCTGCGGGGCGGGCTCGTAGCTGTACAGCAGGTAGTTGACGGGCTGGTCGGGCGTGATCCAGCCGTAGTGGTCGAAGATCCGGGCCACCATGCGCTGCGCGGAGCGGATCGTCCAGGTGTCGAAGAACATCTGCGACTTCTGGCCGGTGGTGCCGGAGGAGGTGAGGTGCAGGAACACCTCCTCCCGGGGGATGGAGAGCACCTCGTGCCGCTTGAAGAAGTTGGCGTGCACCAGGGGCGTGCGGACCCCCTCGCCGAGGGTCGGCGCCGGGGTCTCCACCGGGGCGTCCAGCAGCGACCGGAGGAACGGCGAGCGCTGGGCGTGCCAGGCGTGGGACTCGGCCATCGCGGCGGCGAACAGGGCGTCGGTCTCCGGCCCGGCCGCGTACGGGGCGGCCAGGTCGCACAGCTGCTGGACGTGCGGGAGCGCGGCGGGGTCGGGGACCTCGACCGGCGCGAGATGGGGGTTCACAGGAGGGGTGTTCACGGGGAATCCTCGGGAAGGGGCAGGTAGGTCGAGGTCCAGGCGGTCAGGTAGGCCGCCAGGTACGGCTGGAGCTGGGCGCTGACGGCTGTGGTCCGGAAGTCGATCTGACGGCTGGTGCGGGACAGCACCACGTAGTCGTGGAACCGGTCGCCGATCCGGCGCATCGCCGGGTAGACGGCGCTCGGGATGAACCCGGCGGCCAGGAAGGCGTCGAGCCCGGCGGTGTCGGCCAGCGGCAGCAGCGTCTCGACGTAGTCGGCGCCGGCGCGGGTGACGGCCGCCATCAGCGGCTCCAGCGCCCCGGTGACGGCCGCCGGGGACGGGTGCACCGCGATCAGCGAGCAGCTGGCGGCGGCCCGGTCCAGGTCGGCGTACGCCTCGAAGGCGCCGTCGGGCGGGGTGAGGACGGTGTTCGGGAGGTGCAGCGGGAAGAAGCGTTCCGCCGGGTCGGGGAAGAGCTCCAGGAACCGGCGGCGGATGAAGCCGGGGGCGCTGATCAGCTCCATCGGCGCGGTGACCGGTGCCGTCCGGTGGGCGGCCCGCGCGGGGCCGTCCGTGGTCCGCGGGCGGCCGTAGTCGACGCCGGTGCTGCGCCGGGCCGCCTCCAGCAGCGGGACCAGGGCACCGGGCACCGGGTCGACGCCCTGCCGCCGGGCCAGGACGCCGTCGGCGTGCCGGGCGAACAGCGCGAGGCTCTCGCACCCGGCCACTTCGACGGCGTTCGGCATCAGGCCCAGGGCCTGGAAGCCGTTGCGGGCGAGGACCTGTTGGGGACCGGGGGTGACCACCCGGGCGGTGGCGTAGACCGAGTCCAGCGCGCCGGTGGCGAAGGCGTCCGCGCAGACCGAGGCGGTCAGCCGTCCGGCCAGCCCGCCGCCGCGCTGCTCCGGGTGGACCGCCAGGCCCACCAGCTTGCCGATCCGGCCGCCGGGGTCGGTCTGCACCGCCACCGAACCCGCCAGCTGGTCGGCGTCCTCGGGGCGGGCGGTCAGCCAGTGGGTGTGCGGGTCGTCGATCAGTCGGCGCATCTCCTCGGGGTCACTGCCGAGCGCGACCGGGTAGCCGTGACCGTAGACGTCGAAGTAGAGCTGCCGGAGCTGTGCGACGTCCTGCGGCACCGCCGGGGCGATCGTCACGGTCATCGCACGTCCCCGATCGACTGCGGTGCGGCCGCTTCGGGGCCGGACGCCTCGGGCGCGGCAGCTTCGGGCGCGGCCGCTTCGCGCCGGCCGGTCCACCACAGCGCGGCGGCGACCGGCAGCACGCCGAGCGCCTGCACCAGGCACAGCGTCCGCGGCGAGAGGTGGTCGCCGAGCAGGCCGAAGGCCAGCGAGGACACCGGGAAGGTCGCCCCGAGCAAGGCCTGCATGACCGCGAAGAAGCCGGGCCGGTCCTCGGCCGGGACCAGCCGTTGGAACAGCGCCACGAACCGTACGCCGATCACCCCCACGGACCAGCCGGCGACCGCCATCGCTCCGACGGCCGGGGCCTGTCCGGCGGCCAGGCCGGGCAGGGCCAGCGCGGCGGCCATCAGGCCCAGGCAGCCGGCGCCGACCGCGGTCGGCGTGCCCGGGAGCCGGCCGCCCGTGAAGGAGCCCACCAGCGTGCCGGCGCCGAGGGCCGCCTCCAGGGCGGCGACGGTCGAGCCGTCTGCGTGCAGCACCGTCCGGGTGTACAGCGGCATCACCACGAACACCGCCGTGGTGAACACGTTCGCCGCGGTGAAGCAGAGCAGCACCCGGCGGATGAACGGCAGTTCGGCGAGGATCCGGCGCAGCGGCCGCCGGGCGGCGAACGGTGCGCCGTCCCCGGCCGCGGTGTCCGGTGCGTCGTCCCCGCCCGGTTCACCCGGTGCGGCCGGTGCGCCCGGGGCGGTGGGGAAGCGGGTCGCCCCGATCAGGGCGGCCGCCAGCAGGTAGGCACCGGCGCACCCGGCGACGATGCCGGCCAGGCCCGCGCCGTCGACCACCAGCGGGCCCAACAGCCCGCCGGCGAGGCCGGCCAGCGACTGGGTGGCGAGTTCGAAGCCGGTCGCGGCCTCGATGTCGGCATCCTCCACCAGCTCGGGGACGGACGTGGTCAGGCACGGGTCGAAGACCGCCTGGCAGCCGGCCAGCAGCAGTGCGGCACCGTACATGACGGCCATCGGCGGGGTCGCGGCGTACGTCCAGCCCGCCGTGCCGAGCGCGACCAGCCCGGCGACGGCCGCCGAGGCGCCCAGCACCGTGCGGTGCGGGCGGCGGGCGATGAGCGAGGCCACCAGCGGTGCCAGTGCGACGGCGGGCAGGGTGCTGACGGCGAGGAAGGCGCCCGAGGCGAGGCCGCGGTCCGAGCCCGCGGCGTAGCCGACCAGCCACCACACGGCGCCGACCTGGAACATCCGTCCGGCGGCCTGGGTGAGGACCTGCGCGGCCCAGACGGCGGCGAAGCTCCGGTTGCGCAGGACGAGCGGGCGGCGGCGGGCGGTCGCCCCGGTCGCCTCGGCGGCCGTCATGAGTGCGGCCGTTCGTCGAGGACGCGGATCAGCTTGCCGGTCCGCGCGTTGACCGCGAGCTCGTGCGGACGCACCCAGGTGACGGACAGCGGGTGGACGTGGCCGGCGGCGACCGCCTCCGGGTACAGCGGCCGCGCCGTGTGGACACCGGCCGTGACGGCGGCGGCCAGCTCGGGGAGCCCGGCGGGGTTCCGGTCGCAGGCCAGCCGCAGGACCAGCCCGTCCCGGCCGTCCCAACGGCGGATCACCAGCTGCACGCCGATCACCCGGCCCGTCGGGTCGGCGGCCCGGACGAGGTCGAGCACGTCCTGGGTGTACAGCGACACCGGCCCGACCCGGACGCCCTCCTGGGCCCGGCCGAGGATGCGGAACCGCCCGTTGGCGACATCGGTCCATTCCGCGCGGTCCCCCACGGGGTAGCGCAGTACGGGCATCAGCCGTCGCCGCAGGTCGGTCACCACGACCCGGCCCGGCACGCCCTCGGTGTCGATCGGCTCGCCGGTGTGGTCGTCGAGGATCTCCACCACCGTCTCCGGGGTGAACGCCCGGTGCACCCGGGTGTCCGGCCCCGGTACCGGCCGGCCGAGCAGCCCGGCGTCGACGGCGGCGTAGCCGATCGAGGAGACACGGGCGTTGGGGAACACTTTGCCCAGCAGCGGCTGCTGGTCCTGGTAGAGGCCCTCGCCGCCGAACAACAGCAGCTCGACCGAGGGGAGTTCGCGGCCGGAGGCCAGCAGGTGGTCGGCCAGTGCGCACAGCGTCGTCGGGGTGCCGGCCACCACCTCGACCTCGAACTGTTCCAGGGTGTGCGCGGTCGACTCCAGGGGCGCGGCCCCGCCGATCGGCAGTCGGACGTTGGAGACGGGGGAGCGGTGGAGCGAGTCGAGGATGAAGGTGTAACTGGCGTACAGGTCGCCCGCGTAGAAGAGGTCGGCGACCCGGTGCCCGGGGCGCAGCCCGGCATCGACCAGTCCGGCGCCGAAGGAGGTGGTGAACTCCCGCCACTCCTCCCGGCTGTAGAACGAGAACTTCGGCGAGCCGGTGGTGCCACCGCTCTTGAAGACGACCGCCTCGTCCAGCGGCCCGGTCAGCAGCCGGTTGCCGCGAGGCGTGTTGGCCTGCCAGAACTCGGTCTGCGGGACGACCGGGAGATCGGTCAACCGCGCGGCCGAGGCGGGTAGGCCGGCGTACAGGTCGGCGTAGAAGGGCGAGTTGTGGCGGGCGAAGCGTATGAGTTCCGCTATGGGTTGGACGGGCATCAGTTCCTGCTTTTGGGCGTGCGAGGGCGGAGCGAGGTCGCGCGGGACGCGACTTCGCCCGACGGGTCGGGGGCGATTCATGGGGCCGGTGGTCGGCGGAAATCGATTCCGCTGCGACTCATCCGGTCACGGGATGGAGAAAGGACCGCGCCCGCGCACCGGCTCAGTGGCGCGCGGACGGTTCGCCAGTTGATGCGACATCGGGGTTTGTGGGGTCACCCGCTCGCAGAAACCAAGGCTATCACCCGCATATGCCTTTGGATTCCAAGCTGACCCACCGTCAGAATGGTGCGGATACGACCCGAGTCCTTGCCGTCGGTGCGGCCCCGGTGAAAGTCGGGCGGGGAGTGAGATGGATCTCGCGATTGAGGGATCGAAGGCGTTCCGCGGTCCGATCGATCGTTTTCCGCCATTTCATTAGTTGAATTGACGACATTTCATGTGGGGGCTGCCTGATTGCGGCTCGGATGTCGGAAATGACACCCACCGTTCGGCGGGTTCGGCCTCCGCCTTTCGGCGGGGCTCCCCGGCTCCTTCACGGTCCGACGGGCACGACAGGCCCGACAGGTCCGACCGGCCTTGACGAGCCCGCCGGGCGATCGGCGTCCCGACGGCAGCAGTCGGCCCTCCTTGCGCCTCCGGGGAGGAGGTGCAAGGAGGGCCGGGTGAAGTCCTGCCGCCCGCCGGTCCACCGGCGGACCGGTGGCTCAGTCGTCCAGGACCATGGCCTCGGCGCACGCGGCGATGGTCAGCAGCAGCGCGTCGTCCTGGCCGGGGACGATCTTGACCGAGTAGTGCTCGCTCAGCAGCGACCACTCGCGGGAGACGTGCGCGATCTCCTGCTCGCCGTAGGTGATGGCGTACTGGTGGTCGGTGATGTTGCCGGTGACGTGGATCTCCGCGCCGTTCTCGAAGGTCACGGTGAACTTGTAGACCAGCGGGGAGAAGAGCGCCTTCTTCACGGTGGCGATGGTCTGCTCGCCGCGCTTGATGTAGCGGATGTCACGGAGCGTCATGATCTTCTCGGAGATCCGGTACAGCTCGTTGCCCTCGACGTCCTGGAAGGCGATCGCACCGCTGAAGCTGAACATCTTCTCGTCGACCTGGAACGCGCGCTCGCCGTTGCGCTTGATCCAGAAGTCGTGGGTGGGGGAGAAGAACTTCTCGTCGATGTCGTAGACGACGCCCTCCGGCACCGGCTGGTGGCCGTTCACCAGCTTCTGGCCCAGGTCCATCAGGAAGTTGTCGTGGTGCTCGCCGCGGCCCTGCTGCGGCGTGTCGCTGAACAGTTCCTGCGCGATGCCGAGCAGGCCGCCGAACTCGTTGCTCATGTTCTCTTCATCCCCTATGAGGTGCGTTTGCGGGGCTGATCCTAGGAACCGGATCAGGCTTGCCGACAGACCTGACCGGGGTCTGTTGCACAATCTGCACAGGGCGCGGGCAAGGTCGTTGCAGGAGGAATCCACGCAGGTCAGCAGGGGTGCCGGGGAGGCACACGAACGGCCCGGCAGGGGGCGGCGTCAGGCCGCCAGGGTCTCGCAGAGGTTCTCCACCCGGCGCTGCCGGAGCACCTGCGGCTGGCCGTCCGGGTGGATCAGCAGCGTCACACCACCGCTGAACAGGAAGTCGCCGGGGGCGTGGTACGGGTTCCCGGGGTGGATCGCGGCGCCGATGTGCGAGGAGGCCGGGATCCGCCACAGCCGGCTGCCGTCCGGCAGGTAGTCGAGCGTGCCCCGGCCGCTCTGGTCGCGCTCGACGCTGCGCCCGCTGTCCAGGTCGGTGTAGCGCAGCACCAGCGGGCCCCTGAACTGCACCCTCGCCGGTGAGCCGTCCGGGTAGCGGGCGGCGGTCCGGATCTCCTCACCGTCCGTCACGATCCCGACGTGCAGGTGGAAGTCACAGAGCGTGCCCGCCGGGTAGTCCCGGGGCTGGCTCCGGTACGGCTGCCAGCCGTCGTCGTCACTCCCCGCGGCCCCGGCGGCCGGGGCCCCGGCCAGCAGCAGGGCGGCCACCGAGGCCAGTGCGGCGAGCACGGCGGACGGACGGCGCAGACGGCGCAGACGGTTCGGGCGTGCGGACGTGCTCGGGCGTGCGGACATGGCGGCCCCTCCGGACGGACGACGGCGACGGACGCGCACCCCCTGCCGGGCACGGCGCGCAGTGGCTATCCTCGGACGCCGGGACGGCGCCCGCGATGCTTTCGGCCCCGGCCGAAACCCACCGGTAGCGCCCACCGTCGGCGCCCACCGGACACGCCGAGGTGTCGGGGGAGCGGAGGAGGCCAGTGCTGCGCATCCACTTCACCGCCGAGGACCTGCTCGGCGTCCGCTTCGCCGACGGCCCCGTGCCGCTGCTGGAACTCGGTCTCGCCGTGGCGATGCTGCAACGCCCCGACGGCGGCCCGGGTTTCGCCCGCCGACGCCGCGCCCTCGGTACCGCCCGGGTCAGGGCCGCCATGGCGCCGCTGCGGCAACTCGTCCCGCCCAGCGGCGCGGGCCCGCTCTTCCTCGACCCGCCCAGCCCGGACCTCGACCAGGGCCTGGACCTGGTCCGCCGTGCCACCGCCACCCAGGTGCGGGCGGACCTGACCCGGATCACCGCGGCCGGACTGCCCGTCACCGCCCTGCTGCGCCGCCTCGGCGACCAGGACCAGGACGCCTGGCGGTACCTGGAACGGGCGATGCGCGCCGCCTACCCGGAGCTGGTCGGCGCCGCCTGGCCGCAGCTGCGGGCCGGTTTCGACACCGACCTCGCCTGGCGCGGTCGGGTCCAGCGCGAACAGGGCCTGCGCGGGATGCTCGCCGGCCTGTACCCGGGCAGCCGCTGGCGGGGCGTCGTGCTGGAGCTCCCGGCCCGCCGCGAGCTCGACGTCCGACTCGACGGAGCCGGCCTGCTGCTCATGCCCTCCGCCCAGTGGACCGGCGGCCCGCTGGCCGGCCGGTACTCCGGCGGCACCCTCCTGGTGTACCCGGCGCTCACCCCGCTGCCGTACCTCCACCTCCCCGAGCCCGCCTCCGGGACGGCCGACGACCCGATCGCCACCCTCCTGGGCCGCACCCGCGCCGCCGTCCTGCGCCTCACCGTCGGCGAGCCGACCACCAGCCGGCTCGCCGCCGAGCTCAGGATCAGCCTGCCCACCGCCTCCGAACACACCCGAGCCCTCCGCAACGCCGGCCTGATCACCACCGCCCGCGCCGGCCGCGCCGTCCGCCACACCTGCACGCCCCTGGGCCACCACCTGCTCACCGCCGGGGCGACGCGGGACCGCTGACGCGGCGGAGCACCTGCCCGGGAGCCGGGGTCAGAGCCGGACGAGGGCCGCAGGGGTGAGGTCGGCGAGGGTGGGGTAGCCGTCGACGGCCATCAGGAGGTCGGCTTCGGCGAGCAGGCTGCGCAGGACGTGGACGACGCCGGCGGTGCCCTCCAGGGCGAGACCGTAGGCGTAGGGGCGGCCGACGCCGACGGCGGTGGCGCCGAGGGCGAGGGCCTTGACGACGTCGGCGCCCGAGCGGACTCCGGAGTCGAAGAGGACGGGCAGGCCGTCCGCGGCCTCGACCACGCCGGGCAGGGCGTCGAGGGCGGGCAGGCCGCCGTTGGCCTGGCGGCCGCCGTGGTTGGAGCAGTAGACGCCGTCGACGCCGCCGTCCTTGGCGCGCCGGACGTCCTCCGGGTGGCAGATGCCCTTGAGGAGGATCGGCAGGTCGGTGAGCGAGCGCAGCCAGGGCAGGTCGTTCCAGGTGAGCGGGTTGCCGAAGACGCGCACCCACTCCAGGACGGCCGCGCCCGGGTCCTCCTCCGGGGCCTTGGCGAGGCGGGCGCGGAAGACCGGGTCCGAGGTGTAGTTGGCCAGGCACCGGCCGCGCAGCTGGGGGAAGTTGGCCCCGGCGAGGTCGCGCGGGCGCCAGCCGGTGACCCAGGTGTCCAGGGTGACGACGATGCCCCGGTAGCCGGCGGCCTCGGCGCGGTGCACGAGGCTCTCGGCCAGGGCGCGGTCGGTGGGGGTGTAGAGCTGGAAGAAGCCCGGGGTGTCGCCGAACTCGGCGGCCACCTGCTCCAGCGGATCGACCGTCAGGGTGGAGGCGATCATCGGCACGCCGGTGCGGGCGGCCGCGCGGGCGGTGGCGAGGTCGCCGTGGCCGTCCTGGGCGCACAGGCCGATCACCCCGATCGGGGCCAGGAACAGCGGCGAGGGCAGGGTGTGGCCGAACAGGTCCACGGACAGGTCCCGCCGGGCCGCGCCGACCATCATCCGCGGGTAGAGGCCCCAGCGGTCGAAAGCGGTGACATTGGCCCGCTGGGTGGACTCGTCCCCGGCCCCGCCCGCCACGTAGGAGAGCACCGACGGCGTCAGCGCCGACCGGGCCCGGGCCTCCAGGTCGGCGAACGTCATGGGCATCGTCGGCAGCACGCCGCCGAGCCCGTTGAGGTGGATCTCGTTCTGGTAGTCGCCGAATTGCGGGGTCATCCTGCTCGACCTCTCTTTCAGGGGTGGGGTTCCCGGTGGGTGCTGCTCCGGATGGTGCGGAGGATGTGGTGGGCCCAGTCGGCCGGGCGGGTGTGGCCGAGGAGGGTGGAGAGGCGGGTCATGCGGCGGTGGCGTTCGGCCGGGGGGAGGTCGAGCGCGCGGGCGAGGACGGCGGTGAGGTCCTCGGGGGAGCGCGGGTCGGTGAGCAGGGCGGCCTCGCCGAGTTCGGCGGCGGCGCCGGTGTGGCGGGAGAGCACGAGGACGCCCGGGTCGGCGCGGGGGTGGGGGAGCAGGGCGGCTCGGGCGGCGACGAACTCCTTGGCGGTGAGGTTCATGCCGTCCTGGAGGGAGGTGATCCAGAGGACGTCGGCGGTGAGGTACTGGTCGATGACCTCGGCGGTGGAGAGACGACGGGGAAGGTAGTCGACGGGTTGCCAATCCCCTTGCTGCCAGCGGGTGTTGGCCTCGGCGATGCGCTGTTCGAGCCGGTTGCGGGTGGTGTCGTAGGCGGTGATGCCGGGTTCGGGCGGCGGGCAGACGAGGCGGAAGGTGAGCCGGCCGCGCAGGTCGGGGCGGCGGGTGAGCAGGCGGTCGACGGCGTCGACCTTCTGGACCGGGGCCTTGGCGTAGTCGAGGCGTTCGACGGAGAGCACGACGCGCTGGTCGGCCGGGCGGTGGCGCGGTGCGCGGAGCCGGTGCGGCGCGCGCAGGCGGACGAGCCGCTCGACGGCGGGCCGGTCGACGCCGAGCGGGTGGACGGTGGTGCGCGGCGGCCGGGGGAGGCCGGTGAGGGTCCGGCGGAAGTGCTCGGCGAAGGCCTCGGTGTGGAAGCCGGCCCAGTCGAGGCAGGCGAGCGAGGCGCGCAGTTCGGCGGCGACGGGGAGGGTGGCGAAGGTTTCCGGGGCGGGGAACGGGGTGTGGTGGAAGAGCCCGGTGCCGAGGTCGGGTCTGGCCCGGCGGAGCAGGCCGGGGACGAGCCACAGGTTGTAGTCGTGGATCCAGACGGTGGCGCCGGGGGCGGCCTGGGCGCTGATGTGGCGGGCGAAGCGGGCGTTGACGGTGCGGTAGTCGGCCCAGGAGCGCTCGTCGAAGACGGCCCGGTCCGGTTCGGACATCAGGACCGGCCAGAGCGTCTCCTTGCAGGCGCGGTGGAAGTAGCCGCTCCAGGTGCCCGGCTCCACGGGGACGGCGGCCAGCGGTGGGGCGGAGGCGGGGGGCGGGAGCGGGGCCTGACGGTCCCGGCCGGTGCGGGCGGTGACCCAGACGCCGGGCAGCTGGTCGGCGAAGGCGCTGGTCAGGGTGGGGAGGATGCCGTTGGGACTGCTGGGCGGCTGCCAGCTCTCGCCGTTCCAGTGCAGGGGCGGGCGGTGGTAGGCGACCACGAGGGAGTGCCGGCCGGCGGGCGGGGGTTCCGGTGCCGGGGGGAGCCAGCCGAGCGTGCGGAGCGCCGCGTGGATGCCGGCCGCACCGGGCCGGCCGGGGTGCTGCACCCGGGGGTCGTCGGCGAGGGCGCTGAGCAGCGCGGGTTCGGCTCCGGCGACGACCACCGCGTGGGTGCCGGCGCGGAACAGGGAGAGGTCGTTGAGGGAGTCGCCGGCGACCAGGATCCCGTCGGGCTGCCAGCCGAGCTTTCCGGCCAGGGCCCGGAGGGCGTTGCCCTTGGAGGCTCCCGGCGGCAGGACGTCGAAGTAGCGGTCCGCCGAGTACTCCCAGGCGCAGCCGAGGGCTTCGACGGCCGCGGTGAGTTCGGGCGTGAGCCCGTCCGGGGGGAGGTGGTAGGAGCACCGGCCGTGCTGGGAGACGCCGTGCTGGTAGGCGAGTCGGGGGAAGCGGCGCAGCGCGCCGCGGATCCGCTCCGGTCCGGGCCAGCCGGTGCGCAGCTGGTCCTGGACGGTGTCGACGGGCGTGAGGTCGGTGCCGTCGATGACGGTGGCGCCGACGTCGGCGATGATCCACCGGGGGCGGGGGACGAGCGGATCCCGGAGGAGTTCGCGGATCGAGGCCGGTCCGCGTCCGGTGGCGAAGACCGTGGTCACCTCGGGGTGGCGGGCCAGGTCGTCCCGTAATCGCCGTCGGTCGTCCCGGGTGCCGCCGAGCAGGGTGCCGTCCAGATCGGTGACCAGAATCTTCGACATCCGACGGACGCTAACACGGTCACGCCCGGTGGTGAAGCGTTCACGTCATGTTGGTGGCGGCGCCGAGGAGGCGGTCGAGCTCCGGCGCGCGCAGGGCCGCGCTGGAGCCGGGGCCGGTGGTCGCCGCCGCCCCGCAGACGGACGCCGCGGCGAGGCAGTCCGGCAGGCTCCAGCCGCCGAGGAGCCCGTGCACCAGACCGGCGTTGAAGCAGTCGCCCGCCGCGGTCGCGTCGACGACGGCGGCCCCGGCCGCGGTCCGGGCGGCCGGGACGTCGTGGCGCTCGCCGTCCCGGACGGCCGTGGCGCCCCGCGCGCCGCGGGTGACCACCAGGGTCGGCACCAGCCGGGAGAGGAGGCCGACCGCCTCGTCCAGGCCGTCGGCGCCGGTGAGCCGCAGGGCTTCGCCGTCGTTCGGCGTGAAGACGTCGACCAGCGCGAGGACTTCGCGGACGGCCGGGTCGGCGAGGCTCGCGGGCGCGTCGTGGCAGTCCATCACCACCAGCGTGCCCAGCCGCCGCGCGGCCCGGCACGCCGCTGCCGTCCCCTCGTCCCACCGCAGTTGGGGCAGCAGCAGGACGCGCGGGCGGAAGCGTCGCAGCAGCGGGACGAGCGGCTCGGGCTCGACCGGGTCCTGGAAGCTGACCATCGCCCGGTCGCCGTCGGACGCCAGGGCGACGGTCAGGCTCCGTACGGGGAACGGGTGTCGGCGGAACGCGGCCTCGTCCAGGCCCTCCTGTCGGGCGCAGGACAGCACCTGGGCGCTGAACGGGTCGGTGCCGAAGTCCGCGCTCCAGACCACCCGCCGGCCGAGCCGGTGCAGCGCCATCGCCGGTGTGTACGCACCGCCCGGCACCAGGCCGAAGCCGTCCGCGAACACCTCCGTGCCCGGCCGCACCGGCCGGTCCAGGCCGTGGAACACCAGATCGGTGAAGTACGGCCCCGCAACCAGGACTTCGTACGGCGGTAAGGATCCGTTCGTCTCCATCCGGCGAGCATACGGCGCCGGACCGGCACTGGGATCGGCACCGGCACCGGCATCGGCCCGATGCCGGCGCCGGTGCGGACGGGTGCCGGTCAGCTCAGGGTGCGGACGGCGGCGGCGTCGTACGGGCGGAGCTCGGCGAAGCGGTCGCCGAGGACCTTGGCGGCCCACTCGGGGTCCTGGAGCAGGGCGCGGCCGACGGCGACGAGGTCGAACTCGTCGCGCTCCAGGCGGTCGAGGAGGTTGTCGATGCCCTGGACGGAGGAGCCCTCGCCGGCGAAGGCGCCGATGAAGTCGCCGGCCAGGCCGACGGAGCCGACGGTGATGGTGGGGCGGCCGGTGAGCTTCTTGGTCCAGCCGGCCAGGTTGAGGTCGGAGCCGTCGAACTCGGGGACCCAGTAGCGGCGGGTCGAGGCGTGGAAGGCGTCGACGCCGGCCTCGGCGAGCGGCGTGAGGATCGCCTCCAGCTCCTCGGGCGTCTCGGCGAGGCGGGCGTCGTAGTTCTCCGACTTCCACTGCGAGTAGCGGAAGATCACCGGGAACTCGGGGGAGACGGCGGCGCGGACGGCGGCGACCAGCTCGGCGGTGAACTTCGTCCGGGCGACCGGGTCGCCGCCGTAGGCGTCGGTGCGGCGGTTGGTGCCGGCCCACAGGAACTGGTCGAGCAGGTAGCCGTGGGCGCCGTGCAGCTCGACGCCGTCGAAGCCGATCCGCTCGGCGGCCGCGGCGGCCTCCGCGAAGGCGCCGATCACGGCGTCCAGGTCGGCCCGGGTCATCGCCCGGCCGGTTCCCTCGGTGCCGTCCAGCCGGATGCCGGACGGGCCGACGGCGGGGGCGTCGGCGAACGGCGGGTCGCCCTGCTTGCGCACCATGCCGATGTGCCACAGCTGCGGCACGATGGTGCCGCCCGCGGCGTGGACGGACTCGGCGACCTCGGCCCAACCGGCGAGCTGCTCCTCGCCGTGGAAGCGCGGGATGCGGTCGCTCTGGCCGGCGGACTCGTGGCCGACGTACGTGCCCTCGGTGACGATCAGGCCGACGCCCGCGGCGGCGCGGCGGGCGTAGTAGGAGCGCACGTCCTCGCCGGGCACCCCGCCCGGGGAGAACTGGCGCGTCATCGGGGCCATGGCGATGCGGTTGGGCACGGTCAGCCCGTTGATCGTGACGGGCCGGGAGAGGATCTCGGCCGCGCGGGAGGCGGAGGGCTCGGTGACGGTCATGGGGTTCCTCGCGGGTTGCGGTGGTGTGCGCCGGGACGGAAACGGTCGCGGGTGCGCGAGTGCAAACCGGCCGGAGGGCCTCGGCATTTCGCCGATCGCGGGTGACCTGCTGTGATCCACGCCACTCTCCGCCCCCGGGCGGCCGGGTTCGGCGGACGGCCGGGCGCGGGGCACCGAGTCGGGGGACCATACGGGCATGGACAGTGGGACGGTGGTGCGGACCCGTCGCGCCTTGCACGCGGTGGCCGAGCTGGTGCTGGCCGGGCCGCAGCACCGGGACAGCGGGACGATCCGCCTGCGGGCCTGCGCCGGAGGCTTCGGGACGGTGGCCGAGCCGTGGCTGCGGGTGGTCGGGGCCGAGCTGGTGGGGCGCGGGCGGGCGGTGTCGCTCGAACGGACCAGCTGCGCCTCGCTCGGCGCGGCGCTCGGGCTCGGCGTCGGTGCCCCCGACGGGGTGTACCAGGACGGGCCGGGCGTCGCAGCCGACCACGCGATCGAGGTGGACCCGGCCGCAGCCCGGTGGCTCGCGCACTGCTTCGCCCTCGGCGAGGTGGCGCTGCGCGCCCTGTTCCCCGAGGCGGAGCCGGTCATCTGGCCCGAGCACTTCGACATCGCGGTGACCGTCGGCGCGGTGAACTACGGGCTCTCGCCGGGCGACGCCTTCCAGGGGGAGCCGTACGCGTACGTCGGCCCGCACGCCCCGCGGCAGGGGGAGTTCTGGCACGCGCCGTTCGGCGCCGCCCGGACGGTCCGTGAACTCGGCGGGGCGGGCGGCCTCATGGACTTCCTGGAGCAGGGCCGCCGGCTGGCCGGCGGAGCCTGACGGAGCCGCCGGCCGCCGCCGACCACCGGAGGCGGCCGACGGCGGCGGGGAGTCGTCAGCGGGGAATGGTCAGCGGGGAGCCGTCAGCGGTGGTGCCAGGTCACCGAGAAGTCGGTGCCGTCGGTGAGCGGGGAGGTGGTGGCCTTGGTGACGCCGTTCTTGGCCATGTCGATGAGCGACGGCTTCGCCGCACCGAGGCTCTGCCCGTTGACCTTGGCGTCGGTGAAGCGGACGACGTCGAAGTCGGCCAGCGGGAGGACGCCGAAGAGACTGGACGGGGCTTCGGCGATCACCTCGGCGGAGGCCAGCGCGGCGTTCTTCAGCGACTTGTCGATGACGTGGGACCAGCCCCGCGTGGTGTCGGACAGAGTGAGGGTGAAGGCGCCGCTGCCGTCGGTGGTGACGCTCGCGGTGAAGTGGTCGCCGGGGCGAACGGTGTCCTGGAACGTGGACGGGTAGGCCGGGTACATCTCGTACCAGGAGGAGTACACCGGGGAGCCGCTGGAGCAGTCCGCCTCGGTGCCGATCTGCTCGACCGTCTTGCTGCCGTCGCCGTCGAGCCCGATCCAGAAACCCGACCAGGCATCGGACTTGGCGCAGCTGACGGCCGGCTGGACCCAGTCGGCGCTGACGCTGGTGAACCGGCCGCCGGTGGCGGAGTACCCGGCCCAGTTGCTGCTGGTGCCGTGCAGGACGGCGTCGCCGTGGTGGTGCGCGGCGATCGGGGACTGGACGGGGAGGGCGGCCGGGAGGACGGCCGGGACGGCTGGCGATCCGCTGCCGAGCAGTGCCAGCAAGGCGGTGGCGGTGACGAGGGCGCGCCGACGGGCTTTGGACATGGCTGATCCCAGGGGAAGGGGGACGGGGTTGACCAAGCGTCGACAAAGCTAGTGGCAGCGCTCCGGGGTGAGCGGGCACCGAGGGCCGGCGGAGCCCGGAATCCCCTGGTCGGCCCAGTACCGGCGTCCGCGATGCCGGTGGCCGTGCCCGGCGCGACGCCCCGGCGGGGCTTCAGCCGTCAGCGGCGAGCGGCTCGGGCTCGGCGTCCAGCGCATCGAGCACTGCGTCGCCGTTCGCCCTCGCCCACTCGGTCAGCACGTGGATCGGATCGATCAGCGTCGCCCCGAGCGGGGTGAGCTCGTACTCGACGCGGGGCGGCACCTCGGCGTAGGCGTGGCGGCGGACGAGTCCGTGCGCCTCGAGCCGTCGGAGGGTCTGGGTGAGCACCTTGCGGGAGATGCCACCGATCAGCTTGATGAGCTCGCCATGGCGCACCGGGCCCTTGCTGAGGCCGTAGAGCACGACCACGGTCCACTTGTCGGCGATGAGCTCGACCGCCAGACGCGCCGGACAGTCGGAGAGAAAGGGGTCGCCGGGACCGAAACCGCTCATGGCGCCCAAGGTACCTGGCGGTTCCTGTCGAAAACCCAGCCTGGAATCGCTCCCCACCGACAAAGCACAGGAGAGTCATGCGAGTCATCACCCAGCAGACGCTCGGCGGTCCTGTCGAGCGCGTCGTCGACGCGCACCGGGTGCTCGACCGCGGTCACCTCCAGGGCAAGCTCGTGCTCACCGTCTGATCACCCCGGCAGCTGAGCTGCTCAGTGCCTCGTCTCGTACCTGGTCAGGACCACGCCGCCGGGGAACGTCCGGGTCTCCACCAGGGTCAGGTCCACCCAGCTGTCCAGCGCGGTGAAGAACGGTGTGCCGCCGCCCACCAGGACCGGATGGGCGGCGAGCACGTACTCGTCGATCAACCCGACGCGCATGGCCGCCCCGGCGAGGGTCGCGCCGCCGATGGTCATCGGGCCGCCCTCCTCGGCCTTGAGCCGGGTGATCTCGGCGATCGCGTCGCCGGAGACCAGGCGGGCGTTCCAGTCGACCTCGTCGATCGTCGAGGAGAACACCACCTTCGGCGTGTCCCGCCAGTTCCGCGCGAACTCGATCTGCGCCGGGGTGGCGTCGGGCTGCCGGTCGCCGGTCGGCCAGTAGGAACTCATCGTCTCCCATAGCTTGCGCCCGTACAGCGACAGGCTGCTCGCCTGCTCGTGGCCGAGCCACCACCGGAACAGCTCGGGGCTCGGCGGTCCGCTCCAGCCGATGTCGTCGCCGGGCGCGGCGATGTAGCCGTCCAGGGTCAGGTTCATGCCGTAGATCAGCTTCCGCATGGCCCAGCCTTCCGTCCGTGGGTGCCGGCGTACCGACGAGCGCGGCGCGGAAACCCATCGGCGCGCGATCCGGGCCCGCCCGAAGTCCTCGTGCTCTGGGCTCAGCGTCGTGTACCCGGCCGACCCGGGCAAGCCGCCTTGCCTCGCCCTCGTTCTCGCCCCGCGCCGCCGAGCCGTGGGGCAGACGGGCCGGGTTTTGCCTCGGGCCTCGGGGAG
Organism: Kitasatospora sp. NPDC096128; assembly: GCF_040303105.1. Classification (NCBI taxonomy): domain Bacteria; kingdom Bacillati; phylum Actinomycetota; class Actinomycetes; order Kitasatosporales; family Streptomycetaceae; genus Kitasatospora; species Kitasatospora sp. NPDC096128. Next base: position 398 of record NZ_JBEOSP010000012.1, on the reverse strand, counting down.
GGGTAGTGTTCACTGGTCGCTCGGCAGGGAGCACCGGACACGCGTCTGCGCGGACGGTCCCGGAGCGGCCAATCCCTTGAAACACCACTTCCGGTTCGTACCGGTCGTTTCGCTTTTTCGCGTCTCGGCTCGGTGCTGATTCGGTGTGTGCGTTTATCGGATTGCGGCTGGATTCGCTTTTCGGAGCGGGGGTCGGCTAGAGTTTGAAACGTCGGACAGGGCGTCAAACCCCGGACGGCAGAAGCGAGTTGGATGACGAAGCCCCGGAAACGGAGCGGAAAACATCTGATAAGCTGGAAACACGAAAGAACGAAGCGCCCGGAGGGCCCGCTGGAAGGCGGTCCGAAGGAAGCGTCCGTTCCTTGAGAACTCAACAGCGTGCCAAAAGTCAACGCCAG